>NZ_MAOM01000011.1:0-365537 GCF_009805925.1 Spiribacter sp. SSL99 | reverse complement strand
CCACCCAGACCGCGCCGGACTGGTGGATGAAGTGGTGGACGGTGTTCTTCTTTGCCTGGTTCATCGGCTATGGGCCGCTGATGGCGCTGTTTGTGGCGCGGATCTCGCGTGGGCGCACCGTGCGCGAAATGATCCTGGCGGTCTGCGTGGCCGCTCCGGTCGCCACCACCGTCTGGTTCACGCTGCTGGGCGGCTCGGGCATCTTCTATCAGCTGAACGGCAGCATCGATCTTGCCGAAGCCCTGACCAACTTCCGCTTTGATGTCGCCACGCTCACCGTTGCCCAGGCCCTGCCACTGGGCTCGGTGATGGCCGCCGCGGTCCTGCTGTTGACCACCATCTTCGTGGCGACGACCGGCGACTCAATGAGCTACACCATCTCCATGGTCGCCACCGGGCACGACCGTCCCGAGACAGGCGTTCGCGCTTTCTGGGGGATCGCCCTGGCGGTGATGGCCGCGATCCTGCTCTACATGGGTGCCGGGCAGATCTCGGCACTGCAGCAGTTCATCGTGGTGACCGCCATCCCGGTGTCGCTGGTGCTGCTGCCATCGCTGTGGACCGGGCCGAAGGCGGCCTATGCCATGGCCCGCGAGCAGGGGCTGGTGCGTCAGACCTCGCTCGCCAAGGCCGAGCCGTAGGGAGGATCGATATGGTCTCTAGAATCCGTCGCACCGTCAGCGTGCAGGCTGACAGCCCACGGCCGGATACCGGCCGTGTGCCACTCCGCCCAGCGTCTGAGGTCATGGATCTTGAGCGGCTGGGCAGCCTGCACCCATGCCGCCTCAGCTTCATCCGCACGTTGATGCGCAAGGTCATGGCCGAGCGCTGGGCCATCCAGCGCGAGCGCTTCGATCTTGATGATAACGGTTATGGGACCTGCATCTATCGCGTGGCCAGTCCCACGCGTATTTACAACCTCGTTATCTTCTCGCAGCACCTGGACCCGGATGCACGCTCCGACCGAGTGATCGCCAATGCCTGGGATGTCGCCTTTGCCCTATGTCTCGGGGATGTCGATGATAGTTATATCGAGCGCCTCCGCGAGAACGTACCGCGTCAGGAGGCGGGGCGCTGTGATCCCCGAGTCATGGTGCTCTCCCGGGCCAACCGCTCACTGCGCAACTTCGACAGCACGGTTGAGGCCCTGTCCCGGGGTCATCAGCCCGATGCCGATCAGCTCGCCCGCGTCGGTTATCTCTACCGCACCACAGCTGTTTACGGCAACGGCAAGTTCGGCATCGCCGACTATCCGCGCATCCGCGAGCTGGAGGATTTCGGACTGCCGTTCTCGGCGCAGATGTTCGCGGTCTATCTGCTGCGCGATTTCAGCATCCGCCAGGTTGAGCATATTGCCCGTTGCCGCTCGCCTGAGACGGCGGTCGGTCTACACCCCGACCTGCAACGCTATCTGGGGATCGGCAACAGCACCGGTCTTGGCATGGCGCCATTCCTGATCAATCACCCACAGCTCATCAATCAGTGGCTGCTGATGCGCGAATCGGCGCTGGCACGCTGCCTCGGCGAAGTGCCCAATCGGGAGACCCGC
The DNA here is from genome assembly GCF_009805925.1 of Spiribacter sp. SSL99. Taxonomy (NCBI): domain Bacteria; kingdom Pseudomonadati; phylum Pseudomonadota; class Gammaproteobacteria; order Chromatiales; family Ectothiorhodospiraceae; genus Spiribacter; species Spiribacter sp. SSL99. The sequence continues at coordinate 363,988 of NZ_MAOM01000011.1, read as the reverse complement.
GAGCGCATGATTGGTCTGATCGATCACACCATCGCGCACAATGCCGAGACGTTCACCGATGATCCGCGCCAGTCGGCCTGCAACGCCCAGCTCGGCGCCGAGTTACAGGAGGCCCGCGACTGGCTCGCACAAACCGCCATCCCCGAGGTGATGCTCTGGCAGGCGCTGCTCGACTGGTCACGGGCGTACTGCTCCCTTGAGACCCAGGAGCTGCTCAACTCACTGATGCTCGAGATCTACCCCGAGCGCGTGGATGAGCTAGAGCAGTCCATGGGCGCCTCCGAATCGCAGGACCTCGTACCGGAAATGGGTACAGACGATCTGCTGGCACGGCTACGGCGGGACTATGACTGGGCCCTCAACTACGATTTTGATGATGCTGAACAGACGCATCTTTTCTGGTATCGATCGGCCGAGAAGGAGGAACCGCGCTTGGGTGAGCGCGGCGTTGATGCCGGTGATGAATGGGAGATGGGCCTTGATGTGGCCCGACAGACCCGCGAGCTCTACGACGCCCTACTTGACTGGCGCGCCACGCAGGAACGCTCCACACCACTGGTCGAATTCCTGCTCGCCCATCCCCGTTTCAAAGGCATCGCCCGGCGCGTGCAGACCCTCTCGGAGCACGCCTTCGGCGATATCCGCGCCAACCTGCTCGCCCAGGGCACGCTGCCCATTCACTTGCTGCGGTGCAAGCTCGCCTTTTTCGGTGCGACCAAGTTCGATCCGCGGTCGGATCGCTGGGTGAGGATCACCCTGTTCCAGGGCGCACCCCGTATCGAGGACATCGGCCAGCATTTCGCGGATGACTGGTGGATGCCCCTCAAGCCCGAGCTCGGAGGAGAGCGTTAATGCATGTCTCTTTGAACGAGTTCACGCCGATCTGTCGCCGCGCCCTTGATGGCCTGGGATTCCCGCCCGGTGAATTCGAGGATGCCGCCGATATGGTGGTGTGGCTCGAGCAGCATGGCCTCGGCGGCGCGACGCTGCTCGGTGAAATCCTGCCAAGACTCAGCGGTGAGCGCTGGCCCGCTCTCACCCGGCGCTATGACGATGGCGGCTGCGTAGTCCTGGAAATGAATCATGGTTCTCTGCTGCATGGCGGCAGCCTCGCGGCGGATCTGGCCTGCATACGGGCTCTGGAGTGGGGGCTGGGTATCGTACGGCTTCGAGGTTGTCGCGATTGCAGCTTCATCCTGGGGTATTTACCCCGCTGCGCGAGACGGAGCCACCACATTGCCGCTTTCTGGTGCACAGGTGAACCCCGTCGCGCCGTACAGAACGTCGGCGTCGCTCTGGCCGATGAGCAGCTGCCGGTGTTCCACCGCTTTCGCGCCGATGGCGGCGGTGAACTGGAGGCCGATACCGACACCCTGACGATCGTGGCCACCCGGGACTTTGCGATGCTGCCCGCTGCGTCTGCCGATCACCCGAGCATCGAGCGTCTCGAGACGGTCACGGCGGAAGAGTTCAATGCCCGCTCGCGGTACGCCTGGGATCAGGGCGTCGATATCGACCCCCAGATCTGGGGAGAGCTGAAGGTGCTCGCCCAGCGAAAGCTCGTTGAGGCCACTGCCGAGTCCCGCGCCCGTGGCGCCGGGTAAATGGGTAACGTGGGCGACCATCTTGATCGTAGACGCGGTACCGAGCGCCAGCGAGGACGTCCAGCATGAGCGCTCACCTCAGGGTCGAAGCTGACTGAGATAGCGATCCAGTGCATCCGCGAAGCGTTTACGATCGGCCGCCGTCAGGCCCGACGGGCCCCCGGTATGGATGCCGCTGCCGCGCAGCGTTTCCATGAAATCCCGCATCTGCAGCCGGGCGCGGATATTCTCACGCGTCTGCGCCTCGCCCCGGGGCGTCAGAACCAACGCATCCCGATCGATGACCTCTGCAGCCAGTGGGACATCACTCGTCACCACTAGATCCCCGGCCCCCACCCGACGGACAATCTCGTCATCGGCCACATCAAAGCCTGAAGCGACCTGTACCGTGTCGATAAGGGGCGACGGGGGCACGGGGATCGGTTGGTTGGCGATCAGGGTGAGCCGCACGCCGGTTCGCTGCGCCGCCCGAAACAGGATTTCCCGAACGGCGACCGGACAGGCATCGGCATCAACCCAGAGACGCATTCAGGCGGCGACCAACGTTGCGACCAGCGTCTCGAGATCATCGGCGGCAAAGTCGGGTCGAGGGAGATCCGCGAGCCGGATTTCGGCGTTGCCCGCGCGCTTGATAAACGCGGCCTGACAGCCCGCCGCCTGAGCGCCGATGGTATCCCAGCCGTGGCAGGCCACCAGCAATAGATCCCGCAGCGGCACCCCCAGTGCCGATGCCACCTGGCGGTAGCAGGCCGGCGCGGGCTTGAACTGGCCCACTGGATGGACGCTGTAATGCGCTTCAAAGTACTCGGCGATCCCCGCCCGCTCGAGCGGTGTCGGGGATGCGGACGGCGGCGAGTTGGTCAGCGTCACCAGCCGGTAACCGCTGGCCCGCAGACGCTCGAGTGCCGGGACGACATCTGCATGGGCCGGCATGGAGCGGATCAACTCACCCAGTGCCTGCTCATCCGCGGCTGTAAGCCGAGCGCCCATCACCTCGGCGCGCATGCGCAGCGTCGCGATGGCCAGCTCGCTGAATGGCACATAGCGCCCGGCGAGCGTGACGGTCTGGGAGTAGAGAATCAGCTCGGCAAACCAGTCCCGCATGGCGCGGCGGTCACCCAGGCAGCGCGCGAACAGCGGTTCGAGCGTTGTCAGATCCAGTAGCGTCTCATTGACGTCGAAAACGATGATCGGCTTCATGACGAGCACGTTATCACTCAACAACCGCCACCGGTCGGACACTGTTGATGGTCCCGCTCGTACTGGATGGTGGTGTGCTGGATATTGAAGTCCTCGGCCAGCATGGCTGAAGCCTCGCTGATGAGGCTGTCGTCGCCCTCGGGATCGGGTTTGACGAGATGGACGGTCAGCGCGTTCTCGGTCGTGCTCAGCGCCCAGATGTGCAAATGATGGGCGGAGCTCACACCGGGCAGCGCCTCAAGACGGGCCCGCACCGCGGCTGGATCAATGCCCCGGGGCACGGCGTCGGTGGCGAGCGCCAGCGAATCCTTGAGCAGCTGCCAGGTGCCGATGAAGATCACCGCCGCAATGACAAGGCTCACCACGGGGTCGATCCAGGCGAGCCCGGTCAGCACCAGCATCGTGCCGGAGACCACGACACCAACCGATACCGCCGTATCGGCGGCCATGTGCAGAAACGCCCCGCGGATATTGATGTCGCCCCGCTGGCCCTTGAGGAACAGCAGCATGGTGATCGCGTTGATCACTACCCCGATCGCCGCCACGCCGATCACGGTGAGACCGGCGACATCAGCCGGATCAGCCAGCCTTCGGACGGCCTCCCAGGTGATCCCGCCGACCGCGGCGATGAGGATCAGCGCATTGAACAGCGCCGCCAGAATCGTGGTCTTTTTCAGGCCATAGGTCCGGGCGTCGGTGGCGGCCCTGCCCGCCATCCAGCTGGCCGCCCAGGCCATGATGAGCCCCAGGACATCACTGAGGTTATGACCGGCATCGGCGATGAGCGCGAGCGACCCCGCCATCACGCCGTAAACCGCCTCAATCACCACGAACAGCGTATTGAGCACCACGGCGATGGCGAATGAGCGGTTATGGGCAGCGAAATGCGCGCTATGGTCGTGGCTATGATCGTGTGTCATCGACTGGACAGGGTAACATTGCCACCCGAAGCCCGTCGCCCACCGCCTCCAGTATTCCCCCATCGAGCAGGGCCGCCAGTGGTCCCTGTAGCCGATCGCGCGCGTTGTCCGTCAGCCGCGTGAATCCGATGGCGTGGATGCCCGCATTCATCGCGGTCTCAGCATCGTTGGCGTTGCCGTCGAGTACCGCGCGGAAGAGCGCGAGCATGAGCTCCTCATCACTGACGGCTTCCAGCCGCCGGGTTTTCTCCGGCGCCTCACGCCAGTCGCGATAGGGCGGCTTGAGAAACTGCGCGGGACGGGCGACGAACCCGCCCCGCTGGCTTAGATCGGGGGTTGCCGACAGGGCCTGGAGGCGTGCCTCGATCCGCTCGCGGATGCGCGAGCCGAGCCGGCCCACGTCGGCGGCCGCCAGCAGGCGGTCGGCCAGGGTATCGAAATGCACCGGCCCCTCGGCGTCGACAACCCCTTCGATTGCCGCTTCAAGGGACGCGTCCGGAATGGCATGAAAGTCGTCATACCCCGCCAGCGACAGCCGGTTCGGGTCGATCGCCTGATAGGCGCGTATCGGATGAAGATCGGCGGTCCACCGGGTTAGCGGATCGAGTCGGCCAGGGCACAGCTGCGCTGCGGCGGCGTCCGGGTCGGGTCGTCTCAGGAGCTGCTCATGGAGGCGAACCGCCGCCTCAAAGCCGCCGAGGTCGTCGGTCATTCCCGCTCTCCGATCAACTGGAGTTCGACACCGAGGGATTCCACCAGCCGGTCGAGCAGCGCATCCTGCAGGATGGTGCGCGGCCCCAGGGCCAGGCAGGCGTCATCGATGGCGAACACCGCCTCGGTGCGGATGGCCTCATCGACGCGCGCGGCGAACGCGCCCGCCAGATGGTGGATCACGCCGAGGATCGCCGCGGGGTCTTCGGCGGCCGGGTGATCGGCGAGGGCGTGCTCAAGCACCCTACCCGCTGCATTGACATCCGTCACCAGCACCGCGGTGAACGGGTTGTCGGGGACATGGGCCTCAACAACTGCCGCATCAAGCGCCCGATCGCCCCGCCCCATGACGGCGGTAAGGTAAACGAGCGCGGCGAACAGATCGCGCACCGGTTCGGCGGATGGGACGATGGCATGTGCACCGAGCACGGCCTCGCCGGCGGCCGCCGCGGTGTCGGTATCCACGGCAATGCGCTCCCGGGCCTGGCGGGCCTGCTGCCAGCGCCCGACGGCCCATTGCAGGGCACTGGCCAGCAACCGCACGCCCCACGCCGCGAGGCGGAAGAATCCCCGAGTCAGGCTCGCCAACCCCATCAGCGCCAGGTAGATCCCATTGGCAGCCGCCGCTTTCTGACCACGGAACTGCACGCCGGCGAACTTTGCCGACGATGCCCCCGGGCGCAGCCAGTTGATGGTGCCGAGCCCCACCTTGCTCGAGACGCTCACGCCGCTTTTCGAGAGGTTTACCTTGGCGATATCGGGTCCGTAGCGACCCCGGAGCACGAACCGGCCGTTCTGCATGGCGACCTGGGTGTTCCTCGCCAACCGGGTGGAGACACGAAAGCCGTGACTGGTGTTGCCGGTCAGGTTGATGCCGGCGGCCTTGACATGGGCGCGCAGCGCCACCCCACCGGTGCGGCTCGCCCGCAGGTAGCGGCCTGAGTAGTCAATGCGCTTCTGCCGCCCATCGCGGTCCTTTTCACCGACCTTGAAGGTTGTCATAGGGGCCGACTTACAAGCGCTGGCAACTGCGCCTCGATGGTGGCGCGCATCGGCTCATGCGCCGGCGGTAGCTTGAGGTCACTGCCCAGTGATTCCACCGGCTCATCCACGTCAAACCCCGGATCATCCGTGGCAATCTCAAACAGCATGCCACCGGGTTCGCGAAAGTACACCGAGCGGAAATAATACCGATCGACCTCACCGGAACACGGCAGCTGCCAGGCGCGGATGCGCTCGAGCCGCTCGAGCAGCGCCGGACGATCCGCGACCCGGAACGCGACATGATGGACGGTGCCGTAGCCCGCCTGCCCCGGTGCAACGTCCTCCACCAGGTCGATGTGTCGGGCGAGCGGCGCGTCAACGCTGACAAACCGCGTGCCGCCCACGCCGGCGCCCGACTCGACATAATCCAGCAGCCCGGTCAGCACTCGCGCAGTGGCGACCGGCCGGTGACTGGCAAGACTCATGCCCGAAAACCCTCGAATGGCGGTTTCGCCGCGCGTGTCAGCGGCGATGGACGAGGGAGCATCACCGATCAGCGCCAGCGGCAGACCATCGGGATCGTGAAACTGCAGCATCGGGACATCGGTATGACCCGGCGTGACCGTGATACCGGCGTCGGCGAGCTGTGACTGCCAGGCGGCAATGGCATCAGCCGGCACCGAAAAACGCGTCTCGAGGGGCTGACCGCGGCCCGCTTGGCCCGCCGGCACTCCCGGAAACGGGAAGAACGTCATCGCCGTGCCGGGACGGCCGCGATCATCCCCGTAGTAGAGGTGATAGCTGGACGGATCGTCCTGATTGACGGTCTTTTTGACCAGGCGAAGCCCCAGGACCCGCGTGTAAAAATCAGCGTTGCGCTGCGGATCCGCGGCGACGGCGGTGATGTGGTGCAGGCCCTGAACGGTCGTCATACCGTCACGATATCAGAGCGCTCTGGTCAGTGTTCGCGCGGTTGCCAGTGGGCGCCGAACTCATCCAGCGGGATCTTGAGATAGCGCAGCCCATTGGATTCCGCCGGCGGGAAATGCCCGGCGCGGATATTGACCTGCACCGCCGGCAGGATCAGCACGGGCATGGGCAGTGTGGCGTCCCGGGCCTCGCGCATCGCCACATAGTCATCCTCGCTAACGCCTTCCGCCACATGGATATTCGCCTGGCGCTGCTCGCCAATAGTGGTCTGGCAAGCCGGCTCGCGGGTGTCGGTGCCGTAGTCATGGAGCAGAAACACGCGCTGGTCATCATCGAGCGCGGCAAACAGACGGTGGATCGAGCGATACAGGTCCCGCGCCGAGCCGGCCGGGAAGTCGCAACGCGCTGTCCCGGCATCGGGCATGAAAAGCGTATCGCCAACAAACACGGCGTCCCCGATCACATAGGTAATGTGATCGCTGGTGTGCCCGGGCGTATGGAAGACCTGCGCAGGGAGATCGCCCAGCGCAAAAGTCTCCTCGTCGGCAAAGCAATGATCGAACTGTCGGCCGTCGGTCGCAAAATCCTCACCCAGATTGAAAAGCCGGGCAAAGCGGGCCTGCACCTCGGTGATGCGCTCGCCGATGGCGGTGGAGGCGTCAAAGCGGGCTTTAAGAAAGGCGAGCGCACTCACGTGATCGGCATGGGCGTGGGTCTCGAGCAGCCAGTCCACGCGCAATCCTTCGGCCTCGACCACTGCGATGAGCTGCTCGGCGGTCTGCGTGCCGCTGCGGCCCGAGTGCGGATCGTAATCGAGCACAGGGTCGATGATCGCCGCCCGGCGGGTTGCCGCGTCCCAGACCACGTACGAAAAGGTATGGCTGGGCGCATGAAAAACCGATCGAACGATGGGCTGCACGACTGGGCCTCTCCTTTTGGCGAGGGCCTGAGTCTATCAGTCTCCCAAAGCGTGGCGCCCACCACCCACCGCGTGCGAGGATTCAGTCCATGAGTAATGGTTCACGCTATCGTTTTGATGATCTGAAAGCGGTCTGTGCCAACGACTGGCAGGCCTACATCCAGCATGATTTTGTCGCCCAGCTCGGCGACGGCACCCTGCCCCATGACTCCTTCCAGCACTACCTCAAGCAGGACTATCTGTTCCTGATTCACTTCGCGCGGGCCTATGCGTTGGCTGCCTACAAAAGCCGCACGCTTGCCGACCTGCGCCAGGCCCACGAGGGGCTGAAGGCCATCGTCGACCTGGAGCTGGCTCTGCACGTTGACTACTGCCGCGAATGGGGCATCAGCGAGGCCGAGCTCGAGGCATTGCCCGAGGCCCGCGCCACCATGGCCTATACCCGCTATGTGCTCGATACCGGCCATCGCGGCGATCTGCTCGATTTGCATGTGGCGCTTGCCCCCTGCGTGATCGGCTATGGCGAGATCGCCAACTGGATCAACCGCCGGCATACCACGGTCCGCGGGGGCGATAACCCTTTTGATGCCTGGATCGCGATGTATGAAAGCGACGAGTTTCAGGCGGCCATGGCGGCCGAGCGCACCTGGGTCGACGCCCGTCTTGCCGATGTAACCCCGGCACGCTTTGATGAACTCGTCACCGTGTTTCGGGATGCGACACGGCTTGAAATCGACTTCTGGCAAATGGGACTCGAACGGCGGAGCTGAGCGCCGTCACGGATAATCGCACCATGGCGAAAGGATTTGGCAGCGAAGACGCCGCACAGGACGAGATCGAGGGGGCCGTTAACGACGCAGTCCGACGCGCCCAGGACGCCCTGCCCCACGGCGAGAGCCTGACCCACTGCGAGGACTGCGACAGCGTCATCCCCGAGGGCCGTCGCAAGGCGCTGCCCGGCGTGCGCCTGTGCGTAGCGTGCCAGCAAGCCCACGATCAGGCCCGCACCCACCCATCGGCCTATAACCGGCGTGGCAGCAAAGACAGTCAGCTACGCTGAGTCGCCGCATATACTTAATCAGCATTAACGTATCTCTATAAATTCTTTCCAGTTTTAAAAGGCGCTGTCTAGACTCCGATTATTCGTAGCGACCATTCATCGGAGGCTTGACATGATTTCCACCCCAACCATCCGCCACATCGCCGGGGGCATCGCCCTCGCCCTTTTCACCGGGCTGGCGGCCGCCAACCCCAACACCGACGCGCTCGTCACCACGGACTGGCTGGCCGACAACCTGGATCATGACGACCTCACCGTCATTGAGGTCAGCGTCAATCCGGGCAAGTTCGAGCGCGGGCACATTCCGGGGGCGGTCAATTTCCGCTGGCACTCGGACCTGGTCGACACGGTCCGCCGCGACATCATTGACCGGGCATCATTCCAGACCCTGCTGCGCGATGCCGGCGTCTCCGGTGACGACGAAATCGTTCTCTACGGCGACACCAACAACTGGTTTGCCGCCTGGGGCGCGTGGATCTTTGACATCTACGGGGTCGACAGTGTCCGCCTGCTGGATGGCGGTCGGGACAAGTGGGAGGCCGAGGGCCGGCCCCTGAGCCTGCGCCCGGCAATCAAGCCACAGGGTGACATCGAGGTGAGCGAGGCCGATGAGTCCATCCGTGCATTCCTGCCGGAAGTGGTCGAGGTCGCGAGTAACGAGGCCGCCAACACCCAGCTGGTGGATATCCGCTCGGCCGCCGAATACGAGGGCCGCATCATCGCCCCGGACGGCGTCGATGAGCTCTCGGTGCGCGCCGGGCACATTCCGGGGGCGGTCAATGTGGGCTGGGGCAACGCCGTCAACGAGGATGGCACCTTCAAGTCAGCCGACGAACTGCGCGCGATCTATGCCCAAGCCGGCGTTGATGGCAGCAAGCCGGTCATCACCTACTGCCGAATCGGTGAGCGTTCGAGCCACACCTGGTTCGCGCTCTCGAAGATCCTCGGCTACGAGGTGAAAAACTACGATGGCTCCTGGACCGAGTATGGCAACTCAGTCGGCGTCCCGGTCACCAATCTGGCCGGCACGGTCTGGGGTGGTCAGTAACACCGGGCCATAAGATGGAGAACATCACTGCCACCGTTACAGCGCCGGCCTTACGCCGGCGCCTCCTGTTCTCTACGGTGCTGCCCACGCTCATAGCCGCCGGGCTCATCGTCGGGTCCTGGCAGCTCAGCGTGAGCAATGGCGATCCGCTGGCGCTCAGTCTGCTGCTCGGCGCGACATTCGGTGTACTCCTCCAACGGGCCCGATTCTGCTTTTTCTGCGTGACTCGGGACTTTCTGGACCATCGCGACGCCCGCGGACTGCTGGGTATTCTTGCCGCCCTGGCGGTGGGCACACTCGGCTATCACCTGATCTTTGGCCTGTTTGTCCCCGACCCCGCGGGTGGACGCCTCCCGCCCGATGCGCATATCGGGCCCGTAAGCTGGGTACTCGCCCTGGCAGCGTTCACCTTCGGCAGCGGTATGACCCTGTCGGGTTCCTGCATCAGTGCCCACCTGTATCGGCTGGGCGAAGGCGCCATCGGCTCGGTGGCTGCGCTCGGCGGTGTGCTGATCGGATTTGGGCTTGGCTTTGCCACGTGGAACACGCTCTATCTGGCAGGTATCGACCAGGCACCGGTCATCTGGCTGCCCGACCTCGCGGGCTATGGCGGATCGATACTGATACAGCTCGGCGGGCTTACCTTTCTGGCCCTCGCGCTCATGCGCTGGCATCGACCGGCGGGTCCTGCCAAAGGGGCAGCGCCAGCCAGTTTTCGCGAGCGACTCCTGGGGCAGCGCTGGCCCACCTATGTGGGCGGTCTGTTGATCGGCGCGCTTGCCGTGATGGCCTACCTGCGAGTCGCGCCACTGGGCGTCACCGCCGAGCTTGGCAGTCTGGCGCGCACGGCCGGTAACGGCCTCGGAGTGCTACCCGATCGATTGCAGGGACTCGATGGCTTCTCCGGCTGCGCGACCGCGGTCAAAAACGTCCTCCTGTCAGAGAACGGTGCCTTCATCATCGGTCTGATCCTTGCCTCCCTGGCGTCGGCGCTCGCGGCCGGCGACTTTCGCCCGCAGCGGGTGACGGTCGGTAAGGCTGCAGGCAGTCTTGCCGGCGGCGTCCTCATGGGCTGGGGGGCCATGACCGCACTTGGCTGCACCGTCGGCACGCTGCTCTCGGGCATCATGGCTGGCGCCGTCTCGGGGTGGGTGTTCGCGCTTTTCTGCCTGCTCGGCCTCTGGGTGACCTGGAGGATCAGGAATTGACTGACCCCGCCTGAGCAGGAAAACTCAGGCGCGCAGTCAACTGGAGGAGAGATTGATGGCGAATTTTCGTAGCACGCTGCGGGCGATGGTGCTCGGGCTCGGATTGGTTCCGCTCGTCGCGGGTGCCCAGAGCGAGGCTGATTTCAGCGAAATCGAGCCGATCGAGCTGCGCCTTGCACATGTCGTCAACGAGCAGGACGGCTTCCATATCGCCGCGGAGAAATTCGAAACGCTCGTCGAGGAACGCACCGATGGGGCTGTCTCGGTGGAGATATTCCCTAACGCGCAGCTCGGCGACGAGCGAACGCTACTCGAGAGCATGCAGATCGGCACGGTCGATATGGGCGTGATCACGAACGGCCCGGTCGCCAACTTCGTCGAAGAGATCGCGGTTTTCGAGCTGCCTTTCCTGTTCCCCTCCCGCGAGGCGGCCTACCAGGTCCTTGACGGTCCGGTTGGTCAGGATCTTCTGGATGAGCTCGAGCGCGTCAATCTCAAGGGCCTGGCCTACGCGGAGCGCGGTTTCCGTAATCTGACCAACAGTCGCGGCCCGGTGACCGAGCCGTCTGATCTGGATGGCCTGAAGCTGCGCGTCATGGAAAACCCGGTCTACGTCGATACGTTCCGGGAACTCGGCGCAAATGCCGTGCCGATGGCCTGGACGGAGGCGCTGACCGCCATGCAGCAGGGCACCATCGATGGTCAGGAGAACCCGGTCAACGTCATCCACTCCTTCGAGCTGAACGAGACGCAGACGCACATGACGCTCAGCCGTCATACCTACGCGCCGGCGATCTTCGTCATGGGCATGCCGGTCTGGAGCGAGCTCCCGGAGCCGGTCCAGAGCGTGATCGAGGCGGCGGCCCAAGAGGCGGCCGAGTATGAGCGCCAGGTCAACGAGGAAATGGAGGCCGAACAGCTCGCCGAACTCAAGGCCTCTGGCATGGAAGTCGTCGAAGACCCTGATCTCGAGGCCTTCCGCGCGGCGGTCGACCCGGTCTACGACCAATACAGCGACCGCTTCGGTGAGTATCTGAGCCGCATCCGCAAGCAGCTGGACTAGGCCTTGCTTCGGTCACTGCGGGCGATCGAAGGCGCCATTGATGCCGTGCTGCAACGCGTTGCCGTCGCCGGCATCGTGGCGCTTATCGCCGTCATGTCCCTACAGATCGTCTCGCGGGTCCTCTTCACGGCGACAAGCTGGAGCGAGGAGACCGCCCGCTACCTGCTCATCTGGCTGACCTTCCTCGGCGCCTGTCTGGCCTACCACCGTGGCCGGCATATCGCCGTATCGGTTCTTGCCGATGCCCTGCCCCCGTACGGGCGGCGACTCTGCCAAGGCCTGATCGCTCTGGTCACGATTGCATTCATGTCGGTACTGCTCCAGGTCGGGCTGGACTACATGGCGTTACAGTCATTCCAGCAATCGGCGGCCCTGCGCGTTCCCATGTCGGTGGTCTATGCGGTCATGCCGATCAGTGCCGCCATCATGGCCTACATGGCGCTGACCGACCTGCTTGAAGCCATCCTCGGGCAGCGCGGCGATGCGACTGGCGGTCTCCGCCCGTGACGCTGCTGCTGTTCGGGATCTTCTTCGCCCTGCTCATCCTCGGCGTGCCGGTGGCAATCGCCATCGGCGCGAGCACCACCGCCGCGCTGTGGGCCGACGGGCTGTCCCTGATGGTCCTGCCCCAGCGGCTTTTCGCCGGCATCGACTCATTCGCACTGATCGCCGTTCCGCTGTTCATTCTCGCGGGCGACATCATGGCCGGCGGGCGCGTCAGCGAGAAGCTCGTGGCATTCGCCGACGCCCTGTTCGGCTTTCTCAAGGGCGGGCTTTCCATTGTCTCGGTGCTCGCCGGCATGTTCTTCGCGGCCATCTCCGGCTCGGGTGCGGCGACCACCGCGGCCATCGGATCCGCCTTGGTACCGGAACTGCGCCGCAAGGGCTACGAACCGGCGTCGGCGGCCAGCCTGATCGCCGCCAGCGGCACCATCGGGGTTGTCATCCCACCCTCGGTGCCGCTGATCATCTATGCAGTGATCGCCCAGGAGTCCGTCACGGAGCTGTTCGTGAACGGTCTCCTCCCGGGCGTCGTGATGGGCGTCGGGCTGATGGCCGTCGCCATCACCGAGGCCTATCGGCGTAACTACCCGCGCGGCTCTGCGTTCAGTCCCGGCAATGTACTGCGCACGCTAAGGGATGCGTTCTGGGGGCTGATGACGCCAGTGATCATCCTCGGCGGCATCTTCTCAGGCGTATTCACGCCCAGCGAGGCGGCGGTGGTGGCGGTCAATTACGCCTTGCTGGTATCGCTTTTCATCTACCGTGACCTCGGCCTGCGCGACATCTACCGGATCATGCTGCGCTCAGTGATCACCACGGCCGTCATCATGTTCGTGATTGCGACATCGGCGGTCCTCAGCTGGACACTGGCGAACTGGAGCATCCCCGGGACCCTTGCCGAGGCGACCCTGTCGCTGTCCACCAACCCGTACGTGATCATGCTGCTCGTGGTGGCGGTCATTCTGCTCACAGGCGTGTTCATCGAGACGGCCAGCGCGCTGATCATCCTCACCCCCGTGCTCCTGCCGCTGGTGACACAGCTTGGCATTGACCCGATCCACTTCGGGCTGATCATCGTGGTGGGGCTTGCCATTGGCATGATCACCCCACCGGTGGCGATCAATCTGTATGTGGCGTCCTCGGTCACGGAGCAGCCGCTCGAGCGCATTGCCCGCGCCGTTGTGCCCTATCTGGCATGCCTCATCACGGTTTTACTGGGCGTGGTCTATCTGCCCATGCTGCTGGGCGGTTGATTCATCGTATGTTGAGGCTGACGGCTCTTGTACTGCTGCTGGCCGGCTGCAGCACCGCCCCGTCGCCGACGCCACCCGCCGTTTCAGCGAGCCCGGCGGCGAGCGAGGAGGGCCTGCCGTCACTCCCGGATGGCCGGCGCTATATCGTTGATCCCGCCGCCTCGCACCTGCGGATCATTCTGGGCGCCGAGGGGCCGCTCGCCGCGCTCGGCCATCCCCACGTCATTGGCGGGCCGGTGATCGATGGCACGGTGGTCGTCGCGGACCGCTGGCAGGACTCCGCCTTCCGCCTTGAGGTACCGGTGGCTGAGCTGACCGTGGATCGGGCGGCATGGCGTGCCGTCGAGGGGCTCGAGCCGGATGTTCCGGAGAGTGCCATCCGCGCCACCCGGCAGAACATGCTCGGCGAGTCCCAGCTCGATGCCGCCTCGCATCCGCTCATCCGACTCTCGAGTCTCGAGATCACCGGCCCCGAGTGGCAGCCGGATGTGCGCTTTCGCGTGACCATCGCCGGCGAGACGTCGGTTCACACCGTACCCATTTCGCTGGACCGGGATGACAGCGAGCTCACCGCCACCGGCGCACTGAGCACGCGCTTCAGCGAGCTGGGCCTTGTCCCCTACTCTGCGCTGGGCGGCGGGCTGCGCGTCGCGGATGAACTGCGCATCCGCTTCCAGGTCAAAGCATTCACCGATGAGTCGCCCTAACCGCGCCATTCGCCGCTATCTCGCGGTCATCATTGTCAGCCTGACCGTGGTGGCCTGCAGCCGTGTCGAACTGGCCTACGAAAACGCGGACTGGGTCGGTGCGTGGCAGGTTAGTGACTATCTCGACCTCACCGGCGAGCAGCGTAGCCGGCTGCGCGATGGGCTTGCCGTCTATCAGCAATATCACCGGCAGAACCGCCTACCCGATATCAATGCTTATCTGGACCGGGTGGATACCGTGCTCGCCACGCCAGAACCGCAAAAGGCCGATGTGGACGCACTTTTCATCGACGGCGAGCAGCTCGTCCGGACCAACGTCACTGACGTGATACCGCTCGCCGCAGAGCTGCTGAGAGAACTGGACGGCGATCAGATCGAGGCCTTACGGACGACGCTGGCCGAGGGCCGGGATGCCTATATCGAGCGTCTGCTGGTTGATCAGGAGCAGCGCGCCATCGAGCGCACCGAGAACTGGGTCGGTCGGCTGAATACGCGGCAACGCACCGAATTAACCCAGTGCGTCGCGGCGATGCCAGATGTCAGCGAGGAATGGCAGACCTGGCGCCGGCAGACCGAAGCGGATCTGATCAATCTGCTAGGCAACGACGCACCGCAGGCCGAGGTGGAGGCGTTCCTCCAGGGCTGGCTGCTGGAAGACGCCGCCCGACCACCCGTGCTGCAGGACTACCGGCAGACCAGCCGCGCGCTCTGGCGACGCTGCACCCACCGGCTTCTGACCACCCTCACCCCGGCGCAGCGCGCCCAGGCCCGGGAGCGGCTCGCCGGCTATCGTGGCGACCTGGAGACCGTGGCATCGCGCTAGAGACTTTGCGTGGCGAGTCAGTCATTCGGCGTGTGGCTCGGTTGCGCCGGGGCAAGCAGGTGCATGACCAGCCGCAGCAAGCAGGGTCAGTGCCGTCAGGCCGTTTTCATCAAACGTCAGCGGCATGCCTTCCTGGCGCAGGTACATAAGAGACAGGAAGGCGCCCGAGCGCTTGTTGCCATCGGAGAAGGGGTGATTTTTGATCACGAAATACAATAGATGGGCGGCGCGTTCTTCGCGCGTCTTGTACAGCGGCTCGCCGAACATGGTCTGCTCGATGCCACCGAGGATCGCGGCCAGTCCCTCACCCCGGTCACGAGCAAATAGTTCGTTGGCCTCGCCACGGCTTTTCAACTCGTCCGCCAGCGCATCGAGCGCCCCACGTGCTTCGTCCAGATTCAGCACGCCGCGTGCCGGCTGACCTCCGGCCAGTTCACCGAGCTGGTCTTCGTCGTAATCGAGCAGCAAGCGCCAGGTACGGGCATACCCGAGCACCAGACCGATCACATCGCGCCCGATGTCGCCCACCAACTCCTGGCGCACCAGCGTTTCGCCCAGCAGATGGACGGCCTGCTCCAGTTCGGTCAGGCCGCGTTGCGCCAACCGATGCTCATTGAGGCTGTAGCCCTGAGTGAGATGCTCGCGAAGGACGCGGGTGGCCCACTGCCGGAAGCGGGTGGCTCGAGTTGAATTGACGCGGTATCCGACTGAGATAATAGCGTCTAGGTTGTAGTGGTCCACCTGGTAGGTCTTGCCATCAGCAGCAGTTGTTGCACTTTTTGCAACAACTGCTTCCCGCTCAAGTTCTCCAGAGGAACAGACGTTCCGAAGGTGCCGGGAGATGACCGATTTATCCCTTCCGAACAGATCGGCCAACTGTTGCAGGCTCAACCATAAGGTTTCACCTTCCAGACGCACTTCAACCGTATTGGCTTCATCCTTGAAGATGACGATTTCACTCATACAGCCCCATGCTGTCAGATATCAGGTTCATGATCGGGTCTCTTGTACCTTATATCGTCTTGCGAGGACGTGC
This sequence comes from Spiribacter sp. SSL99, assembly GCF_009805925.1. Classification (NCBI taxonomy): domain Bacteria; kingdom Pseudomonadati; phylum Pseudomonadota; class Gammaproteobacteria; order Chromatiales; family Ectothiorhodospiraceae; genus Spiribacter; species Spiribacter sp. SSL99. The sequence goes on along the minus strand of NZ_MAOM01000011.1, from coordinate 348,018 downwards.
CCGAGGGTCACGATCCGGAAATGTGGCGTAAGCATCAGGGGTGCGATTGAGCGCGACGAGGCTGTCACTGAGGCCCATCCCCATCGTCATCTAACGGTCGATTCAGCAACCGGTCGACGGACTCGTTATGGCGGCGGACGGTGTGATCGCCCCAGATGATCGCCGCGATCCAGCACAGCACCGGGCCAATGACCGTGCCAGCGCTGACAAGCGCCACCAGAATCAGCACGATGGCCCCTGCCGCGCTGGAGTAAAAAACGCCCAGAGGCCCGAACAGGAATGTCAGGATCGCAGAGGTGATGCGGGATTTCTGGCGTAGGTTCATAGAGGCTCCGGGTGTTCTTAAACGTCTAACCGACTGTCGCCACGTACTCGGCCAGCACCCGCAGATCCCCGGCCTCATCCGCCGACTCGAAGACGATGTCCTCATAACCCGGGGTCGTGGTTTCACACGCAAGGACGATTCGCTGGTGCCGCCAGCCTTCCCCGTCATCAGCCGGTGCCTTTTCACTATGATAGCGCTTGACGGTCAGTCCGGAACCGGTGTCCGGGTCCTGGATATCGCGATGCTGGACGAGGACGATTTTGCCCTCTCGAGTGCCACTGGGGTTGGCGCGGAACAGGCAAAGAGAACCATTGGGAATGCGCTGGTTCATCGACTCACCCACCACGCGCATGACGAAGTGATCCGCCCGGGCGTTAAACGACTCCGGCAATTCGACCCAGGTCTGTGAGTCGATTGGGCTGCTCTGGCGCACCGGTGAGTCGGCAAAGGCCCCGGCCGCGGCAGTCATTTCCACGAATGGCACAGCGTTATCCGCGGGAGTGACGTCCGGTGCCTCAAGGAAAATCGCATTGTCCCCGTCAGTCCCTTCAGGGTGGACTCTTGATGTCGCGGGCGCGGCAATGGCCTCTGCCGCGCGGGCCTGGAACCAGGCCTGCGTCTCGGCATCGGTGCAATAGACAAGGCAACCCTTCATTCCGCGACTCATGAGCGTGCGGTAGGTGTTGCGGATGATGCGATCCGCCCGCGCCGTCGCCTCGGCCCGATCCGTATTAAACAGGGTCTTATAACCCCGCAGGGAGCGATCGGTTTTTGCCCGCTCGGCCGGTTGTGTGACGATTTCACCGTTTCGCACCACCAGGTCGGGGCCGATGATCACCCCGACATAGTCCATCTCCAGCCCCTGGACGGTGTGAATACAGCCAACCTGGTCAATGGAGTGTGCCCGCTCGAGATATCGCCCCTCGTCCTCATCAAGATTCCAGGCCATGGCAAAGCCGGCATCGGGGAATTCGATGTCAGCGACGCCCGGCGTCTTTTTGCTCACCCAGTCCCAGCAATAGCCGGCCACCACCCGCGCCTTGCTGCCGGCGTGATCCAGCTCCACCACCCGCCGCTGTAGCTCATTCGGGGCGTCCATCACCTCGAAGTGATAGGGCACGCCCTCAAGATCATCCTGGGCGGTCGGCCGAATCCCCAACAGCTGATCGAGCCAGGCCAGATACCCGTCCGAGCCATTACAGCGGAACTGCGACTGCAGCACCATGCGCTGCACCGTGGCGCCGGCCTGCGCCGCCCAGCGCTGAATCTCGGCAATAGACCCGGCGTCCTGCCAGGTGACCTGCTGGTCCTCGTCGATAAAGAAAATGCTCGCCTTCGCCGCGCGTATGATGTCGCGGGTCTGATTGGTGCCGGCTTTCTGGTATTGCGAGCGCTCCTTGATGCGGTGGCCTTCATCGACCACCAGGGCATCCATCTCATCGTCGTCCGCCCCTGCATAGGTGCCTGAGCCCTTGAACAGGTTATCGAAACGGCTTTTCTTGAGTGTCCCCGTCAGGCGGGCCTGATAGACCTGACGGGGCGCGCGATTGGGCGTGACATAATGGCTGGTCAGGCCCCGGTTGATCAGCTCCACCAACAGGTTGATGGCCACCACCGACTTACCTGTACCCGGACCACCTTCAACGATGAGCACCTGCTTGAGCCCGGCATTGGCGAGGCTGACGATCTCAAGCGCCGTCTCATAGGCGAGCTTCTGATCATCGATCATCAGGAAATCGCGCTTGCCACGCATCAGATTGGAGAGCGAGGCAGCCAGATCCCGTGACGGCCGGATGCGGCCATGCTCGATGCGGTAGAGCGTGCGATTACGATCACCGGCTTTGACGTACCGCGCAATGAATTCGCGGAGCTTCTGTGGATCGTGCTTGAGAAAAACTGGGGCCCGTTCGAGATCGTCGCTATACCGCTCGTCACCAACCCCGGTGCGGTCCACGCAATTATGCAGATAGGCGCAGGGAATCAGGCGGATGGCGTCGTCCTGCACCGTGGCGTTGAAGTCCTGCAGCAGCGAGGCGTAACTCCAGGCCTGGTACGAGGGGTGTGTCGTCTCTCTATCGCTGCCGCCGAGCCAGGTGCGGACAATCGCCTCCTTCGATGTCGCCGTCACATCACTCCACTGCTTGAGCTCAATGATCACGCAGACGTCCTGACCGCTGTCATCGGTGCCGGAGACAATAAGGTCGACGCGCCTGGAGGTCTGCGGGATCCGATACTCGACCGCGATGCCGGCGTCATCGGGAACGATCCTGTCCTCGAGGACGTTTTTCATGCGCAGCAGTGATTCCTCCCAGGACCTGCGCTCGCCATCACTGACGCTGCCCTGCCCCGACTTTTGCATTGCGTCGAGAACGCGGTCGGCGATGCGATTATCCCCGACGTCCCTCAGAAACCCCGGCTTATCACTGGTGTAGACGAGCATCCTGCTCCTCCGGCTCGGCGCCTGACTTGGCCTGTACGCCCTCAACGATACATCCTGTGCACACGCGAATCAGGGAAGAAGCCATGGCGGACTATTACTCGGATAATGCCGAGACCCTCTTCGAGCGCTACAACGCGCTCGATTTCGAGGGGGTGCATGCTGCGCTAATCCCAATGCTGCCGGGCACACCGAGGGCGGCGCTAGATATCGGTGCGGGTTCCGGCCGTGATGCCCAAGCGCTCGCAGAAAGAGGCTGGGAAGTGGTGGCAGTGGAACCTGCCAAGCGCCTGCGGGAGCTCGGGCAGAAACACACACAACGCACGCCAGTATGGTGGATAGATGACTGCCTGCCAGACCTAATTCGGACACGGGCATTGTCCGAGCGTTTCAACCTAATCCTGCTATCCGCGGTGTGGATGCACGTGCCGCCCGGCGAGCGGCAGAGGTCGCTCAGGACGCTAGTCGATCTACTAACGCCAGGAGGCGTTCTTTACCTCACATTGCGGCATGGCCCCGGTGATGGAGAGCGGACTTTCTATCCAGTCAGTCACAATGAAGTGATCCATCTCGGCCTCCGCGAAGGCCTGGTCGACATAACGCCCGCGCCCCAGAGACCGCAAGCGCTTGACTTGCAGGGCCGCGCTGCGGTCACTTGGGAGGCGGTTTGCTTACAGCGACGCCACGAGGCCGATTACGATACTGATCCGGCATAAGGAACTAGAACGCTCATGGCCGATCATGCCCCGTCTGCAGCGATGCCTCTCCCCCGGCTGATCCACGGCGGCGCCGATGATCCGCTGCTGCCGCAGCTACTGACTTCAATTCGCCAAGCCTCAGAGATTGAACTGGCAGTATCCTTTATTAAAAGTACTGGTCTTGCCCTAATCTTCGACGCCCTAAGCGAGCGTTGCAATCAGCAACGCCCCGTCCGAATCCGCATCATTACGAGTGATTATCTCGGCGTCACCGATCCTCAGGCCCTCCGCAGCCTAATGCTGCTGAGCGAGCGCGGCGCTGATGTTCGGGTATTCGAGACCCACGGCAGGAGCTTCCACCTCAAGGCCTATATTTTTACCCGCGAGGGTGGCAATCGCGGTGAGGCATTCATTGGTTCAAGCAATATAAGCCGCGAGGCGCTTACCGCTGGTCTCGAATGGAACTACCGGGTGGAGGGGTTCGATTCCACTGGGGAGAAGCGGCTTGCCGAAATCCGCAATGCGTTCGAAGCGATCTTTACCGCCGAAGAGGCCCGCGCCTTGGATTACGCGTGGATCGAGGCCTATGAGCGGCGGCGGCCGATGACTCGTCCTGTAATTTCGCCCGGTAGCGACGATCATGAACTGCCCACCCCTGATCCAACCACGACTCAACTCGAGGCCCTAACCGCCCTGAAGAACTCCCGTAAGGCAGGCTATTCTCGGGGCCTGGTCGTGATGGCGACAGGCCTCGGCAAGACCTACCTGGCTGCATTCGATGCCGAGCAGGCCGGCGCCGACCGTGTGCTGTTCGTTGCTCACCGCGCCGAAATACTGTTACAGGCAGAGGCTACATTCCAGCGGGTTTTCCCGAAGGCGCAGATCGGTCGCTATCAGGGCGACGAGCGCGACACCCATGCCGATATGCTGTTCGCCTCAGTGCAGACACTGCACCAGGCGCGCCACCTAGCTCGGTTCGATCCCGACGCCTTCGAATACATCATTATCGACGAATTTCATCATGCCGCCGCCGGCACCTATCGCCGTTTGCTGCAGCATTTCATGCCGAACTTCCTGTTGGGTCTGACCGCAACTCCCGATCGCGCCGACCAGGCCAATATCCTGTCGCTTTGCGACGACAACCTGGTCTATAGCGCTGACCTATTCGATGGTATTCGGGCCTCACTGCTCTGCCCATTCCACTACTACGGTATCTTAGACGAGACTATCGACTACCAGTCGTTGCCTTGGCGTAATCGCCGATTCGAGGAACACGCCCTCGAAAACCAGTTAGCCACACGAAGCCGTGCTCGCCATGCTCTGCGTGAATGGCGGGATAAAGCTGCTCTGCGTACTCTCGCCTTTTGTGGATCACGCCGGCACGCGGACTTTATGGCTGACTATTTCCAACATGCAGGAATATCGGCGACTTCTGTCCATGGCAGTTCAACCACCAGCCGTGACGAGGCCATTGAGCGACTCACTGATGGCCGAATTTCGGTAGTCTTCTCAGTGGACCTTTTCAGCGAGGGCGTGGATATCCCGGCGGTGGATACCATCCTGCTACTACGACCCACCGAATCGCCGGTGCTTTTTCTGCAACAAATCGGCCGTGGGCTCCGCCAGGCGGATGGAAAAGACCACCTGGTCGTCCTGGACTTTGTGGGTAATCATCGGGCATTCCTAAATCGGCCTCAGGCCTTGTTTGAGCGCGAAGCTACCGGTGACGGATTGCGGAAGTTTACTCAGGCCTATCGAAGCAGCACGCTCGAACTGCCGCCTGGGTGCTTCGCCAACTATGACCTGCAGTTCATTGAATTCCTTGAAAGCCTGATTCCGGGCAATGCCGGAGCAGAATTCGAAAACCTGCGTGCCGCCCTTGGCCGTCGTCCTACCGCGACCGAAGCTTATCGAGCCGGCCTCAGCCTGAGGAAACTGCGCGATGACGCCGGGCACTGGTGGGCGTTCGTCGGCGCTAAAGATGAGCTGAGCGACGCAGAGGCAGATTGCGTCACCGCGCACGGTGATTTTCTGCGGGAGGTTGAGACTACAGCGATGACCAAGTCGTACAAGATGGTGCTTCTGGAGGCTTTCCTAGAGATCGATGGGTTCACTGCACCGCCAACGCTGGAGGCGCTCACTGCGGCGTCCGCGCAAATCTTCCACCGACGCCCTGCCCTTTTTGACGATTTGCCACGGCCCCTACAGTCGAACGATGCGCTTGATTCTGAAACCCTAAGTAAGGAATGGAGAAAGAATCCAATTCACTTTTGGACAAAAGGAGACAAAGGCCCGGAGGTTAATCGATGGTTTGTTGTCGAGGGGAACCACTTCCGACCCACCTTTACATTGAGTGACCAGATCGATCAGACAACTTTTACAAATATGGTCCAAGAATTAGTAGACTATCGGCTAGCGCAGTATCGGCCTAAGGAAGGTGGCACTGGCAGTACGACGGTCCTCCCATTCCCAGGCGGACAGGGGCGGCCAACGATTCCCTACTACTCGGATCTGAAAATAGCCTGCGGGCACTTTCGCACAAGTAATCCTGAGGAACCTGAGCACATAGGCATACCCGCGGACGTTGGTCGCATTGATCCTGAGCGCCACTTCGTCGCTCGGGCGCGTGGTGACTCGATGAATGGCGGTAAGCGTCCAATTCAGAACGGTGATTACCTGCTGATGGAATGGGCAACACCGACATCTGCTGGCTCGATTACCGGGTCAACGATGGCGATTGAGCGTGCTGATGAGGCTGGTGATACGCAGTACCTGCTTCGTGAGGTTATTAAGGACGCCGATGGGCATTATCGGTTGCGTGCTAAGAATCCAGAGTACGAGGATCTCGCCGCTGATGAATCTATGCGCACCTTCGCGCGATTGAAAGAGCTCCTCGATCCCCTCGCGATGGCCAGGGGCCAAAGCTTTTACCGAAAAGAGATCCCGCCGCTATTCGGTGAGGTCTTTAATGCAGCTATCTGGGAGACAGGCCATGTGGTGCTGGCTGATCGGACCCATGTTCTGCTGGTAACGCTCAACAAACAGGGCAAGCAGACGAAGCATCGCTATCTCGATCACTTCATCGATGACCACACGTTTTATTGGCAGAGTCAGAATCAGACCAAAGCCACTAGCAAGCGTGGACGGGAGATCATTGAGCAAGCCAAACGCGGCACGCGGATCCACCTTTTTGTTCGTGAAAATCGGCTGAAATCTGACGGCCGAGCTGCACCGTTCCGCTATATGGGGGAGTTGGAATATTTGTCGCATGAGGGAGAGGAACCGATGGGAGTAAAGTTCTCAGTATCGTAATAACCGACAGGCAGATCCATGCGGGATTGGTCGTCGAATGTGCCCCACCAGTTCTGCTGGGAGGCGCTGTTGAGTGGTGAGAAAGCGCTATACAAATGGTCAAGTCCCGCTCTTCTCGAGCGTAGTGACCACATGCGCCCGCCGTTATTCGCAATACGCCTGCGTGCCATGCTCGAGGCACATCTCGTCAGATTCTCTTAAGTCGAATAAAGCGCTGGAGGCGATGGCCATCACAAATCAGTCCTAATCGCCTCGTGATTCTGTGGGACGGCGACTGCCACCCGCGCACCGCCGATTCCGTCATGATCGATCCACCGCGGTAACTTTAGCCTCGCGGATAAATTCTGTTTGAGCAGAGATACCTGCAAGGAGGGCGACCGTGGCAGCCAATATCAGGCCAGGAAACGGGAATGATCGGCGCCGTGCAAAATGGCGCGCTGAGGTGGCTTTGTCCTTCGGACGGCGGGTACCGGTTAATTTGTAAACGCCGGTTGCGTCTCCATCGGTATTAAGTTTCGGGCATGTGAACCTAGGACATCTCAGCCGGGGGCTCGGATCAAGTGCAGTATGTGGTCGCTCCTTGTTTGAGAGGTCGATATAACTGCCGAGCCCACACTCCAGGACAGTCGCGCTCTCGTAGCCACGCACGCAGATGTCCTAGAGGCCTCCTGTTCAAATCCCGAACCTTTTCGGTTGATGCATTGAACGGCGGTGCCCCATTTCTATACCCGTCGCGTCGGTGACAGACCGGGGGAAGTGGCTCGCATCAGTCTGCGAGGCGAATGAAAAACCCAGCTCCAACCCGATCGAAAGGGCCATCCTTCTGGATGAGTCGGACTCGGTCTTCAAGCGGTGCGTCGTAGAGCAGATATGCACGGCCATCCACTTCCGCCGCCGGTGCAAGCAGACTACTCGATTCGCCATCGACCCGGAATTTTGTTGGATGGTGGGCATCTGGACTCAGCATAAAGCTGATCGCGGACATCTCCCCTTCCATGGCCGTGAAATCATCACCCGTCTGTAAGGCAACGCGATGGTATCCGGGCAGGCTGGCCGATTCGCTCACGGCAATGAAGTAGGCATGATCGGCACGTGGCGCATCAATAACGGGGATCTCGCCCTCGATCGTGACCTCAAAGCCGGTATCTGTGGTCTCTAACTCAAAATCGTCAATCGCCATGTACTGCTCGAGGATGTCGCGGACAGCATCGACCTGCGCCCGCTGCTCGTTGTCGAGCTCTCCGAGGTTGGAGAATACGGCCTCGAACTCTGCCATCACTTCAGCACCATCCGCTGCCGCCTGGAGCTGCTGGACATCGAGCTCGACCTCCACCTCGTCGGCTTTACAGGCGACGAGCACGATCGCTGCACCCCCGAGAATGAGCGCCCGCCTGACGTATCGAGGTAAAGAGGTCTTCATGGCTACTGCTCCATTCAGGTGAGTTCGACCTAGACGCTACCCGGGTCGAGTAACATTGAACAGAAGAAGGTGGCCTTCCCTGGCCAAATCCGGCCTCACAGCCCGATCGCGTTCCCTGCGGAGAGGACCCTAATGGCATGAGACGTCATATCGTGTCGCAGGTGATGCTAGCCCCGTCCAGCGGCATACCGCGCATAGTCTCCGTCCGCAATCCAGGCATGTTCCGGCACTGGGCGGTTATAGCGATAGACCTGGACCGTGATCGCCTCACCACTGGCCACAAGCCGGGCCAGCACCGTCGTGCGAATATAGAGCGAGCCAGCGGGATCGGCGGGGTTGTAATCCTCGAAGGCGTCAAGCGCGGGTAGACGGGTGTCATCCACCGCGCAGACCTCGCCGTGGACAACGCCATCACCGGATACCAGGCCCGGATAGCCGCCAAGGTCGTAGAGCAGACCCGACGTTGTCGCTGCCCCGAGCGGCTCGGCATCACCCAGCAACCCGGCGCCCTCAAAACCCGGTCGCAACAGCCCGTAGACAAAAATGCGTTTCACGGATCACTCATGATGAGGCGTATATTCAGATGTCATGGGCAGCATCGAATTTGAGGACTTCGCCCGCGTTGAGCTGCGCGTCGGCACGGTGATCGAGGTTGAGGCATTTCCCGAAGCCCGGCAGCCCGCCTGGCGACTGCGCATTGATTTCGGCCCGGAGATCGGCGAGCGCAAGTCCAGCGCGCAGATCACTGACCTCTACGATCGCCAGAGCCTGCTTGGCCGCCAGGTGGTGGCCGTCATCAACTTCCCGCCCAAACAGATTGGACCATTCCTGTCGGAATGCCTCGTCACCGGTTTTCACCGGGCGGATGGGGCCGTTGTGTTATGTGCCCCTGATGGCGCCGTCCCCAACGGCAGCCGGCTGGCGTGATTACACCCCAGGCAGCTTACCTCCACCACAACTGTAGGTTATATCTTCCCATGGGCCCGCAAGTCATCCAGAAGGGCTTCATAGGACATGGTCGGTTCGGCGACCCGGTCCTTAAAAGCGGCGAGGTCCTCCTGGTCCTCCGCTAGAGAGGATCGCTCGGCCGTGCGGCGGATGGCGTCGGCGACCCGTTCGGGATCGGCGTGGTGGGGCATATGACCCATCCCCTCGACACGGGTGAGGTTGACGCTATCGACGGCCGCGGCAAGGCGCTCGGCGTGGTATTGGAGGCCGACGGTTCGATCGGCCCGTCCATGCACCACCTCAATGGGAATGCTCAGGTCGGGATACTCCGGGACCATTGCCTCAAGATAACCCTCGAGCTGGTCGATCTGAAGTGCATTGATCTGCATCTGGCGGGTCCTTAGCGTGAGCTCGAGCCCAAGATGATCCAGATACCCGTCGGGCACCTCATTGGGCTGGAAGACGCGCTCAACCGAGGCATTCACCAGCTGCCGGGGCGCGATGTGCGAGATCGTCGGCAGGACAATATGCTGCCCGAGGGGTGAAGCGGAGAGCTGACGCCAGAAGCCAAGCCCTCCGGGCCATGGATGAGAGGCCGGCGCGAGCAGCGTCAGACCCGCCACGTCATCACCGGCGCGCAGCGCCCAGGCAAGGGCCACGGCGCCGCCGTACGAATGCCCGAGCACAATGGGCTGATCAACCCCGAGCTGCCCGGCCGCTCGGCGCAGGATCTCGGCCTGCTCCATTGGGCTGAGCGGCTCGCCGAGGCTGTCCGAATAGCCGAACCCCGGCCGGTCAAAGGCGATCACCCGGAATTCATCAGCCATCCGGTCGATCAGATCAAAGCTGAAATCCCGCGCGTTGCTGCTCGCGCCGTGGATCATCACCAGGTCCGGGCCCTCGCCCTTCACAATGGCGTGGACCCGCCCTTGCGGCAGCGTGACGAACCGGCCCTCCGGGCCCATCTCTGCATGCGGCATGTGGTCCTCCATTCCAAGCGAACAGGCGGTGATCACCGCCATGCCCAACAGCAGCGCCAGCCTCTTGGCGCAGGCACCTTTTTGACGTACGTTATAGACCATGTTCTTCATGGAGACCGATCGCATGAGTGCAAACACGGACAAAAAGCAGGAGCGAATTAACCTCAGGCTACAGCCTCAGGCCAAAGCAATGCTGGAGCGTGCCGCGAGCTTTGAAGGCAAGACCGTGAGCAGCTTCATCCTAGCCAGCGCGATCACGCACGCCGAAGAGAAGATCCATGAACATGAGACCATGCAGCTAGCCGCCCAGAATGCCAATGAATTCTTTCAGGCGCTGGACAAGCCTGTTCGATTCAACCCGAGGCTCGTCGCGGCGCTCGAGGAACATCAATATCGCGTCGCGAATCATTAGCACAGGCCTCGAGAGGGATGCACGACCTCGTCATCGAAGCGCTCAGTTCTCGACACGATAGAACCGGCTTTTCCAGCGCTGAGCCCTCTCTCGACGAATATCTCCGTAAGCGTGCACGACAGGATGTCAAACGCCAGACCAGTCGGGTATTCGTGGCAACTACATACGACAACCCTTTGGTCATTCTAGGGTATTACACACTCTCCAGCCTCTCGATAGCGCTGAACGACCTCCCGGAGGACCACGCGCGCAGATTGCCACGCCATCCAATCCCGGCGGCGTTACTTGGCAGATTGGCCGTGCGGAGGGATGTTCAAGGACAAGGCATTGGCCGGCTGCTTTTGGCCGATGCCATCAAACGCACCCTGGGCGTGAGCGAAGAGATCGGCATTTACGCAATGATAGTCGACGCGATCAACGAAAGCGCCCACAACTTTTACGAGCAATACGGTTTCATGCCCCTAGGCCACTCCAGCACCCGATTATTCTTGCCGCTGAAGCGGATTTGATCGCCTGGCGGGCTTGCAAAACCTTTCACTCACCCTGCAACGTCATCACCAGCGTCCGCGGCCCGCCCCGGTCGCGGTGCTCGCAGAAGTAGATGCCCTGCCAGGTGCCGAGGTTAAGCCGCCCCTCGGTGATCGGGATCTGCACGCTCGCGCCCATCAGGCTCGCCTTGATGTGGGCGGGCATGTCATCCGGGCCCTCGATGGTATGGGTGTACCCGGTCGGCCCCTCGGGGACGAGTCGGTTCATGCTGGTCTCGTAATCCACGCGAACCGAAGGGTCGGCATTCTCGTTGATCGTCAGCGATGCCGAGGTGTGCCGCATGAACACGTGCAATAGACCGACACGGAGCTGAGCGATCTCGGGCATCGCCTCGCACACCGCCTCAGTCACCAGATGAAAGCCCCGCGGCCGGGCGAGTTCAATTTCCCGCTGAATCCACATATCGCTTAGGATACAAGATTAACCGGGCAATAATGGACGTGACTGTGAACACCCGGCTGCCACCGCCCGTTATCCTGCTGTTCGCCGTCGCCGCCGTCTGGGGAATCGACTGGTTGGCACCCGCGACGCGGTTTGAGGCGCCCTGGCTGACCCCGATGGCGGTGACGCTCGCCGCGGCCGCCGCTGGCATCATGCTGGCCGCGGCACTGTGGTTTGCCCGGCAGAAGACGACGCTCAACCCCATGCACCCGGAGCGGGCCCGCCATCTGCTGACCACCGGGCCTTACGCGATCAGCCGCAACCCCATCTACCTCGCGGACACCGCGCTGCTCCTTGCCTGGGCACTATGGCTCGGCAATGCGGCCGGGCTGCTCATGGTGCCGGTGTTCATACGCACCCTGACCCGCCTGCAGATCGAACCTGAGGAGCAGGCGCTCGCCCATAAATTCGGCGAGGCCTATCGCGACTACTGCCGCCGGGTCCGGCGGTGGCTGTAAAGGGCGTTTCAACGCACCACTGCCCTGCCCTCTGCCTCGCGGATGACAACGGGATCCCTCGCCGCATCGGTGCATAGATACTGCGGATCCACCTTGATCCCCACCCGCGGCAGGTCCAGGCGGTCGGCATCCCAGCAGGTCGCGATCGTGGCATCGGCATGCGTGCGCTCGACGGTATGGCCCCGGCAGGCGATGACAAGCAGATCGAGCTCCGCGTCACTGGCCGGCAACAGTCCCTCGGCGTGGTAGGCAAGCGCCAGTTCAGCGCCCTTCGGGCCGTGTTCTATATCCCAGCCATCGGTTTCGCGGCAGCTGTCATGAAAGAAGGCAAACAGCTCGATGACCCGGCGATTGGCACCGGTAGCGCCGGCAAGCAGCAGCCCGTTGTGGCGCACACGATGCCAGTGATCCGGCCCATGCGGGCTGTGGTCGGGCAGCACGAAACAGCCGCTGGTGTATTCAAGAACCGCCTCGCGTTCTGCGGCGGAAAGCGCCTCGGCGATGGTTGATTGATTCAAATCGAAGTCCTCACTCAGGCGACTGGGCAGGCGGGAAGTTGATGAGTCTGCGCCACGCCTGCATGATCTCGCGGCAGGGATTGCGCGGGAAGTTGCCCTTGGCGGTGGATTTCAGCCCCTTCCCGCCAATGGCTTCGGCGAGCAGGCCGAACAGCTGCGCCAGGGGGGCATCGGGCTCGCTCTCAAGGACGGTACTGACCTGCAGTACGTCGGGGGATTCCAGCGGAAAATGCAGTAGCTGCCGCATCTGGTCAGGGGATAAGCCGCGAAAATCCTCGAAACGGCGATGGTTGCGCTGGAACTGAAACGAATCCAGGAACGCCTGGAGCGCTTCCGTGGAGCCGAACTCCCGATCGCCAATCGCCTGTTCGAGCTCTTCGATCGCCGCTGTGGCCGGCCCACCGAGGGATGGGTCATTCCGACCGATCTTGTTCAAGGACATCACTGCCTCCCCAGCGGGTCATTCGTAATGGCTCCACAGGCTCAAGACTCTAACAACACCGTTCTAGGCTTGCTCGTGTAAACCCAGCACCACTGGGGTGACCAGATTGTACGTTATGATGACGAAAATCAGTGGTGAACCCCATGTCCGTAAAGCCTTTGATCCGCCCACGCCCCCTGCTGCTCTGCGCTGCCCTGCTGCTTGTCTTCGCGACGGCCGGGGCCGATGACCGATCACAGTCAGGCATGGTTGTGGCGGCCCATCCGCTGGCGACCGACGCGGGGGTCGAGATGCTCGAGGCCGGCGGCACCGCCATTGATGCGGCGATCGCGGTACAGGCCGTCCTGACCCTGGTTGAACCGCAGTCCAGCGGGATCGGCGGCGGCGCGTTCATGCTGCACTACGACGGCGCAACCACCGATGTGCAGGCCTATGACGGGCGCGAGACCGCTCCCGCAGCGATTGAGTCCGACCACTTTCTCACCGAGGCCGGCGCACCGATGGACTTCCTCGACGCCGTCCCCGGGGGCCAGTCGGTGGGTGTACCCGGCACCCTGCGCATGCTCGAGCTTGCCCATGCGGAACATGGCGAACTGCCCTGGGGGTCACTCTTTCAGCCAGCCATCCGCCTTGCCGAGGCCGGCTTCGAGGTGACACCCCGGCTGGCCGGGATGCTGCGCATCGATCTGCCACTGGCGGCGTTCGAGCCCATGGCCGGGTATTTTTTCCCCGATGGCGCGCCGGTCAGCGTCGGGATGACACTGACCAACCCGGCCCTTGCCGAAACCCTTGCGGCAATCGCGGACCGCGGCGCGGACGTCTTTTATGAGGGCGCGATTGCGGATGCCATCGTGACCACCGTGCAGGCCCACGGGGGCAAGCTCACGCGTCAGGACATGGCGGACTATCGGGCGGTTGAGCGCCCACCCGTCTGCCGTTCCGTCGCGGGGCACTCAGTCTGCGGCATGCCACTCCCCAGCAGCGGCGGCATGACCGTCCTGCAGATCCTCCGCCTGCTCGAGATCGCAGGCGCTGAGAACAATGACAGTACCCGGCTCGCCTGGACGCATTTACTGCTCGAGGCGTCGCGCCTTGGCTTTGCGGATCGAAACGAATACCTCGGTGACACCGACTTCGTCGAAGTCCCCGTGGAGACTCTGCTGAGTGAGCGCTATCTGACCGGGCGTGCCGGGCTGATCTCGCCGACGCAGTCCATGGGCAAGGCGCGCCCGGGCCTGAGTGATCCCGACACCGCCATGAGCGGCGCGAAACCCATCAATCACTCCACCAGTCATTTCAGCGTACTCGACGCCGCCGGCAATGCCGTCTCAATGACCAGCTCAGTCGAGATGCCCTTCGGCTCGCGCCTGATGGTGGGCGGCTTCGTGCTCAACAATCAGCTCACGGACTTCCGCTTTGATCCCGCGGCGGCCGATGGACGCCCGCATCCCAACCGGGTCCAGCCCGGCAAGCGCCCCCTGTCCTCCATGTCACCGATGATCGCCCTCGACCGGGACGACCAACCGCGGTTGATCATCGGCTCACCGGGCGGGACACGGATCATTGGCTATGTAGCGCAGCGCGTGGCCGACGTGCTGATGCGCGGCAGAGAGATCAAACCGGCGATCGAGGCCGGGAATCTCGTCAACCGTAACGGCGCGACGCAGGTGGAGGCCGGCACCGAGGCGCAGGCCCTGGCGCCCGACCTTGAGGCACTGGGCCATGAGGTCGAAGTCGAGACCATGACCAGCGGGCTCCACGGCATCGAGCGCCTACCGGATGAGGTCATCCGCGGCGCAGCCGATCCGCGCCGGGAAGGAACGGTCGGTCGTCCCGGCCCTCCGTAGTCGAATCATCGCGATTGGCACCTGAGATGTTGCACTGCACCAGGCGGCTTGATATATTGCGCTGCAACAAGACGGCGAAAGCCGTTAAATGCCCCAAACGAGCGATGAGGACGACATGATGAATACCGATATGTTTACCAAGTACACCGAGCAGGCTGAGAAGCTTTTCATGGGCCCGACCCGCAGCTACGCCAAGCTGGCGATGGACTACACCCAGAAGGTGATGGATGCCCAGATTGAGGCGGCACGCACCTACACTGATCTTGGTATGCAGCAGGCCCGCGCCGCGCTGGATATCAAGGACCCGAGCGCGCTTCAGCAGTACGCCGAGAAGCAGCAGGAAGCTGCCAAGAACCTGGGCGAGCGCGTCAAGGCGGACGGTGAAAAGGTCGTGGCCCTGAATCAGGACTTTGCCAACGAGGCCCGCAAGCTGGTCGAGTCCAGCGCCCAGAGCGCCTCGGAGACCGCCAAAGAGACCGTCTCGGCCGCCCAGAAGGCGACCAAGGGCAACTAAAACGCCCCTCCGGACCACAATCCGGGACGCCTCGAACCGCCGGCCAACCACCGGCGGTTTTTTAATGCGCAATCTTGAAGATCCAGCGTTCATGAGCCGGCATACCCTGAGGTGTCATTACGTGCTGATCGAACCTGCCGACAGCGGACCGCGAGGCTGAGGCCGGAATCGTGCAGGCCGTCATCAACCTCGCGCTCCCCTTCTTCGCGCTGATCTTCACCGGCTACCTCGCTGCCTCGGCACGGATGCTCAGTGAACACACAGTCGGCGGTCTGAACACCTTTGTGTTCTATTTCGCGCTCCCCGCCCTGCTGCTCATCGAAACCTATCAGGCACCGGCTGCGTCAGGTGATCTCGGCGCACTCATCGCCGGTTATTATCTACCGGGGATCGCGCTGTTCTTCACAGCGCTATTAATCGCCCGACGGTTCATTGGACTCCGGCTCGCCGATGCATCGATACAGGCGCTCGCTGCCGTGTTCTCGAATGTCGGCTTCATCGGACTGCCGCTTGTCATCCTGCTGTTCGGGAGCGAGGCAGCGCTACCGGCCGTTGCGATTGTGATGGGCGATACCATTGTGATGCTCGGTCTCGCGACGGCGCTGATCGAGGCGGATCTTGGCGACCCGCGTGCGCTCTCCGCACTGGCCTGGCGGATCGCCGCGGGCGTGGTGAAAAACCCGATCGTCATGGCTGGGGTGGTCGGACTAACGCTGAATCTCACCGATGTGCCCGTCGCTGACCCGCTGATCCGCTATGGCGGTTTACTGGCTGATGCCGCTGGTCCGTGTGCCCTTTTCGCGCTGGGCGCGACACTCGCTGGCCGTCCGATCAGTCAGGGCGCGGGAGAAACCGCCTGGATCTGCCTTCTCAAGCTGATCCTACATCCGGCGCTGGTGGCTGTTGCGCTGATCGGCATATTCGACCTGCCTCCGGTCTGGGTCGCCGTCGGTATTCTCCAAGCCGCGCTGCCAGTCGCCGCTAACGTCTACGTCCTGGCCCAGCGCTATCAACTCCGCCCCGCGCAGGCCTCTACCGGGATCTTCTTCTCAACCGCCCTCGGCATCATCACGCTCAGCCTGCTGATTGGCTGGCTTTACCCGCTCTGATCCGCGGGCCACCCACCGGCGGTTTTTTAATGCGCGATATCGAACTCGAAGTGATCCCAATGACCGCCCCGATCATCGTATTCAATGACCCGCCACTCGCCCGGTCGATTCCAGAAGACAATGAACGAGCGCAGCTTGTGCGAATGGGGCCCCAGCAACTTCTTCAGCTGCCGGCTGCTTCGCGTATCGCCGGCCGAGGGCGCTGTCCCACCCTCGTGGACGGGATGGTTGTGATACTGACGGATCTCGTCGCAACCCAGCCGATCCAGGTGATCGCGCCACTTCGCCGGGTCGTCGGCCGGCCGGCACCGATACCGGGACCCGATTGACGCCGTCGCCCGAACCACCACGCCCCGGCGCACGAAGGCGGTCACGAAGACCTCACGGCCCTCGCGATACATCCCCACGGCAAGCGCCTCCTCCAGGCTCGGGACATCCCGCCCCGCAAGCCCGTACGCCTTTTTAAACGACTCTCCCTGCCGCCGGCGGCGGAATGCGCCAAAGCGCGCGGCCAGGGCCTGCTCAAGCGTTCTGACTTCGGCGCGGATCGCCGAGGCGCGCTGACAGGCCGCGCGATACCGCCGGGACACCAGCAGCAGGGCGCCATGAGCCATTGCCGGAGTGATCACCATCGCGACCGCGCCCTGGATCAGCCCCTGTGCGGCGCGGTCCGCCAGGCCATAAGCCACGACCACGACCGGTATCGTCACAAGGGTCAGCACAAGGATCTGTTGCTTGCGAAGGATCAATGCTTCGGCACTGAGGCGTTCGTAGGTGGACACGCGATGATTCCGTCAGGCTAGTGAATGGCGACCCTGATGATGGCGGTGGTCAATTTCCTGCCAACTCCGACACTCATGGTCGGAGGTCGCCTGCAAGGTTGGCATTCCATCTGCAAACCAAGGAAAAGGCAATGCGAGTTATCCCATTCGTGACTGTCGCCCTCGCGATTGGTCTTACCGGCTGCGCGTCTATTGTCGGCGAGCGAGAGCAGGCCGTCACCATCAACAGCTCCCCGGACGACGCGGAGATCACCATTACCGACGAGACAAACAAAGAAATTCACTCTGGCAGGACACCGATCACGGTACAGCTGGCCAAGGCTGATGGTAGCTATTTTGGGGGCAAAACCTACACCGTCGATGTAAGCAAAGCAGGGTTCGAGTCGCGAGAGGTTCGTATCGAATCCCGGCCCAATGGCTGGTATATCGCCGGTAATCTGGTCTTTGGTGGCTTGATCGGATGGCTGGTCGTCGACCCGTTGACGGGCGCGATGTACAACCTCAGCCCCGGCTCGATTGATACCTCGCTGGGCGACAACGTCAGCCTCGACAACTCGGGCAAGCGGACCATGAAGGTGGCGCTGGTCAAGGACGTTCCCGCATCCATGCGCTCCGAAATGGAGTATATCGGACAGCTGTAGGGCGCATTCCCGCACATCAGCACTGGGGAGCGCCCTGCTCCCCAGTCAGACGATCGCTGCCGCTTAAAAGGCGTAGCGATAGCCGAGCGACAATCCCGTGGCGTCAGAACTGCGACTGAGTGACGTGGTGATCGACGAATGGCCATCTAACCAGTAGGCCCCACCGGCTCCAACCGATGTCGTGTCGCCAAGGTCGCCGAGGTCCGCGTATGAGACATTGGCATTAATCTCAATACTTTCGGAAACCCACCGCCGCATTCCAGCCGTTGCCCCATAGCCCGAATCTTCGACGGTCGAACAACTAGTCAGATTACAGATTTGGACCTCTGCATCGACAAACTCGAGCGCGAACAAAAAGTCCGTCCGCGTCCCAATGGGCGTTACATAACCAAGTCCCAGTGATCCTGACGAATCTTCGATTTCGACGCCGTAGCCCTCGTCCGACAGGGCACTTCCCGCCACGCTCACAATGAGGTTATCGCTGAATTGCAGGATACCGCCCACCGATGCGCCGGCGACTCCGGAAAAGCGGACCACTTCGCCAGTCCCACCACCGCGCCTGACGACGACATCATCGTCATAACTGACCACGTTGGCAGCCAGAGCTAAAGATGAGTATTTGAAATTGGGGGGCTCAGCGGCTGCATCAACGCCACCAAGTGCCAGAAAAAATGATACCGGAATCAGCAGAAGGCGCTGTTGGGTTTTCATAAGGGTCACTCCTTTATCAGCGGAGATCGGCGATCTCCACTTCCAGTGGACCCGAAAGGCGCGGCATTTTGTGTCGGAGCAGTTCACATACCGCGCCAAAAGCGGCAGTCTGCTGTGGTCAACCCCTGATCAGGGCTTACGAAAAACGAAAATGCCCCAGGTCAGGTCGCCGCGATGGCCCCCATCCACCCAATGCTGCAGGCCGCGCTTCATGCGCTCGATGTACGCCGTGCTCACGGCCTGGGCGATCTGCGGTTCTTCGTCTGTCAGGACCTCAAGCACCCGCCCGTAATGCGCGGCGATCATGTCGCCTCGCTGATCAAAGTTGAGTTCTTCAAGGCCGAGGGCTTCGAGCGTGTCTCGATAGAAAGCCGGTGAACCGAGCGATTCAAGGTGCAGGCGATCAAGAATGGGCTGCAGCCCCTCATTGCTGCGGCCATCCGCCTGCATCGGGTCGGTGAAGATGAGGATTCCGCCCGGACGCAGCACACGCACCGCCTCCTCCATCACGCGGCGCCGGTCGCCACTATGCAGAAAGGCCTCCTGCGAGCGTACGACATCAAAACTGTCATCGGCGTAAGGGACGTCTTCGAAATTGCCACCGACAATCTCGATGCGCTCGGCGAGGCCCTGCTCGGCATTCTGGCGCCGTGCACGCGCATTTTCCCGCGCGCTGAGATTCAGGCCGACGCCTGAGCAGCCATAGTGGCGGGCGAGGTAGCGCAGCGCACCCCCATAGCCTGACCCCAGATCGATGACCCGTGTATCGGCATTGAGTCCGGGGGTCAGCTCGGCCATGACCTGATTACTGCGACGGCTTGCGGTGTCAATGGCCTCCTGCGGATGGTCGTAGAGACCGACATGGATGTCCTCGCCGCCCCATACAAGCGCATAGAAATTGTCGGCGTCCTCGCTATCGTAGTAATCATGCGCAGTCTGGACCGCGGCGCTGTAGCGTTTTTCACTCATCATCGTCTCCTGTCGCTCAGGCCAGGGACAGCTCAATCGCCACCACGATCGCGAGCGCCAGCCCAGCCGGCCATGCCCGGCGTAGAAACACCCCGAAGAGGGTCAGCGGCACCAGCACCGTCAGCGCAGCCAGAATATGGGGCAGCGACGCGGCACCGCTCGCCGCCATGCTCCAGACCCGCACCCCGCCAAGCAGACCCAGCAGTACCCCCAGCCAAAGACTGCGATCGGCGATCATCACTCCCCCATTAGTGTCGGCCCCCGCGCCCGCGGGCCAGTCCGGTGTCGCGCTGTATCCACATAGCGTTAATCCTATCGTACCAGGGGATTACTTGTGCCCCTGTGCCTGTGCATAGGCGGTTACCCCATAATCAGGTAGGCTTCGCAACGGTTCAGACGATGCCCGATCCTGAGACAACCACGAGGCAGATATGGAAGGCACCCTGGCGCTGGCGGCGGACAACCTCACCTCGCCGATCATTCTTTTCTTTGTGCTCGGCGTCGCAGCGGCTTTCGCGCGATCGGACCTGTCCATCCCCGAAGCCATCGCCAAGGGCCTGTCGATCTATCTGCTGTTCGCGATCGGCTTCAAGGGCGGCGCGAGCGTCGCCAATCACGGTGTCGATGCCACGCTGGTGCTCTCGCTGGTCGCCGGGATCATCCTCTCGTTCGTCCTCCCGCTGGTGGCGTTCGGCCTGTTGCGGGTGATGTCGCGACTCTCGGTCACCGACGCCGCGGCCGTCGCCGGGCATTACGGCTCGATCTCGATCGTGACCTTCGTCGCGGCCACCTCGGTGGCGGAGTCGGCGGGGCTCTCGCCCGAGGGCTACATGGTCGCGGTGGCCGCGGTGATGGAGGCGCCGGCCATTCTATCGGCGCTGTGGATCATCGCCCGCTCCGGCCAGCAGTCCGGAGAAATGGAGCAGGGGCTGGTCCGTGAGATCCTGCTCAATGGCTCCATTGTTCTGCTGGTGGGATCGTTTCTGATCGGCGGGATCACCGGCGACGAGGGCATGGCGATGATCGCCCCGTTCATCGAGGAACCCTTCCAGGGCGTGCTCTGCCTGTTCCTGCTCGACATGGGACTGGTGGCCGGACGCGGCCTGCGCGAGGCGAAGTCGGTCCTGACGGCGGGGCTGTTCGCCTTCGGGGTGGTCATGCCGCTGATCGGCTCGCTGTTCGGTCTGGCGGCCGGCCTGGCGCTGGGGCTGAGCACCGGCGGCGTCCTGCTGTTCATGACCCTCGCCGCGTCGGCCTCCTACATCGCCGTGCCGGCCGCGATGCGCGTGGCGCTGCCCGAGGCCAATCCCTCGATCTACCTGACCCTGTCGTTGGGTGTAACCTTTCCGTTCAACCTGACGCTGGGGATACCGATCTATCTGGCCCTGTCACAGACCCTGACCGGAGGCTGATGCCATGCAGACTCACAAGGCAAAACGCGTCGAAATCATCATCGAGTCGATCATGGAGGACCGCCTGAGCGCGGCGCTCATCAAGGCGGGCGTCACCGGATTCAGTGTGCTGCCCGTCCTTGGTGGCTCGGGCCGGTCCGGGCACTGGAGCGGCGAGGGACAGGTCAGCCGGGCGGGGGGCATGGTCAACGTGGTCTGCATCGTCCGCCCCGAGCGCGTCGACTCGCTGCTTGATGCCGCCTTTGAGGTGGTGGATCGCCATATTGGCGTGGTCAGTGTCGCCGACTGCGAGGTCCTGCGCGCCGAGCGCTTCTGAACGCCGCCGCCTCAGCCGCCTGCTGACTGACAGACAGTCCGCCGGGCGGCGGCCGGCTCAAGCCCCTCGCCGGACGGCAGCACGGCATCCGGATCGGCGATGAACCGGCGGATGTCCGCAAGCACGGCCGCAGCGCCGGTATAGCGGGTGAGCATGTGATAACCCTCGGGGTAGAGGGCGGTGCGCCAGGGCGCGTCGTCGGGCAGGGCCCGGAGCAGCGCGCAGACCGCCGCCGGGGGAATGACCTCATCCGCAGTGCCGTACTGAATGAGTGTGGCGGGGCCATTGAACCCGGAGGCGCCGCGGAGCGCCTGATCCATGAGATCACTGACGCCGGCAATCGCCTCAAGCGTTGGGGCGCCAATCCACCGCGGATCGGCCTCAAGTGCCTGCAGCACGGCTGGCTCATCGCTCGGCTCAATCCCGATCCACTCGTTGCTGACCCGCAGCCCCGGCGCCATCCTTTCGGCGGCCCACAGGGCGAACCGCTGATAGCCGGGCATGGCCGAACGGCCCCAGAAGGCCGGCCCGACCAGCACGGCCGCTTCCGGCTGGAGCATCGGCGTATCGTCCAGCGCGAGTGTCGCTACGGCCGCGCCCATGCTCAACCCCATCACGACGATGGGGGTGTCGGGGTAGCGGCGCTGGAGTGATCCCAACGCCCAGCGTGCGTCGCTGACCAACGCGCCGGTGCCGGGCCAGTCACCGCGTGACCCGGTCGCGCCAAAGCCGCGCTGGTCATAGGCGTACACGGCAATGCCCTCTGGCACGAGCGCTGCGGCGGTGGCCACAAAAGCACCCGCATGATCGTTGAATCCATGCAGCCCGAGCACCACCGCCTCGGGTGATTCCCCGGCCTCGGGCGCCGGGCCCCAGCGTCTCAGCGGCAGCGCGGTATCATCCGGCGTGACCAGACGATGCGGCGTGGCCTTGTGCACGCTGAATGACTCAGTGGGCGGCTCGAGGGATTGGCGCAGCGCGTCGGGGGCGAGGCGCAGCCCCGGCTCGGACGCCGTAACGGCCGTGGTGAGCGCGAGGCCCATCATCGCCGCCAGACGACCTGGGCGTGTATCGTGCTTCACGAAGGCTCCCTGTGCCGGATGACGGGTCACCATGATAAACGCAGTCACCACTGGAGGTGTCCATTGCTCGCAATGATCCATCGCAGCACCCGACGCATTCTCATGCTGAGCGCCGTGGCGATCGCGCTGGCCGGCTGCCGGGCGGATGAGGTTGAACTGACCGTCAACAGCACTCAGCTGCGCTCGGCGCTCGCGGGCAACGAGGTCGTGGCCGAGCTCCAGGCCGTTTTCACCCATGACCGCCCGTTGAATACCCGCCAGAGCGCGCAGGTCGACGATGTCTGGAGCGTACTGGATCAGTACATGGACATCTCGGATTTCTCACGCGAGAACGTCGATGGGGGACTGAAAGTGACGATTGAGGGCGAGATCCCGGTGCGGACCTCGCGCACTGCGCGTGATGCCTATTACCTTTCGCTGACCGAGTCACGCACGTTCAACGGGCTCCATCGGGTCAACCTGCAGGCCGGGGAGCAGTTTGAGGCGATGCGTGAGGCGCTCGCCGCGGTGAATTTCGAGCTGGATATGGCGCAATACCACCCCACCGTCATGACGGTCACCGGACGCTCATCCCGGCTCATCGCGCCGTCGGCGGCCGTGGCCGACGAGGCGCATCTGGTCTACGAAGACCGGCTCGATGGGTCGGTGAGCTTCCGCCAGGCCGGCGAGGGCTTTGACCAGACCGGCCCGGGGTTTTTCATCCGCCTGGATGGGTGAGCGGAGATTGCCTTCTCTGTGACTTCGTCACTCGGATCACCTGAGCTGTCCGTTATCATATTTGCAATAGTTCCAAACTGATAACGCAATCCTCAGGATGACGCCCATGGCTATGGAAGTCTCGCTACTCACCGTGTTCATCGCCGCGCTGATCACCGCGATCACCACCGGGATCGGCGCCTTTCCCCTCGCCTTCGCGCACCGGGTCGGCGATCGCTGGCTGGCCATTGGTGCGGCCATGGCCGGGGGGCTGATGCTGGCGGCCAGTCACAGCCTGGTCTCCGAGGGCAACACCCTGGACGCCTGGCGCACCCTGATCGGCATCGGCAGTGGCCTGGTGCTGGTGGTGTTGGCCGATCGCTGGGTGGATCAGCATGACACCCCGGACATTGGCGACCTGCAGGGCGCCAACGCCCGGAAGGCGCTGATGATCGTCGGCATCATGACCATCCATTCCTTCGCCGAGGGAATCGGCGTGGGCGTGGCCTATGGTGGCGGTGAGGAGCTGGGCGTGTTCATCACCACAGCCATCGCCATTCACAACATCCCCGAGGGGCTTGCCATCGCCCTGGTCCTGGTGCCGCGGGGCGTATCGGTGTGGAAGGCGGCCGGCTGGTCGGTGTTCTCAAGCCTGCCGCAGCCACTGATGGCCATTCCCGCCTATCTGTTCGTGTCGGTGTTCGAGCCGTTCCTGCCCATTGGCCTGGGACTGGCGGCCGGGGCGATGATCTGGATGGTCTTTGCCGAGATGATCCCGGATGCCAACAAGGGACTGACCGCCTCGGGCGTCGGTATCGTCATCGTGCTGGCCTTCATGGGGATGTTCGCCTTCCAGACGCTCATCCCGCATTGATTGCAGCCCGTGCGCAGGATCTGCAGACTATGCCCGCTGAGACCGAGTAAGGTGCCCAGCGGGCACTGACAAGACATAAAAACGAACGTCTGACTGGAGGAGATTGGCCATGAATCTGGCGCTGATCGTTCTCATGGCGCTGTTGCCGCTGGTGACCGTCGCCGTTTTCCTGGTGATGCTGCGCTGGCCGGCGAAGTACGCCATGCCACTGGCCTATGCCGTCGCGGTGGCCGTGGCCCTTGGCTTCTGGGGGACCGATCTGAATATCGTGGCCGGTGCATCGGTCAACGGGGTCGTTACCGCCCTCAACATCCTTTTCATCGTCTTTGGCGCCATTCTGTTGCTCTACACGCTCCGCGAGAGCGGCGCGATCAGCGTGATACAGAAGGGTTTCGAGGACATCTCGCCCGACCGGCGCGTCCAGGCCATCATCGTTGCCTGGCTGTTCGGCGCGCTGATCGAAGGCGCCTCGGGGTTCGGCACGCCCGCCGCCATCGCCGCGCCGCTGCTTGTCGCCCTCGGGTTTCCCGCCATGGCGGCGGTGGTCTCGGCGATGATCATCCAGTCGACGCCGGTCTCCTTCGGCGCCATCGGCACGCCGATCATCGTCGGGGTCAACGCCGGGCTGTCCGACCAGTCGGTGACCGATCGCATGGTCGAGGCGGCCGGCATCCCCTATGCACAGTACCTTGACCAGATCGGCATGCAGGTCGCGCTGCTCCACGCGCTGGTGGGGGTTTTCATCCCGCTGATCATGGTGGGCATGCTCACGCGCTTTTTCGGCGCCAATCGCTCGTTCGTCGAAGGCCTGCGCGCCTGGAAATTCGCCTTGTTCGCGGGCGTCGTGTTTGTGGTGCCCTACTACGCCGTCGCCGCCCTGCTGGGTCCGGAGTTCCCGGCACTGATCGGCGGGTTGATCGGGCTTGGCATCGTCATCCCGGCGGCGCGTCGCGGCTGGTTTCTGCCCAAGGACACCTTCGAGTTCGAGCCCCGCGAACACTGGCAGCCCGAGTGGATCAGCTCGCTGCAGGATGCGACGCAGCCCACGCGTGACGAAAACCAGCCGCTCTCGCAGCTGCAGGCGTGGATGCCCTACATCATCGTTGCCGGTCTGCTGGTCATCACCCGCGTGATTCCGCCGGTCACCGATGCGCTGCGCGCCGATGCCGTGACCCTGGCGATCCCCAACGTCTTCGGCTCGGGCATTACCGCCGCCTCGCAGCCGTTGTATCTGCCGGGCTTCGTGCTGCTGGTCACCTCGCTGATCACCTATTTTCTCCACAAGATGTGGACCCATGGCGATTATGGCCGCGCCTGGAAGACCGCCGGCCGGACCATCGTGTCGGCCGGCTCGGCACTGATCTTTGCGGTGCCCATGGTGCAGGTGTTCATCAACTCCGCGCCGGACGGCCACGACACGGTGGGTGCCATTCAGTCGGCACTGGCCAGCGGCATCCCCATGGGCACCCTCGATCAGGTGGCGAGCATGCCCGAGATGCTTGCCCAGGGCGTCGCTGCGCTGACCGGCCAGCTGTGGCCGCTGTTCGCTCCCACGGTGGGCGGACTGGGTGCTTTCCTGGCGGGCAGTAACACCATCAGCAACATGATGTTCTCGTTCTTCCAGATCTCCACGGCCGAGCAGATCGGTCTGGGTTCGTTCGGCGCCTCGATGGTCGTCTCGCTCCAGGCGGTCGGCGGCGCGGGTGGCAACATGGTGACCGTGCACAACGTGGTCGCGGCGTCCGCCACCGTGGGCCTGCTGGGTCGGGAAGGCGATGTCATCCGCAAGACCCTGATCCCCATGGCCTATTACATGATCGCCGCGGGTCTGCTGGGAATGGCGATCATCACCGGTGGCACGAACTTCTGGTACGCCGGATGGCTCGGTTTTCTGGGGGTTGTGCTGGCATTCATGCTCACCAATCGTGGAGGCCGATGACGTGGCGGTTATCACCTGCATTGACGATCTGAAGCGCATCTACCGGCGCCGGGTGCCGAAGATGTTCTACGACTACTGCGAGACCGGCAGCTGGTCGGAGCAGACGTTCGAGGAGAACACCAGCGACTTCCGGTCGATCTATTTCCGTCAGCGGGTGGCCATCGACATGACCCGGCGCACCACCGAAAGCCAGATGCTTGGCGAGACCATGAGCATGCCGGTGGCACTGGCCCCGGTGGGCCTGACCGGCATGCAGCACGCGGACGGCGAAATCCTCGCCGCCAAGGCGGCCGAGGACTTCGGCGTGCCCTTCACGCTCTCGACGCTGTCCATCTGCTCGATCGAGGATGTGGCGGCGGAAACTACCCGGCCTTTCTGGTTCCAGGTCTACACACTGTCCGATGATGACTTCATGCGCCGGCTCATGGAGCGGGCCCGGGCGGCGAACTGCTCGGCCATCGTCATCACGCTGGACCTGCAGGTGCAAGGCCAGCGCCATAAGGACCTGAAAAACGGGCTGAGCGCTCCGCCCAAGCTCACCATCAAGTCCATCGCCAATCTCGCCACCAAGGTGTCGTGGGGGCTGGAGATGCTGGGCGCCCGGCGGCGCACCTTCGGCAATGTGGTCGGTCATGCCCAGGGCGTCACCGATTCCAGCTCGCTGTCCTCCTGGACCGCCGAGGCGTTCGATCACTCCCTCGACTGGGATCGGGTCAAACAACTCATGGACATGTGGGGTGGCAAGGTGGTGCTCAAGGGCATCATGAACCGCGAGGATGCCGAACGCGCCGCCGAACTGGGGGCCGATGCCATCGTCGTATCCAACCACGGCGGACGCCAGCTCGATGGGACACTCAGCAGTATTCGGGTGCTGCCGGATATCATCGCCGCGGTGGGTGATCGCATGGAGGTGTACTTCGACTCAGGCATCCGCTCGGGCCAGGACATTCTCAAGGCCCTGGCGCTGGGGGCGGACGGGGTCATGATCGGCCGGGCCTGGGTGTACGGCCTGGGCGCCATGGGCCAGGAGGGAGTCACCCGATCCCTCGAGGTGCTGCATAAGGAGCTTGATACGACCATGGCGCTGTGTGGCCATCGCGACATCAATGCCGTCGACCGCAACATCCTGCATGTGCCCGAGGACTTTGCCGGACGCTGGGCCGACTGAACGCGGCCGGGAGGACAGATCCATGAGCCAGACCCAGGCAATGATCGAGCGCCTGACGGCGATCGCCGGCGCCGAACACGTACTGACCGACGAGGCGGCGACGCGGCCTTACCGCACGGGCTACCGCTCGGGCAGCGGCGAGGTGGTGGCGGTGGTACATCCGGGCTCGCTGGTCGAGCTCTGGCACTGCACTCAGGCGGCGGTCGAGGCCGGCGCGGTGATCGTGCCTCAGGCGGCCAACACCGGCCTGACCGAGGGCTCGACCCCCAAGGACCACTACGACCGCCCGGCCGTTGCCATCAACGCGATGCGCATCAAAGGTCTGCAGCTGCTCGGCGACGCCGAGCAAGCCATCGCCCTGCCCGGGGCCACGCTGTTCGAGCTCACCCAGACCCTCGCGCCGTACGGGCGTGAGCCGCATTCGGTGATCGGCTCGACGTCGCTGGGCGCCACCGTGGTGGGCGGTGTCTGCAACAACTCCGGGGGCGCACTCTGCCGGCGTGGGCCCGCCTACACCGAGCTCGCCGTCTATGCCCGGGTCAACGCGCACGGTGAGCTTGAGCTGATCAACGAGCTGGGAGTGGCACTCGGTGACACCCCCGAGACCATCCTCGATCGCCTCGAGCGCGGCGATTACCGGCCCGAGGACGTGGACTGGCACGCCGGCAAGGCCAGCGACGATGGTTATCCCGAGATCATCCGCGGGGCCGATGAACCCGGCGCGGCGCGATTCAACAACGACCCGCGCCTGCTCTACGGGGTATCCGGCAGCGCCGGCAAGGTCATGGTGTTCGCCGTGCGCATGGACACCTTCGAGCAGGAGTCGGACGTGCGCACCTACTACATCGGCAGCAACGATACCGCGCAGCTCGCACAGTTCCGCGCGCGGTTCCTGCGCGAGGCGAGCAGACTGCCGATCACCGCCGAGTACCTGCACCGCGAGCTGTTCGACGTGGCGCGGCGCTACGGCAAGGACAGCTTTCTGATCATCAAGAAACTCGGCACGGCGCGGCTACCCAGGGCGTTCGCCCTCAAAAACCGCATCGACCGGCTGTTCCGCCCGCTGCCGCTGCTCCCCGACCCGATCACTGATCACGTCCTCCAGCGCCTCTCACGGCTGCTGCCGGATCCGCTACCGGCGCGGGTGGTGGAGTGGCGCGACCGCTTCGAGCATCACCTGATCCTGCGGGTGAACGGTGACATGGTCGAGGAGACCGAGGAGTTTCTTGACGAGTGCTTCCCCGAGGCGTGGTTCCGCTGCACCGCGGACGAGGCCGAGCGGGCGATGCTGCATCGCTTTGCGGCGGCCGGGGCGGGTGTGCGCTATCAGACCATCCATCATGACGAGGTCGAGGACATCCTGGCGCTGGACATCGCCCTCGCGCGCAACGATCGGGACTGGTTTGAGGAACTGCCCGAATCGATCAGCCGCGACCTGGTGCACCGGCTCTACTACGGGCATTTCTTCTGCAACGTGTTCCACCAGGACTATGTATTCCGCAAGGGCGCCGATGTGGCGGCCCACAAGGCGAAAATGCTCGAGATCCTCGATGCGCGGGGCGCGGAATACCCGGCGGAGCATAATGTCGGGCATCTGTATCCGGCCAAGCCACCGCTGGCCGCGTTCTACCGCCGTCTCGACCCGACCAACACCTTCAACCCCGGGGTCGGCAAGCTGCCGCGCGATCCTTACTACGGCCGCCCCGCCGAGGGCTGATCACGCCCCGGCGGGCTCGGCATCAAGGCCAAGGTCGAGGATCGGCGCACTGTGGGTCAGCGCACCCACCGAGATGATATCGACACCACTGGCCGCCACCGCGGCCACGGTGTCGCGGCTGACACGGCCCGAGGCCTCGGTGACGGCGCGGCCATCAACCCGCCGCACGGCCGCCGCCAGCGTGGCGGGGTCCATATTATCCAGCAGGACCGCATCCGCCCCGCCGGCGAGCGCCTCATCAAGCTGATCCAGGGTGTCGACTTCGATCTCGATTTTCACCAGATGCCCCGCCGCCGCGCGGGCCCGCGCCAGTGCCGGTGCAATCCCCCCGGCCACGGCGATGTGGTTGTCCTTGATGAGCATTGCATCATCGAGCCCAAAGCGGTGATTGACCCCACCGCCGGCGCGCACGGCCTGCTTTTCCAGTGACCGCAGGCCCGGCGTGGTCTTGCGGGTGCAGGCGATGCGGGCGGGCCGGTCCGCCACCGCATCGACCAGCGCTGCGGTGGCGGTGGCGATCCCACTGAGATGACAGAGCAGGTTGAGGGCGACACGCTCCGCCGCGAGGATCGCGTGGGCCGGACCATCCACCGACAGCACGGTCGTGCCGGCTTCGACCCGTGCCCCGTCGGGCTGTGCCACGGCGACGTTCACCGCCCCGTCCACTAGGTTGAAGGCCAGTGCCGCCGCCTCGGCTCCGGCGATTCGCCCGGCCTCGCGACTGCGCACGACCCCCTCCATGGGGGTATCGGCGGGGATGACCGCATTGCTGGTGATGTCCCCCGCCCGGCCCAGATCCTCGGCAAGTGCGGCCCGGATCAACGGTTCAAGGCCGGGTTGTGTCAGTGCCATACGACTCATCGGACCGGCCCGCCTGCCGCTACCAGCGGCTCGTGGGTCACCGGCGGCTGCGGGCACAGCGCGGCGAGCGTCAGCGCCTGCCTGGCCGGCGGCGGTGACTGCGTGTCGGCAAAGTCCCGGCGCAGATGCCCGCCCCGGCTCTCGCAGCGCCGCTGCGCCGCCGTTGCAACGAAAAGCGCGGTCAGCGCATGGTCGCGCTGCGGATCGTCGCGATCAAACGCCACGGCCGAGAGGGCATCGATTGCCTGCGCCAGCCTGTCGTTGTCCCGGACCACACCGACCGAGCGGCTCATCAACGCCCGGATCCACGGTGCGACCCGTGGCGCGGTGGGGACCGTTGCGGTGCGCGGCGTCGGTCCATCGCCGGCATCCGGCACTGACCGGACGGGCGATGCGGCAACGTCTTCGGCAATCCAACGCGCGAACACCAGCCCCTCGAGCAGGGAATTGCTGGCCAGGCGATTGGCGCCGTGGAGCCCGGTGCAGGCCACTTCGCCGCAGGCCCAGAGGCCAGGCAGGTCAGTCCGTCCCCGGTCATCAACCGCGATGCCGCCCATGTGGTAGTGGGCCGCCGGCCGGATCGGAATCAACTCGGTGGCCGGATCGATGCCGGCCGCGCGGCAGGCGGCATGCACCGATGGATAGCGCTCGGCGAAGGCGCTGCCAATCGCGCGGCGCCCGTCCAGATAGACCCGGTCGCCCGCCGCCAACGCCGCATGGATCCGCCGGGCGATCACATCGCGCGCCGCCAGATCACCGCCCGGCGTATCGGCCATCAACCGCTCGCCAGCGCCATTGACCAGGGTCGCGCCCTCGCCGCGCAGCGCTTCGGTGGCAAGCGGCATGGGATCGCGCCCCACGGCCATGGCGGTGGGATGAAACTGAACGAACTCGGCATCCGTGATGCCCGCGCCGGCGCGGGCCGCCATCGCAATGCCCGCGCCCACGGCGCCCAGGGGGTTGGTGGTCTCGGCGTAAAGCCCACTCAGCCCGCCGGTGGCCAGCACCACGGCGCGGCCCGGCAATGCCCCCTCCGCCAGTCGTACGCCATGGACGCCGCCGGCGTCGGCCAGCAGGCCGTTGACCGGCGTATTCTCGGACACGGTAATGGACGGCGTGGAACGGACCTGCTGGATCAGCGCGTTGAGGATCGCCACACCACTGCCGTCGCCGCCGACATGCACGACCCGGCGCCGGCGATGCGCGCCCTCCAGGCCCAGCGCCCAGTCGCCCTGGGGGGTGCGATCAAAGCGCGCGCCCCACCGCTCGAGCTGCGCGAGACACTCGGGTGCGGCCGCCGTGACCGCCCGGGCAACCGCCGGATCCACCAGTCCGGCGCCGGCGGCCTCGGTATCCGCCTGATGCAGGGCCGGGGCATCGTCATGGCCCAGCGCGGCGGCAATGCCGCCCTGCGCCCAGGCCGTGGCGGTGTTCTCGCGCAGGGCACCGGCGGTCAGGACCCGCACCGGCAGCGGTGCAAGCCGTAGCGCCGTCGCCAGCCCGGCGATCCCCGCCCCCACGACAATCACTGGGGGTGACGTGGCTGCGACCCGACTCACTAGACCGCCAGCATCCGTGTGACCGCCTGACGGGCGCGATCCGCCACGCCGGAGTCAATCTCGACGCGCGGGGCAAGCTGCTCCAGCGCCTGGCGGATCTTTGGCAGGGTAATGCGCTTCATGTGCGGACACAGGTTACAGGGCCGCACGAATTCCACCTCGGGCACTTCAGCCGCCACGTTATCGCTCATCGAGCACTCGGTGACCATCAACACCCGTCGCGGCTGGCGGGTCTTGACCGCGTGGATCATCTGCGCGGTCGAGCCCACCTGGTCGGCGGCGTCGAGCACATCCGGCGGGCACTCGGGATGGGCGATGACCATCAGGTCATCGTGGGCCTGGCGGTAGGCGCGGATCTCGTCGCCGGTGAACCGCTCGTGCACCTCGCAGTGGCCCTGCCAGGCAATGATCTGGACATCGGTCTGCAGCGCGACATAGTGGGCAAGGTACTCATCCGGCAGAAAGATCACCCGGTCGACACCGAGTGACTCCACCACGGCCACGGCGTTGCCCGAGGTCACGCAGATATCCGATTCCGCCTTCACCGCCGCGGAGGTGTTCACGTAGGTGACCACCGGCACCCCGGGATGGCGTTCGCGCAGTGCCCGCACATCGGCGGCGGTGATCGATTCGGCCAGCGAACAGCCCGCCGCCAGATCCGGAATCAGCACGGTCTTCTCGGGGCAGAGCAGCTTCGAGGTCTCCGCCATGAAGTGCACCCCGGCCTGGACGATGACATCGGCATCGGTCTCGGCCGCCCGGCGCGCCAGCGCCAGTGAATCGCCGACAATATCCGCGACGCCGTGGAAGATCTCGGGGGTCTGATAGTTGTGGGCCAGAATGACGGCGTTGCGTTCAGCCTTGAGGCGGTGAATGGCATCGATGTCGGGCTCCAGCGCGGGCCATTCGATGGGCGGAATCACGTCCTTCAAACGCTGCTCGGCCGCCGCCGTCTGCTCCATTACCTCTGCCATGAACCGCTCCTTATGCTCGATCTGAGCATTATTGGCGTCAACAAAATCCCGCTTATGCTGAGTTGGAGCATAAGCCCGCGGGCAGAGTTCAATCAATAGCGGTGGGTGCTGCGACTGCCCGTCTTGATGCCCACCCCCGGGGCCGGGCGCTCGAGGGTGACGGCTGGTCGAAACCGCATCAGCCTTGCGGGCCGCCCGCCGGTGCGGGTTTCATGCTGGCCCGTGGCCTCGACCAGCTGCTGGCGCTCCACCAGGCGGCGGAAGTTCTGCTTGTGCAGCCGCGTCCCGGACAGTGCCTCGGCGGTGCGCTGCAACTGCAGCAGGGTGAAAGTGGGCGGCATCAGCTCAAAGAGCAACGGGCGGTATTTGATCTTGCCCCGCAGCCGGCCCATGGCCGTTGCCAGAATGCGGCGGTGATCCGTCGCCATGGATTGATCAACGCGCGTCGCCACGGATTCCGGTGGCTCGGCGCCCTCGTCGTGCCACGCCTCCGCCACCAGCCGCGCGCCATAGAGCAGCTCATAACGCTCCAGCGAGCGCTCCTCGTCCCAGGGCGTCGAGCCATTGGCAAAGGTCAGGCGCAGCCGTTCGGCCCGCCGCCGGCGTTTGGGCGCGCTGGGCGCCTGATCCCGCCAGTCGGCCAGCGCCGCGAGCAGTCGATCGACCACCGGCGGGCGCTGGGTGCGCCAGTCCTCCCAGGGCAGATAGTCATACCAGGGCTGCCAGGCCGTCGCGCGACCGGTCTGCGGATCAGCGTCGTGAACCAGGGCCAGATAGGCCACCGAGACGGGGCGAACGTCCTGTTCCGGCGGGCCGTCATCGCCGCCGGCCCGGTTGCGGTCGGCAAAGGTATAGAGCTGCTCCATGTAACCGAGCCGCAGCCCGGTCTGGTACTCCACCCAGCTGCGCAGGCCCGCCTGGAGTGTCCGGTGATCGGGCTGCAGGGGCCCGCAGGGCAACGTATCGGGCTCACCCGGCCCGGACTGGACGGTCAGGATGCAGGGCTCGCCGTCAATCATGGCGACGATGACCGCCGTCAGATCGACCGTGGCGGGACTGGCGCGCTGGTCGAGCTCGATCACGCACTGTCCCGGTCGGGTTCACCCAGCGCATGACGCTGCAGCCGCTTGACCTCGTCACGCAGCTTGCCGGCTTCCTCGAACTCGAGGTTGCGGGCGTGCTGGTGCATCTTCTGCTCCAGCTCCTTGATGCGCTTGACCGCCTGGGCGGTGCTCAGATCGGCATAGGCCTTGGCCTCGTCGGCAACCTGCGCGTAGTGCTCGGCACTGTCCGGCGCGCTCGCCCCGCCCCGCTCCATGACATCGGCGATGGCCTTCTGGATGCCCTGGGGCGTGATGCCATGTTCCTCGTTGTGGGCGATCTGTTTCTCGCGCCGTCGTTCGGTCTCGTCGATGGCCTTTTTCATCGAATCGGTCATCTGATCGCCATACAGGATGGCCTGACCGTTGACGTTCCGCGCCGCCCGGCCGATGGTCTGGATCAGGGAGCGCTCCGCGCGCAGGAAGCCCTCCTTGTCGGCATCGAGGATGGCCACCAGTGAAACCTCCGGGATATCCAGTCCCTCGCGCAGCAGGTTGATGCCCACCAGCACGTCAAAGGCCCCCAACCGCAGGTCGCGGATGATTTCGGTGCGCTCGACGGTGTCGATATCCGAGTGCAGGTAGCGAACCCGGACGCCGTTTTCCGCCAGGTATTCGGTGAGATCTTCGGCCATGCGCTTGGTGAGCGTGGTCACCAGCACGCGCTCGCCAGCCCGGCTGCGCTCATTGATCTCGCCGAGCACATCATCGACCTGCGTGCTGGCCGGGCGCACGTCGATGGCCGGATCCACCAGGCCGGTGGGCCGCACCACCTGTTCGGCAACCGCCGAGGAATGCTGCTTTTCATAGGGCCCGGGCGTCGCCGAGATATAGATGCGCTGCGGCGCGATGGTATCGAACTCCTCGAACTTCAGGGGCCGGTTGTCGAGTGCCGAAGGCAGCCGGAAGCCATACTCCACCAGCGTCTCCTTACGGGCCCGGTCGCCGCGGTACATGCCGCCCACCTGCGAAACCGTGACATGCGATTCATCGATGAACAGCATGGCGTCATCCGGCACATAGTCGAACAGGCACGGCGGCGCCTCGCCCGGCCCGCGTCCCGACAGATAGCGCGAGTAGTTCTCGATGCCGTTGCAGTAGCCAAGCTCCTGCATCATTTCCAGGTCAAAGCGGGTGCGTTGCTCAAGGCGCTGGGCCTCGAGCAGTTTGCCGGCGCCCTGGAGCTGCTCGAGGCGCTCCTTCAACTCGACCTTGATCTTCTCCACCGCGCTCAGCACCGTGTCGCGGGGCGTGACATAGTGGGATTTGGGATAGACGGTCAGCCGCTGGACCCGACGCAGGACCTCGCCGGTCAGCGGGTCGAACCAGGCGAGGCTTTCGATCTCGTCATCAAACAGCTCGACGCGCACCGCTTCGTCCTCGGACTCGGCCGGGAAGATATCGATGACATCGCCCCGGGCCCGATAGTTGCCGCGGGCGAAGTCATAGTCATTGCGCGCGTACTGCAACTGCGCCAGCCGGCGCAGGATCCGGCGCTGATCGACGGACTCCCCCACCTCGAGATGCAGCACCATTTCGAGATAGGCGGTGGGGTCACCCAGCCCGTAGATCGAGGACACCGACGCGACGATGATGGTGTCGCGGCGCTCGATGATCGCCTTGGTGGCCGACAGGCGCATCTGCTCGATGTGCTCGTTCACCGAGGCATCCTTCTCGATGAAAGTGTCCGAGGACGGCACATAGGCCTCGGGCTGGTAGTAGTCGTAGTACGAGACGAAATACTCGACGGCGTTGTTGGGGAAAAACGCCTTCATTTCGCCGTAGAGCTGCGCGGCCAGGGTCTTGTTGGGCGCGAGCACCACCGCCGGGCGCTGCTCTTTGGCGATCAGGCTGGCCATGGTGAAGGTCTTGCCCGACCCGGTTACCCCCAGCAGGGTCTGATGCGGGTGGCCGGCGTGCAGGCTGTTGGCGAGGGTCTCGATGGCCGCCGGCTGATCACCGGCGGGCTCGAAGTCACTCTGCAGCTGAAAACGCAGTGTCTCGTCAGTCATGGCAATGCAGGCCCTGTCATGTTTGGCGTATCATCGCGGCAAACGGTAAAAAAACGGAGACCATCCTTGGCTATTGAACTCTCTGAGCGCGTCGGGCGCGTGAAGCCTTCCCCGACCATGGCGGTCACGGCCCGCGCCGCGGAAATGCGCGCGGCCGGTCACGACATCATCGGTCTGGGTGCCGGCGAACCGGATTTTGATACCCCTGATCATATCAGCGCCGCCGCGGTGCAGGCGATCCAGGCCGGTCAGACCCGCTATACCCCGGTCGACGGCACGCCGGCCCTCAAGCAGGCCATTCAGGCCAAGTTCGAGCGCGACAACGGCCTCGAGTACGACGCCAACCAGATCCTGGTGTCCTCAGGCGCCAAGCAGAGCCTCTATAACCTGTTCATGGCGGTGCTTGGCAGTGGCGACGAAGTGGTTATCCCGGCCCCCTACTGGGTGTCCTACCCGGACATGGCGCTGCTCGCCGATGGTGTCCCCCGGATCATCGAGGCTGATCAGTCGCAGCGCTTCAAGATCACGCCGGCACAGCTAGAGGCCGCCATCACCGACCGCACCCGGATCGTGGTCCTCAACAGTCCTTCCAACCCCACTGGGACCGCCTACAGCCGGGCCGAGTTCGAAGCACTGGGCGAGGTCCTGCGCCGCCACCCCGACCTGCTCATTGCCAGTGACGACATTTATGAGCCGATCCTCTGGACCGACGAGCCGTTCAGCAACATCGCCATGGTCTGCCCGGATCTGGCTGAGCGCACGGTCGTCGTCAACGGCGTCTCCAAGGCCTATGCCATGACCGGCTGGCGGATCGGCTACGCCGCCGGCCCCGCGAACGTCATCGGTGCCATGAAAAAGATCCAGTCCCAGAGCACCTCCAACGCCAGCTCGATCTCGCAGGCCGCTTCCGTTGCAGCACTCAATGGAGATCAGGGCGTGATCGGGCCCATGGTCAAGGCATTCCGCGAGCGCCATGACTTTGTCGTCAAGCGGCTTAATGCCATGAAAGGCGTGAGCTGCATCGCCGGAGACGGCACCTTCTACGCGTTCCCCGACGTCAGCGGTGCCATTGCTGCCATCGACGGCGTGGATACCGACACGGCGCTCGCCGAGCACCTGATCGCCGAAGCCAACGTGGCCCTGGTGCCCGGGACGGCGTTTGGTGCGCCCGGCCATGCCCGGATCTCCTTCGCCACCAGCATGGAGAATCTGGAAAAGGCGATGGATCGCCTCGAGGGCGCCTTCGGGCGCGGGTAGGCCCCGTTTTGATGCGCCGCGCCGGTTGACGGCGCGGCGTAAAACGCTAGACTACGCAGCGAGCTAGAGAGCGATTCCCCGGTAGCTCAGTGGTAGAGCGAGTGACTGTTAATCACTTGGTCGGCGGTTCGAATCCGTCCCGGGGAGCCATTCCGGCCAAGCGCTCACTCCCTCTCCAAGAAACTGTATTTCCTAGATGTCTATTGACAAGGCATGAGGGTGACAGTTACTCACCGGGCCATGAAATTGCATTGTGGCAGTGAACCAAGCCGTGGATTCACCCTTGTCGAGCTGGTCGTCGTCCTCGCCGTGCTGGGTATCCTGGTCGCGATTGCTGTTCCGCGTGTTCAAGGGCTCAGTGTTGATGCTGAGGTCACGAGTACGGCACGCGCATTGAGCAGCGCCGTTGACAGTCATGTCGCCCGCTCACATACAGCGCGGACCACCGGATGTGGCCTCGTTGCCTATTACTACCCACCGCAGGACGGCCGGGTATGCATCGAGGGCGAACCAGGCAGTGCTCCCGTGGCTACAAGCGGGATTGACGGCTTTGGGGATCGTCGCAGCGAGAAGCTCTGGAACCTATTCCTCGATATTCCCATCGCGGATTCCATTGGCGGTCTAGAAGAAACTGGATGGGTGGCTTCGTCAGCGACAGACTGCGGTTCGACCTCGTACACCTATTGCTGGGACTATTCCCGACCGGATGGCGAACGACTGGCGCGTATCCGCTACAACAATGACGGAAAAGCAGGTGTCGAGGTGATTGACGGGTCGGACGTCTGAGGTTGCCCGCGATGATATCGACACTGAGGGCACCCATAATCCAGCGCACTGCGCCGCCGCCCTAGGGCACCAGCCACTGCCCAGCCCAATCCCGACGGCGATCAAACCCCGCGCGCCGATGGCGATGGCCGAGGTGCAGCGCCTCGAGGTAAACGACGTTCAGCTCGATGACCGCGAAATCTTCAGGCTGGGGCCAGACGGCATAATCCAGCGCATCGGTAATGGCCAGGCCAGACGCCGGCTGAAAGCCGTAGCAGCGCTGCGCGTGCGCCGAAAGCCCACTCCATATCGACTCAACAGCCGTCCCGGTGTGGATCACGGCCTCAGCCATCACCCGGATCTGCAGGTGCGCCGTCTGGTCCCACACATGCACCGCCGCCCGGGGCGCCGCCGCGAGGTCGGCAACCTTGCCTGCTTTTCGATCGGTATATACGCACAGCTGTGAGGCCGCCCGGTCCGCGCCCCGCAGCACCACCGTCCGCACCTGAGGCCAGCCGTTGGCATCAACCGTGGCCAGTGTGGGATGCCGCGCCGCCGCCCGCCGGTCAGCCACTCCGCGGCCAAGTCGCTTCCAGGCCTGCTCGAGCAGTCCATCCAACGATTCGGCCCAGTCATGCCGCTGCTGTGTCATCCTTCGCCTTCTCTCATGTTTCTAATGGAGTGAGTGCATGCGCTGGGACCCGCGTCTCGCCGGAATGTTGCAGCTGATGGGTGCAGCGCTACGCCCGCCGCCCGGCAAGGGCCGCGTCGCCCTGGCACTCGGAATGGGTATCGTGACACATCTCGCGTTTGCCGGCGGTGTGCTTGCCATGATGATCGCCATGTTCAACGGCATGAGCGCGACCTTCGGGCGGGTCCCCCAACCCTGGGCCTGGGGCGTCAACGCGTTGCTGATCCTGCAGTTCCCACTGGCTCACTCCCTGCTGCTGACCCGCCGGGGCGGGCGATGGCTCACACGGCTGATCCCCGGCCCCCACGGCGGCACCCTGGCGACCACCACTTATGCCCTGATCGCGGCTTTGCAGCTGCTGGCGCTTTTCACGCTCTGGACGCCGAGCGGCATCGTCTGGTGGCGCGCTGAGGGCATGGTTTTCTGGCTAATCGTCGCGACCTACGGACTGGCCTGGCTGATGCTCACCAAGGCGAGTTTTGATGCCGGCGTCGAAGTCCAGTCGGGCGCGCTGGGATGGATGTCTTTGCTGGCCCGGATCAAACCCCGCTTTCCCGATATGCCGACGCAAGGGCTTTTTCGGGTGATCCGCCAGCCGATCTATGTGGCCTTCGCCCTGACACTC
Organism: Spiribacter sp. SSL99; assembly: GCF_009805925.1. Taxonomy (NCBI): domain Bacteria; kingdom Pseudomonadati; phylum Pseudomonadota; class Gammaproteobacteria; order Chromatiales; family Ectothiorhodospiraceae; genus Spiribacter; species Spiribacter sp. SSL99. The sequence goes on along the minus strand of NZ_MAOM01000011.1, from coordinate 309,457 downwards.
TGGACGGTGCCGGTGTGGACGCCGGATCAGCTGTTCCTGGCCATCAGCTACACGGCATACTGCCTGCTGGCACCGCGACTGAAGGAGCGTCGCTTTGCGGCGCGCTACGGCGAGCGCTTCGCGCGCTACAAAAACGCCGTACCCTACGCCCTACCCCGATTGCACCGCCGAGGCGAGGATCACAATGCGCAATAATCTGGCCCTTTATGACGACGTCGCCGATCAGTGGTGGTCAGACGACATCCGCTGGGTGCGAACCCTGAAAAACCTGGTCCCGGGACGACTGGCGTGGATGGACCGGCAGATCGACTGGCGCGACCGCGCCGTACTCGATCTGGGCTGCGCTGGCGGATTCATGGCCGAGGCACTGGACGACCGCGGCGCCCGTGTAAGCGGCATCGACCCGGCCGCACGAGCCATCGACGCGGCGGAGCAGCATGCCCGGGCCGAGGGGCGGGCCATTGATTACACCACCGGCGTTGGTGAGGCCCTGCCCTACCCCGATCAGGGCTTTGACGCCGTGGTCTGCGTTGATGTCCTCGAGCATGTGCAGGACCTCGATCAGGTGCTCGCGGAGGTCTACCGCGTGCTCCGACCCGGCGGCTTGTTTCTGTTCGATACCATCAACCGCAACCCACTGGCGCGGCTCGCCACCATTACGGTCGCCGAAGATATCCTGCGGCTGTTGCCCCGGGGCACCCACGACCCGGCGCTGTTCATCAAGCCGACCGAACTGCGCACGGCACTCGCCGTCGCCGGGCTTGAGGCGGGATCGTTCACCGGCCTTGGTCCCCGCGGCATCAACCGCCGCGGGGACCTGACCTTTGGCCGTCTGCCACTGACCGCGATCCTCTACATGGGCACTGCCCGGCGGCCGGTTGATGATGCTGACTGACCGGGACTAGCGCGATTCAACCTCGCGCCAGATCTGCTGGAGGAACTCGAGCGACTCACCCTGCAGGCTGGGGATGAAGGTCAGCCGTTCCATCTGCTCGTCGGTGGGCAGGATCGGCGGCTCCTGCAACACCGCATCAAGCATGGGCAGCGCCGCTGCGTTGGGGCTTGAGTAGTAGTTCCAGTTGGACAGCTGGGCGCCGATCCGGGCCTCGAGGATATAGTTGATGAAGGCGTGGGCGAGTTCGGGATTGGGCGCGTTGGCGGGGATCATCATGTTATCCACCCAGCGCTCGGCCCCCTCTTCGGGGATGACGAAGCGGATATCCTCGAAGCCTTCCGGGTCCTCGCTTTTGTAGAACAGGTAATCGCCGTTGAAGGTCATCCCGGCGGCCACCGAGCCGCGCACAAGCTGCTGGAGAATGGGGGTGCCCTGGACAAATCCGGCGAAGTTGTCGCGCTGCTTGGCGTCGAGCACCTCACGGGCCGCCGCCTCAAGGGCATCCCGACCTGTGCAGTCATAGCCCTCGCCCTGATAGGCGCACGCCGCCCCAAGACTCACCTGGGCGTCCTCGGGCACCGCGAACGGGGCATCCGGGTTGACCGTCGGGTCGAACAGGACCGACCAGCTGTTGGGGACATCGCCAAGGGCGGACTCGTCGTAGACCAGGCCCGTGGTGCCCCACTGGTAGGCAACGCTGTATTCGTTGCCCGGGTCAAAGGCCGGGTCCAGGAAGGCGTCCATCAGGTTATCCAGATTGGGCAGCCGATCGTGATCGAGCGGCTGCACCAGGTCGCTGTTGATCAGCCGCGGGACATAATAGTTCGACGGCACGATGACGTCGTACTGGCTGTCGCCGCCGGCCTGCAGTTTGGCGAACAGCTCGCCGTTGGAGTTGAAGTAATTGCGGACGACCTCGACGCCATGGCGATCTTCGAACTGCTGGATGATCGCCGGATCCATGTACTGCGACCAGTTGAATAGATAAAGGGTCTCACCCTCGAACTGGGCGCTGGCGGAACCCGCAGCGGTGGCGAGGGTGGTGGCGAGCAGACCCGCCCTGAGCGTTGGATGCGTCATGATGAGGCGCTCCTGTTGGTGGTGGATGAGGCCGATGGCCGTCGCTGGACGACCAGGCTGATCAGGGCCATGAGAAAGACGCTGCCAATCATGAGCGTGGCGATGGCGTTGACCTCGGGCGTCACCCCTTTTTTGATGGCACTCCAGATATAGATTGGCAGTGTGGTGCTCTCCGGGCCGGCGGTGAAAAAGCTGATGACAAAGTCATCGATGGACAATGTCAACGCCAGCAGAAAACTCGAGACGATCGCCGGCGAGAGCACCGGCAGCAGAAAGAAGCGGGCACGCTGCCAGGGCGCGGCGTAGAGATCCTGCGCCGCCTCGAACAGCTGCGGGTCGAGCGCCAGCAACCGGGCATTGACCAGCAGGGCGATGAACGGCACCTGAAACGTGACATGGGCGATGATCATGGTTCCCAGCCCCGGCGCCAGAATGCCAAGGCGCTCGTCGATGGCGATGAAAAAGATCATCTCGGCGATGCCGAAGATGATGTCGGGCATCACCATGGGCAGGTAGATCAGCCAGATCAGCCAGCTGAGCCGTCGCAGCCGGTAGCGGTAGAACCCGTAGCCCAGCATCCCACCGATCACGATGGCGATCAGCGACGAGGTGAGCGCAAGCGCCACGGTGTTGAGCAGCGCCCCGATGATGGCATCGTTGCTGAACAGCTGTTGGTACCAGGTCAGCGAAAACCCGGCGAAACGCGCCGATGAGTTGATGGCGTTGAACGAGTAGAACACCACCACCGCGAGCGGCGCGTAGAGAAACGCGAGCAGCAGATACCAGAACACCCGCAGGCCGCGGTCCATTGCCCGAGCGGTCATAGCAGCACCTCACGGTCACCGCCGACGCGCCGGCCCAGGTCGCGCAGCACCTTGAGCCCCACCAGCGTCACCACGATCATGATGATCGCGCCAGCGGCGCCCAGTGGCCAGTTGCTGGCCTGGACGAACTGCCGGGCCACGAGGTTGCCGATCATGGTGGCCTTGCCACCCCCGAGCAGCTCGGTGACCACGTACATACCGAACGCCGGTATCGCCACGAGCACCGTGCCGGCCATCAGTCCGGGCAGGGTCTGCGGAAAGACCGCATGCCGGAACACGGCCACCGGCGAGGCGAACAGATCACGGGCGGCCTCGACCTGCTCGGTGTCGAGGCGCTCGAACGCCGCGTAGAGCGGCAGCACCATGAACGGCAGGAAGTTGTAGACCAGGCCCACGATCACCGCGAACTGCGAGGGGAAGAGCCCCATCTGCGGCTCGGTCAGTCCCACGCGCACCGCCAGGTCCGAGACCACGGTGTCCGGCGCGAAAATATTCATCCAGCCCACCGAGCGGATCACCTGATTGGTCCACGACGGCACCACCACCGCCAGCAGCATGACGGCCCGCCAGCGTACCGGCTGGCGGCTGATGAAGTACGCGGCCGGATAGGCGATGACGATCACGATGGCGGTGGCGAGCAGGCTCTGCCAGACCGAGCGGATCAGTGTGTAGAGGTTGCCGGGCGACCAGCCGAGGAACCCGAAGCCGGCCAGCTCGCGGAACGCATCCAGCGTGAGCGGCGCGGTGGGCAGACCGTACGGTCCATTACTGAGGAATGCCATGGCGACCAGATAGGCGCTGGGCAGGACCAGAAAGACAACAATGAAAAACACCCCGGGGGCGGTGGTCGCCAGCAGATAGCGGGTATCGCGACGCAGTCCGGACAATCGATGCGGCCTCCTAATCTGAAACGGTGGCGGTGCCACGCGGTGAGACGCCGACGCGGATGGTCTCGCCCACCTGGTGCTCGGGCTGGCCGCGGTTGGCGCGGCTCGCCAGCAGTCGCAGTCCCCCGCAGGCCAGGCGATACTCGGTGGTCTCGCCCCGGTAGAGCCGCTCCTCGACGGTTGCCTCGAAACGGTTGGGGACCGTCTGCGCCTCGTCGCCCAGGCGAATGGTCTCGGGGCGCAGCAGCAGATGATCGCCCGTGCCGAATGCGCCCTCAAGGCGCCCCAGCGGGGTATCGACGCCCGCCGCGTCGCGGCCATGAATGGGGACGAAATTCTGATGACCCATGAAGCGCGCCACGAACAGCGCCGCCGGTGCCTCATAGATGGCATCGGGCGGGCCCACCTGAACGATCCGCCCGGCATCGAGCACCGCCATGCGGTCGCTCATCACCATGGCCTCCTGCTGGTCGTGGGTGACAAACACGAAGGTCATGCCCAACCGCCGCTGGAGACGCTTCAGCTCGAGCTGCAGCCGCCCGCGCAGATCGGCGTCCAGGGCGGACAGCGGCTCGTCGAGTAACAGCACATCGGGCTCATTGATCAGCGCCCGGGCCAGGGCGACGCGCTGGCGCTGCCCTCCGGACAGCTGCGCGACTTCGCGGTCGAGCAGCCCGTCGATGCCAATGAGTTCGGCCATGCGCCGGGTGCGCGCGTCGATCTCGCCGGCGTCCGTCCCCCGCATTTCGAGGCCAAAGCCGATATTGCGCCGGACATTGCGATGCGGGAACAGCGCATACGACTGGAACACGGTGTTCACACTGCGCCGGTGCGGCGGGACGCCGTCCATCACCTGTCCGCCGATGGTGATGCGTCCGCTGTCGGGCTGTTCGAGCCCGGCCAGCAGTCGCAGCAACGTGGTCTTGCCGCAGCCCGAGGGTCCCAACAGCGTGAAGAACTCCCCCGCGCCGACTTCAAGATCGACGGCATCGACGGCCCGGACGCCCTTTTCGAACGATTTGCTCGCGGCGTCCACGCGGATCGCGGATTCGGTTCGCGGGGAACCGACGGCTGGATCGGCCATGGGCAGCATCCCTCGACGGCTTTGTTTCGATGGATCGGCCAGTATACCGAAACTCGGCCGCCGATGGCGGATCAGGGCGCGGGGAGGTTGGCCTGTTCGCGGGCGAGCCGCTCGCGGGCGCCACTGCAGACGATGTCGCAGAGGTCGAAAATGAACGGCGCGGTAATCTCGAAATACGCGCGATTGCCGGCCTGGCGACGCCCGACAAGCCCTGCGGCCCGCAGCGTGGCGAGGTGCTTGGAGACATTGGAAGGGCTTGCGCCGGTGTGCGTCGCGATCTCGCCCACCGTGCGTTCGCCATCCTGCAGACAGTGGAGGATGCCCAGACGCTGGGCGTCACCCAGCACCCGGAAGTACTGGGCGATGAGCTCCATGGTCTCGGGGCGCTGGGGATCAATATCCGGCATGGCTGACTCCTTTACTATGTGAGCATGTACGCATATAGTGAGATTTCTTTCAAGGATCAGGAGCACTCATGGGTCGCCGGATTGCCAGTCTTGCCATGCACCACCCGCGAATGGTCTTTGTGGCCACGTTGCTGCTCACCCTTGTCGGCACGGCCCTGATCCCGCTCATCCAGATCGACACCGACCCCGAGAACATGCTGCCCGCCGACCAGCCCGATCGGGTGCGCCACAACGCGATCAAGGACCAGTTCAACCTCCATGACATGATTGTCGTCGGTGTGGTCAATGAACAGCGCGAAGAAGGCGTGTTCAACCCGCGCTCGCTGGCGGCCGTCCATTCGCTCAGCGATTCGGTGGCGGCCATCGACGGCGTCATCCGCCGCGACCTGCTCTCGCTGGCCACCGTCGACAATATCGCTCAGGCCGGCCCTGGCACCATCCGCTTCGAGTGGATGATGAACACCCCGCCGACCACCCAGGCCGGCGCCGACCGCATCCGCGAGGCCACGCTCGATCTGCCGCTGTTCCGCGACACCCTGATCTCGGGCGACGGCGAGGCCACCGCGCTCTACGTGCCCATCGAGTCCAAGGATCAGAGCCATCGCATTGCCGGCGAGATCGAAGAACTGATCGCGGGACTCGACAGCAGCGATGAATACCACATCACCGGCCTGCCAGTGGCCGAGGATACCTTCGGCGTCGAGATGTTCATCCAGATGGCCATCTCCGCCCCGCTGGCGGCGCTGGTGATCTTTGCCCTGATGTGGGGATTCTTCCGCTCGGTCACGCTGGTCGCGGCGCCCATGCTGATGGCCTTCGCCGTGGTGCTCACCACCATGGGGGCACTGATCGGCATGGGCTATACCGTGCATATCATGAGCTCGATGATCCCGATCTTTCTCATGCCCATCGCGGTGGTCGACTCGGTCCATATCATCAGCGAGTTCGCGGACCGCTATCGGCCCGAGCGGGGTGCGCGCGAGACCATGAAAGATGTCATGGGTCACCTGTTCACGCCGATGCTCTACACCTCGATCACCTCGGGCATCGGCTTCGCCTCCCTGGCGTTCACCCCGATTCCGCCGGTGCAGGTGTTCGGGCTGTTCGTCGGGGCGGGCATCATCCTGGCGTTCATCCTCACCATCGTGTTCATCCCCGCCTATGTGGTCAGCCTCCGGCCCGAGCGGCTGGCCGCCATGCAGGCCGCGAGCCAGCGCCGCGACCCGGAGCACACACCCCTTGCCCGGGGTCTGCAGGGGCTGGGTGGACTGGCGCTGCGGCATGCCAAATGGGTCGTGAGCGGATCGGTGATCGCGCTCGTCATCGCCGGTTATGGCATCAGCCAGATCACCGTCAACGACAACCCGGTCCGCTGGTTTCAGTCGGATCACCGTATCCGGGTGGCCGACCGCGTGCTCAACGAGCATTTTGCCGGCACCTACAGCGCCTATCTGCGGCTTGAATCGGATGTCGCCGAAGACGCCCCCGAGCGCCTGCGCGAGACCGCCGGTTCAATCATCGATGACGCCGCGCAGGAAGGCGTCTCGCTGCAGGCCCCGTGGGAGCGGATGCGGGCATCGGCACGGGCGGATAGCGAGACCTTCGAGGCCGAGCTCGAGGCGCTCGGTTCGGATCTCTCGGATCGGGTGTTCACCGCCGACGAGGCCGCCGTTCCCTATTGGGAGTCACTGCTCACGGCCGTGGATGAGACCCGCGGCGCGTTGAATTACTTCCAGCGCCCCGAAGTGCTGCGCTACATGGCCGACTTTGAGCAGGCGCTGGTGGAATCCCCCGAGGTGGGCAAGGTCAACAGCCTCACCGACCTGGTGCGGACCGTCTATCGCGAACTGCGCAGTGGCGAGTCAGCGGACTATCGCATCCCGGATTCGCGCCGGGGCGTCGCCCAGACGCTGCTGAGCTTTCAGGGCTCACACCGCCCGCACGATCTGTGGCGGATGGTGACGCAGGACTACCAGGCGGCCAATCTCTGGCTGCAGCTCTCGAGCGGTGACAATCAGGACATGCAGGCCGTGGTGGACCGCGCTCAGGCCTATGTGGCCGAGAACCCCCTGCCCGAGGGCGTGAGCATGAGCTGGGGCGGTCTGAACTACATCAACGTGGTCTGGCAGGACGCCATGGTCAAAGGCATGGCGCAGAGTCTGGCGATTGCCTGGGTGATGGTGGCGATCATGATGCTGGCGCTGTTCCGGTCACTGCGCTTTGGCCTGCTTGCCATGATCCCGATGACCGTCAGCATCGCGCTGATCTATGGCGTCATCGGGCTGATCGGCAAGGCCTATGACATGCCCATCGCGGTGCTTTCGTCGCTGACGCTGGGTCTGTCGGTGGACTTCGCCATCCACTTCATCGAGCGCAGCCGCGAGGCCTATCGGCGCACCGGCCGGTTCATGGAGAGCATGCGATCGGTGCTGGGCGAACCCGCCCGCGCGATCAGCCGCAACGCCATCGTGATCGCGCTGGGTTTCACGCCCCTGCTGGCGGCGCCACTCGTGCCCTACAACACGGTCGGCATCTTTCTGGCGAGTATCATGGCCGCCTCGGCCCTGGCCTCGATCGTCCTGCTGCCGGCGATCCTGTCCCTCGGGCGGTCGAAGTTCATGCCGGATACCACCCCCCACACCGATGACTCGACGGAGGTGCACTCATGACGCCTGCACTCAGACTTGCCCTGGTACTGACCGCCGGCCTGCTGACCGGCGCGGCTCAGGCCCAGATGACCGATGCCACCGCGATCGTCGAGGCCGCCAATAAGGCGTCCTACTACGCCGGCGACGACGGTCGTTCCGCGGCCCGCATGATGATCGTCGATGGCGACGGCAATCGGCAGCGCCGGCAGTTCACGCTGCTGCGTCAGGACGTCGCGGATGGCGGCGATCAGCGCTATCTGGTGGTGTTCAGTCGCCCGGCGGATATCCGCGGCACGGTCTTTCGTGTGGAAAAGCACGTCGGCGAGAGTGATGATCGCTGGCTGTATCTGCCGGCCCTGGATCTGGTCAAGCGCATCGCCGCGGGCGACAAGCGGACCAGCTTTGTCGGCTCGCATTTCTACTACGAGGACATTTCCGGGCGCGGTGTTGGCGAGGACCGCCATGCCCTGCTCGAGACCACCGACGACGCCTATATCATCGAGAGCACGCCGCGCGATCCTGCGGCGGTGGCGTTCGCGCGCTACCGCACACGCATCGACCGCGACACCCTGCTGCCCATGCGCACCGAATACGAGCGCGAGGACGGCGAGGTGTACCGGCGCATGGAGATCACCGAGGTGGAGACCATCGACGGCTACCCCACCGGGACCGAGACGCGCATGACGGATCTGGACAGCGGCGGCTATACCGTCACCCAGTTCCGCTATTCGGAATACGACATTGGCCTGCCGGCGGACATCTTCAGCGAGCGCTCGCTGCGTAACCCGCCACGGCAATGGCTGCGCCGGAACTGAGTGCAGGAGGCCATCGCTCATGCTCCACACAGCACGACCCATCGCCGCAAGGCTGGTCCTGCTCATCGCCCTGGGCGGACTGGCACCGGCACTCGCCGGCGCCCAGGACACCGATGAGGGCTGGGACGACGAGGGCTGGGGAAGCGACCCCTGGGCCGAGGAGCAGACCGGCTGGCAGTGGTATGGATTCATCGAGGGGGCGGTGGCGCCCCGCCTGCAGTCCGATCCGGCCGTCAATGACGACTTCACCCTGGCCGAGACGCGCCTGCAGCTGGAAGGCGAGCGTCGGCTGGGCGACTACACCGCCAACCTGAAGGGCGATGTCTGGCTCGACGGGGTCGAGGACGGCGGCCGCGGCGACCTGCGCGAAGCCAATCTGGCCGGCCGGCTGACCGCGCAGACCGACGTCGTCGTGGGTCGCCAGATCATCACCTGGGGCACCGGTGATCTGGTCTTCCTCAACGACCTGTTCCCCAAGGACTATGTGGCGTTTTTCAGCGGCCGCAGCGACGAGTATCTGAAAGCCCCCACGGACGCGCTGAAGCTCTCCTGGTTCGGCCCCCTGAACGTCGACTTTGTCTGGATGCCCCGGGCGGTCCCCAACCGGTTCATCACCGGCGAGCGCCTGTCCTATTTCAGTCCACTGGCGGGTCGACGGGTGGCGGCGCCGCCCAAGCTCGATCCACGCGATCGCGATGACTTCGGTGGCGACAGCGAACTGGCCCTGCGGTTGTACCAGACGCTGAACGGCGTGGAAGTGGCGGGTTACGCCTACCACGGGTTCGACAATCAGCCGAGCGCCCGGGATGCCGACGGCCGGGCCTACTTCCCGCGTCTGTCATCCCTGGGGGCAAGCGTCCGTGCGCCGGTCCTCGGCGGGATCGGCAACCTGGAGACCGCCTATTACCACGGTGAGGACGATAGCGGCCGGGACCCGGACCGGCCCAACGACCAGTGGCGCTGGCTGGCGGGATACGAGAGCGAGCCGCTCTCGGATCTGACCCTGGGCTGGCAGTACTCGCTGGAGTGGATCCAGGACCACGACGCCCTGCTCGCCGCCCTGCCGCGGCAACAGCGGCGCTATGCGCCTGACGAATACCGGCATCTGCTGACCAACCGCATCACCTGGCAGAGCCCACGACAGGATCTGACCCTGTCGATGTTCACGTTCTACTCACCCTCGGACGCCGATTACTACCTCCGGCCCCGGGCGCAGTACCGCTTCAGTGATTCACTGACCGGCACCGCCGGCGCCAACCTGTTCGGCGGCGAGGATGACTGGACCTTTCACACGCAGCTCGAAGACAACAGCAACCTTTACCTGCGACTTCGATACAGCTTCTAGGCGGCGACAGGTCCGTCAGGCGTCACGCTCGGTCAGATAGCGGGCGAACGCCTCGCCGAATTCGGGGTGTTTGACCCCGAATTCGACGGTGGCCTGCAGATAGCCGAGTTTGTCCCCGCAGTCATAGCGGGTGCCCTCGAACTCATAGGTGAAAACGGGGGCATCCTGCATGAGCGCGGCGATGGCATCGGTGAGCTGTATCTCGCCACCCGCACCGGGCGAGGTGGCACGGAGTTTCTCGAAAATACGCCCATCGAGCACATAACGGCCGACAACGCCCAGATTGGAAGGCGCCCGCGCCGGGTCAGGCTTCTCGACAATGCCTTTCAACCGGCCCAGACGCGGCGATACCGCCTCGGTATCCACGACGCCATAGCGGTCCGTGCGCTCCGGCGGCACACGCTCGACACCGAGAATACTCGCGACCTGTTCGTCGTAGCGCTCCACCATCTGGGCGAGGCAGCCGCCGTTGCGCTCGTCATCGATCAGGTCGTCTGCAAGAATGACGGCGAACGGCTCGTCGCCGACCACCGGCTCGGCGCAGAGCACCGCATGGCCGAGACCCAGCGCCTCGGACTGGCGGATATAGATGCAGGCCACCTCGGGCGGTACGATGTTGCGGACCGCTTCAAGGCGCTCGAGCTTGCCCGACTCCTCGAGCTCGGTCTCAAGCTCGTAGGCCTTGTCGAAATGATCCGGAATGCTGCGCTTATTGCGCCCGTTCACGAAAATCAGGGTTTCGATACCGGCCCGCACCGCCTCTTCGGCGGCGTACTGGATGAGTGGCTTATCAACGACCGGCAGCATTTCCTTGGGATTGGCCTTGGTCGCCGGCAGGAAACGCGTTCCCAGACCGGCAACCGGGAAAACCGCTTTGCGCACTCGCTGAGTCATTGCCACTACTCTCCCTGTTGGACACTTGTTGTTCTGGTGCTGAGCATAAACCAAGCCGGCAGACCTGTCAGGCCTGCCGGCGGTGGCTGGGCATGAGTGATTGCGGGTCGAGGCTCAGTCGAGGGTCACCGACTCGCGCAGACTCTCGAGGGTGGCCGCGCCGATGCCGTTGACCCGGGTCATGGCGTCAATGCGCTCGAAAGGCCCGTTCTCCTCCCGGTCCTGGATGATGGCTTCGGCAGTCGCGGGGCCCACCCCGTTGAGCTGCTGAAGACGGTCGATGCCCGCCTCATTGACGTTGACGGGATCAGTGCTGGCGACGGCGGCGCCGGCGAACAGGCTGGAAGCGGCCAGCAGGCCGAGGGAACGCGAAACAGTCATAGCAGGCTCCTTGGTTGGGCTAATGACACCCGAAGCCTAGGGCCCGTCCATGGCCCCTGCTGTGAGCTGTATCTCAGAGACCAGGGTTTCAACGGCCCGCGCCGGATCGGCGGCCCCGGTGATGGGCCGGCCCACCACCAGATCCGTCGCCCCGGCCTGGATCGCGCCGGCGGGCGTCAGCACCCGGCGCTGATCACCCCGGGCCGCGTCCGCCGGGCGCACCCCGGGCGTTACCCGCCGAAAGCCCGCCCCGGCCTGGTCCCGCACCGCGGCGGCTTCTTCGCCGGAGCAGACCACACCATCCAGACCGGCGGCGGTGGCCAGTCCCGTGAGCCGGGCCACCGCATCGGCGGGTGTCCCGCGCAGGCCAATGGCATCCAGGGTGGCCTGGTCGTGGCTGGTGAGCACGGTGACCGCCGTCAGCAGTGGCGTCGGCCCCGAGCGCGCGTCAAGCGCCGCCCGCGCCGCGGCCAGCATCGCCGGCCCTCCGAGGGCATGAACGTTGACCATCCAGACACCCAGATCGGCCGCGGCCCGGCAGGCCCCGGCAACCGTGTTGGGGATGTCGTGGAATTTCAGATCCAGGAAGACCTCCCAACCGGCGCGGGTCCATTCCTCGATCAGCGCCGGACCGGCCCGGGTGAACAGCGTCTTGCCCACTTTCAGCCGACACCGTCCGACCGGCAGCGTATCCACCAGGCGGCGGGCGGCGGCGGGATCGTCGTAATCGAGCGCAACGATCAGGCTTGGCGCAGGGTTCATTCTCCCTCCAGTCCGCGACGCGGCTTGATGGTGGACCAGGCGCGGCAGCTGGGGCACTGCCAGTGCAATTGACGGCCCTCGAACCCGCAGCTCACGCAGCGGTACGGCAACCGGTCGGCGAGCAGGGCCTGGAAGAGCTCCCGCAGGACCGTCAGATCACGCTGGCGGCGCGGGTCCATGTCATCGTCCTGGATGTTGAGCTCGATCAGCCGGTTGAGGCCGCGCACCGAGGGGCGCTCGCGGAGCTGCGTCGCGAGAAACTCGACGGCCGCCTCACGCCCCTCGTCGGCCTCGATCAGCTCGCTCAGCTTGAGGATCACTGAGACCGTGGGCTGGCGGTCGAGCAGGCGCTTCAACTCATCGCGATAGCCGCGGCGGTCGTTGATGGCCAGGCAGGCGGCCTCGAGTCGCGGCAGCGCCTCCGGGATGTAGTCGGGATCCTGACGTTTGACGGCCTGGCAGGCCTTGATCGCCGCCCGCCAGCGCCCCTCATCCCGCTCCAGGTCGGCCTTTAGCAGCGACGCCCGCACACAGTTGCGATCCAGATGGGTGGCCCGGCGCAGGATCTGGCGAATGGCTGACGGGTCGCCATGCTGGCGGCGCAGGCGCTCGGCCTGTTCGCAGGCAAACTGCGCCATTTCCGTCTGCAGGCTGCGTCCGTCGGCGCGCTGCAGCCGTTGGGCGGTCGCGATCGCCGCCTCCCACTCGCCTTCCTGCTGATAGATCTCGAGCAGCGACTGGAGTGACTGGACCCGGAACCCGGGGAACTCCTTCGCCTCAATGAAAAGGGTCTCGGCCCGATCCAGCAGGCCCGCAGCCAGATAGTCACGACCCAGCTCCAGCAACGCCGCCGCACGCTGCTCGGGAGCCAGCGAGGGGCGCGCGATCAGGTTCTGGTGGATGCGCACCGCCCGGTCGGCCTCGCCCCGCCGGCGAAACAGGTTACCGAGGGTCAGGTGCGTCTCAACGGTCTCGGAATCCACCTCGACCATGCGGGTGAACACTTCAATGGCCCGATCGGGCTGTTCGTTGAGCAGGTAATTGAGGCCCTGGAAGTAATCCGCCGGCAGGCGGGGAGTGGGTGATCCCGGCCGCGTCGACCGGCGGCCGATCCACCAACCGGACAGGGCTGCCAGCGGGAGCAGCAGCCAGAGCGCCTGCCACATGGTCAGTTGTGAGTCCGGAGCGGCAACTTGCGTAGTTCCGAGACCTCTTCGCGCGACGAGGCAGCCTCGCGCCGAAGCCGTTTCAGTTGCCAGCGCTGGCGGGTGAGGATCCCCAATGCCGAGCCCAGGCCCAGCAGAACACCGACCGCGAGGGCCAGCACCAGCCAGAGTGAGACCGGGAGCGAGAGCGCCCCGAGGTAGAAATCAAGGGTGATCGGCTCAGAGTTGAGCATGGCAAAGCTCAGGCCCAGCGCCACCACGATGAGCGCCAGCAGCAGGACGATCAGGCGTTTCATGCGTCCTCCCCCGCGGACCGCCGCCCGCTTTCATCGACACGCTGGCGCATCGCCTTGCCGGGCTTGAAGTGCGGGACGTACTTGCCGGGCAGGGAAACCGGCTCTCCCGTGCGGGGATTACGGCCGATGCGTGGCGGGCGATGGTGGAGAGCGAAACTCCCGAACCCGCGGATCTCGATACGCTCGCCGCCGGCGAGGGATTCACTCATCTGCTCGAGCAGCGTCTTGACGGCCAGCTCGACATCCCGCTGCGCGAGTTGCTGTTGCTGGCCAGCAATCCGGTCAATCAGTTCGGACTTGGTCATGGCGACTCAACCCCCGTTACGGTGCCGGTGGCACGCCGTCGCTGCGGCGCGCCACCCACACTGCCGACGGCTTCAGCTGTCGTTGCCGCGGTCACCCATCTGCTCCTTGAGCAGATCGCCCAGCGTCGTCGTCCCGGCCGCGCCGGTGCTGCCAAAGCCTTCAAGCGCCTCACGCTCATCCTGCTGGTCCTTGGCCCGGACCGACAGGCTGATCATGCGATTGCGCCGGTCGACCGCCATCACCTTCGCCTCGACCTCGTCGCCCTGGCTGACCAGCGAGCGCGCGTCATCGGTGCGCTCCTGTGCCAGATCGGCGGCGCGGACATAGCCCTGAACCTCTTCGTCGAGATCCACGACCACGCCCTTGGCGTCGACTTCGCTGGCCGTCCCGGTGACCACGGTGCCCTTGGGATGGTTGGCCACCCACTGCGACACCGGGTCCTGCGCCAGCTGCTTGACGCCGAGGCTGATGCGCTCGCGCTCCGGGTCCACCGACAGCACGACGGCCTCGACCTCTTCGCCCTTCTGGAAGTCGCGGATCGCCTCCTCGCCGGCGTCGCTCCAGGACAGGTCCGAGAGGTGCACCAGACCATCGATGCCACCCTCGAGCCCCACAAAGATACCGAAGTCGGTGATCGACTTGATGGTACCGGTCACACGGTCACCCTTGTTGCGGGTGGCGGCGAACTCATCCCACGGGTTGGGCTGGCACTGCTTCATGCCCAGCGAGATACGGCGGCGCTCCTCGTCGATGTCGAGGATCATCACCTCGACCTCGTCGCCCACCGACACCATCTTGGCCGGGTTGACGTTCTTGTTGGTCCAGTCCATCTCGGAGACGTGGACCAGGCCCTCGACGCCCTCTTCGATCTCGACGAACGCACCGTAATCGGTGATGTTGGTGACCTTGCCCACCACCCGGCTGCTTTCCGGGTAGCGGCGCGCGATGGCCTCCCACGGATCCTCGCCCAGCTGCTTGAGGCCCAGCGAGACGCGGTTGCGCTCGCGATCGAACTTGAGGACCTTGACCTCGATCTCCTGGCCGACATCCACCACCTCGGACGGGTGCTTGACGCGGCGCCAGGCCATATCGGTGATATGCAGCAGGCCATCGATGCCCCCCAGATCGACGAATGCGCCGTAGTCCGTGAGGTTCTTGACGATGCCCTTGATGGACTGGCCTTCCTGGAGCTTTTCGAGCAGCGCTTCACGCTCGGCGCTGTACTCTTCCTCGACCACCGCGCGGCGCGACACGACCACGTTGTTGCGGCGGGCGTCGAGCTTGATCACCTTGAACTCGAGATCCTTGCCCTCGAGATACGTGGTGTCGCGCACCGGCCGGATGTCCACGAGCGAGCCCGGCAGGAAGGCGCGGATGTGCCCGAGATCGACGGTGAACCCGCCCTTGACCTTGCCGCTGATCTGACCGTTGACGGTCTCGCTGTTCTCGTAGGCCGCCTCGAGCACCCGCCAGGCGCGCGCGCGCTTGGCCTTTTCGCGGGACAGGCGCGTTTCGCCACTCCCGTCTTCGACCGCATCGAGGGCGACTTCCACCTCGTCACCGACGCTGACTTCGACTTCGCCGTTTTCATTGGTGAACTGACGAAGCGGGATGACCGCCTCGGACTTCAGTCCGGCATTGACAACAACGTCCTCGCCGTCGATGGCGACCACCTGGGCGGTGACAATGGAGCCCGGCCGCATATCGGTCTGTACAAGGCTCTCTTCGAAAAGTTCTGCAAAGCTTTCGCTCATGGGATGATTTGATCCAGGATCGACAGGCCGATCCATTTGGTTGCTGAAAAAAACGGCGCCGCTCCGGCGGCACCCCCTACTGGAGACAGGCCCTGGCCTGCTCCATCACTGTCTGGACCACCGTGTCGATCGACGCCCCGGTCGTATCCACGGTGACCGCGTCTTCTGCCGGTCTGAGCGGCGCGGTCTGACGCTGCGAATCGCGGGCGTCACGAGCCTTCAGCTCTGTCAGAAGATCGTCGAGACTAGCAGTAACACCCTGTTCCATCAACTGCTTATGCCGCCGGCGCGCCCGCTCCTCGGCACTCGCAGTCAGGAAGATCTTGACCGGTGCATCAGGGAAGATGACGGTCCCCATATCGCGCCCGTCGGCGACCAGTCCGGGGGGCTGGCGGAACGCCCGCTGGCGTGCCTTGAGTGCCTCGCGCACCGGTGGCAGCGCGGCCAGCACCGAGGCGCGCTCGCCGCAGGCCTCATCGCGGATGGCGTTGGCCACGGGCTGGCCGTCAAGTACGGCCTCCCCCGCGTGCTCGCCGTCGGTCCGGAAATCGATGTCCAGCTGTTCGGCGCGCCGGGTCAGGCCCGCCAGATCGTCCGGTGCGATCCCGTCCCGCAGCGACGCCAGTGCCAGCAGCCGATAGATGGCCCCGCTGTCGAGGAGATGAAAACCCAGCCGTTGCGCGAGCGCCCGGGCGATCGTGCCCTTGCCGGCACCGCCGGGGCCGTCGATGGTGATGACCGCGGGATGCTCCGTCATGCCCCTCCCTCCTCGCTGCGGATCCGCAGGCCCGCCTCGCGGGCGCGGTCAACGAACCCGGGAAACGACGTATCCACCTCGCTGCAGCCATCGATGGTGATCGGCGCATCCGCCACCAGTCCGGCCATGGCAAAGGCCATGGCGATGCGATGATCGCCCCGGGCCTGGATGTGACCGCCACGCACCGGTCCGCCGACAATGCGGATCCCGTCGGGCGTCGGCTCGGCCTGGATGCCGAGCGCACCGAGCCCATCGGCCATGACCGCGATGCGGTCACTTTCCTTGACCCGCAGCTCCTCGGCCCCGGTCAGTGTGGTCTCACCCTCGGCGCAGGCCGCCGCGATGAACAGGGCCGGGAACTCGTCGATCGCCAGCGGCACGCGGTCGGGCGGAATCGCGATGCCCTGCAGCCGCGACGGCTCAACGGTCACCGTGGCCACCGGTTCGCCGGCACCGCTGCGCTCGCGCTCGACGTGGATCCGCGCCCCCATGCGCTGGAGGATGTCGATGACGCCGGTACGGGTGGGATTGAGCCCGACGTTGGTCAGTGTCAGCGGCCCCGTCCCGGCAATCGATGCGCCGACCAGGAAGAAGGCCGCCGAGGAGATATCGCCGGGGACCACGACCGCGCCGCCCTGCAGGCTGCCGCCCCCGCGCACGCTGACCTGCGACCCGGCCACGCGGACATCCGCGCCGAAGGCCTCGAGCATCCGCTCGGTGTGGTCGCGGGTGACGGCGGGCTCGGTAACGCGGGTCTCGCCGCTCGCGTACAGCCCGGCCAGCAGCAGCGCGGATTTGACCTGGGCGGTTGCCACCGGCAGTGGGTAGTCGATGCCCTCGAGGGCGGCCACCGGCTCGATCACCAACGGGGCAGTCCCGCTGGGCTCGGTGTGGATGTTCGCCCCCATCCGCGCCAGCGGTTCGGTCACCCGGCGCATGGGCCGTTTCATCAGCGAGCGATCCCCCACCAGTCGACTGGCAAACCGCTGGCCGGCCAACAGCCCGGCGAGCAGCCGCATGGAGGTGCCCGAGTTGCCCAGATCCAGCGCCCCGGCGGCGGCCTGCAGCCCCCGCAATCCAACCCCCTGAATGCGCAGCCGCCCCTGTTCGGGCCCGTCGATGGCGACCCCCAGGGCGCGCATCGCGGCGAGGGTGGCCATGGCGTCATCCCCGTCCAGAAAGCCGCTGACCGCGGTCTCGCCCTCGGCGATGGCGCCGAGCATGACCGCGCGGTGCGAGATCGACTTGTCGCCGGGAACCTGCAGCGTGCCGCTCAGGGCCCCGCCCGGCTCCACGACGAACCGGCGTTCGGCCTTTTCCGTCATGATCGTGTCCGTGACTGCATCAGCGCTCAAATCCATGTTTGTGGGCGTCGCGGGTCGCCTTGGCGCGGCGGAACACCCCTTCGAGCCCGGCGGCATCGGCCGCCTCGACTTTTTCGGTCAGCTGTTCGAGGTCGCGGCGGAAATGGCCCAGCGCCTCGAGCACCGCGTCGCGGTTACCCAGACAGATGTCCCGCCACATCACCGGGTCGCTGGACGCGATGCGCGTGAAGTCACGGAATCCACCGGCGGCGTAGCCGAGGATCTCCTCATGGTCCGGGTCCTGGGCCAGCATATCCACCAGGCCGAAGGCGAGCAGGTGCGGCAGGTGCGAGGTGATCGCCAGCATCCGGTCGTGGTGGGCGACCGACATGGTCGTCACCTCGGCGCCGGCCTGGCGCCAGAGCCACTCGACGGCGCTGACCGCCGCCCCGGCACTGGAATCCAACGGCGTAATGATGACCCGGCGGCCATCGAACAGCTCGGCGAACGCCGCCTCGACGCCGCTATGCTCAGTGCCGGCGATGGGATGACCCGGCACGAACCCCGCAGGCAGCCCGCCGAGGACGGTGCGCAGGTCGTCGACGACGCAGCCCTTGGCGCTGCCCACGTCGGTGATCACCAGGTCATCGCGTAGATGGGGTTTGAGGTCGCGCATCACCGTCTCGGTGGCACCCAGGGGCACCCCCAGCACCAGCAGTTCGGCGTCGGCCAGGGCCTCGGCCGGGTCGGTGGTGGCGTGGTCGATGGCGCCGACGGCCCGGGCCCGGGCCAGACGCTGCGGATCGCGCCCAAGGCCGGTGATGCGCTCGGTGACGCCGGCGCGCTTGAGCGCCAGCCCGAGCGACCCGGCGATCAGGCCGACGCCGACCAGACAGATCCGTTTTGGCTCGGTATTCAAGCGCGCGCCCTAGACCACCGAGCGCGGATACGAACCCAGCACCTTGAGCAGACTGGCGAGTTTCTGCATCTCGCCCAGCGCGCGCTTGAGATCGGGATCCTCGGCATGCCCCAGCAGATCGACGAAGAACACGTACTCCCACATGCCCTCCGGCGATGGCCGGGATTCGAGCCGGGTCATGTTCAGCCCGTACCGCGCCAGCGGCGCGAGCAGCCCCGCCAGTCCGCCGGGGCGGTTTTCCCGGGCGATGACCAGTGAGGTCTTGTCCTCGCCGGTGGGCTCCGGGCTCTCGCGGCCCAGCACCAGAAACCGCGTCGCGTTACGCGATCCGTCCTGCATGGCCGCCTGCAGGATCGGCAGCTCGTAGCGCTCGGCGGCCGCCTCGGAGGCGATGGCCGCCGCGCTGTCATCGAGGCTGGCCAGCCGCGCCGCCTCGGCGGTGCTTGCCACCGGGATACGGTCCACCGCCGGCAGGTGGCGGTCGAGCCATGACCGGCACTGGGCAAGCCCCTGGCTGTGGGAGTAGACACGCTGGATGGAGGCGACATCGGCGGCACGGGTGGCAAGGCTGTGCACCACCGGCATCTCCACCTCACCGACGATCTGCAGCGGCGAGGACGGCAGTCGGTCGAGGGTGTGGGTGACCATGCCCTCGGTGGAGTTTTCCACCGGCACGACGCCATAGGCGGCTTCCCCCGACTCCACCTCGCGGAACACCGCATCGATGTTGTCCATGGGCCGGCTGTCGACGGAGTGGCCGAAGTGCTTGAGCGCCGCTTCCTGGGTGAAGGTGCCCTCAGGCCCCAGAAAGGCCACGGTCAGGGGACGCTGCAGGGCCAGGCACGAGGACATGATCTCGCGGAACAGACGCGTGACGTCGCCATCGTTGAGGGGCCCGGGGTTGGCATCGCGGAGCCGCCGCAGGACTTCCGCCTCGCGCGCCGGGCGGTAGAAATCCGCCGACTCGCCGGCGGCCTGCTTGGCACCGGCCACCTCGGCCGCCGCCGCCGCCCGCTCATTGATCAGCGCCAGGATCTGGTCATCAATGCCGTCAATGCGCGCCCGGATGCGCTTCAGCGTTTCGTCGTTCACGCTCGCCCCCCGTTGTCAGTCGCTAGATGACCCGAACCATGAGCACGCCATCAATGCCCTGCAGGCGCTCGATGACCGCTGGCGGGATTGTGCCGTCGACATCGGCGACGCTGTAGGCCAGTTCGCCCTGCGACTTGTTGTACATGTCGTCGATGTTGAGGCCCGCCTCGGCCAGCGCCGAGGAGATCTGCCCGAGCATATTGGGGACGTTGGCGTTGACCACGGTCAGGCGGTCGCCCCCGGCATTGCGCGGCAGAATGAGCTCGGGAAAGTTGACGGCGTTGGTGACGTTGCCCGTCTCGAGGAAGTCACGGACCTCGTCGGCCGCCATGATCGCGCAGTTTTCCTGGGCCTCATCCGTCGAGGCGCCGATGTGCGGCAGTGCCACCACGCCATCGTGGCCCTTGAGCGCCGCGGCCGGGAAGTCGCAGACGTAGCGGCTCAGCCGACCCTCGTCCAGTGCCTTGATGATGGCGTCGTCATCGACGATGCCGGCGCGGGCAAAGTTGAGCAGGACCTGGCCTTCGCGCGAGGCCGCCAGCCGCGCTGCGTTGATCATACCGCGGGTTTCATCCACCTCGGGCACATGGAGGGTGACGATGTCAGAGGCGGTCATCACCTCGTCGACGCTCTGCGCCCGGTATACCCCCGACTCGAGATTCCAGGCGCTGCGCACGGTGATCTTGGGATCGTAGCCCACCACCTTCATGCCCAGCGCGGCGGCGGCGTTGGCGACGCTGACGCCAATCGCCCCAAGGCCGATGACGCCCAGCGTGCGCCCGGGCAGTTCGAAGCCGGTGAACTGCTTCTTACCGGCCTCGGCCGCCTTGTTCATCGCGGCATCATCGCCTTCAAGCGTCTGGGCAAAGGCCCAGGCGGGGCAGATGTTGCGCGCGGCGAGGAACATGCCGGCCAGCACCAGCTCCTTGACCGCGTTGGCGTTGGCGCCCGGGGCGTTGAACACCGGGATGCCGCGCTCGTTCATCGCCGCCATGGGGATGTTGTTGACGCCGGCACCGGCCCGACCCACGGCCTTGAGCGTGTCAGGCACCGCCCAGTCGTGGAGCTTGGCGGAGCGCAGCAGCACCGCATCGGGGTGCTGGATCTCGGAGGAGACCTCGAACCGCTCGCGCGGCAGGCGCTCGAGTCCGCGGGTGGAAATATTGTTGAATGTCAGGATCTTATACATTTTTCTCGATTATCCGTGGCGTCGCTCGAAATCGGCCATGAAGTCGATGAGGGCATCCACTCCGGCTTCGGGCATCGCATTGTAGATGCTGGCACGCATGCCGCCTACCGAGCGGTGCCCCTTGAGGGTCTCCAGCCCGGCCGCACTCGCTTCCTTGAGGAAAGTCGCGTCCAGCGAATCATCGGCCAGCACGAACGGCACGTTCATCCACGAGCGTGCATCCGGGGCCACCGGGTTGCGGTAAAACGCCGAGGCATCGATGGCCTCGTAGAGCCTGGCGGCCTTGCGGCGATTGATCTCGCCCATCGCGGCCAGCCCGCCCTCGTCCTTGAGCCACTGGAAGACCAGGCCGGCGATATAGAGGCTGTAGGTGGCCGGCGTATTGAGCATGGAGTCGGCTTCGGCCTGGCGCCGGTAGTCCCAGATCGCCGGCACCTGGGCGCTGGCACGATCCAGCAGGTCATCGCGGACGATCACCACGGTCAGTCCCGCGGGACCGAAGTTCTTCTGGGCGCCGGCGTAGATCACGCCGAACCGCGAGACATCCAGCGGCCGGGACAGGAACGTCGACGACATGTCGCTGACCAGCGGCACGTCACCGGCATCCGGGATCTCGGGGAACTCGACGCCGGTGATGGTCTCGTTGGCACAGTAGTGCAGATAGGCGGCGTTGGGATCGCACTGCCACTCGGCCTGCGGCGGAATGGCCATGGGATCACCATTGCCCCCCTCGGCCGCCACGTTGACCGCCGTGTACTTGCGCGCCTCGGCGATCGCCTTTTTCGACCAGCTGCCGGTGTTGACATAGTCGACGCTCGAGGCATCGCCGATCAGGTTCAGGGGCACTGCGGAGAACTGTGCCGTGGCACCGCCCTGCAGGAACAGCACCCGGTAGTTGTCCGGCACCTGGAGAAGTTCACGAAGATCGGCCTCGGCCCGCTCGGCGATGGACACGAAGGACTTGCCGCGATGGCTCATTTCCATCACCGACATCCCGGTGCCGTGCCAGTCGAGCATTTCCTCGGCGGCCTGGCGCAGGACCGGTTCCGGTAACGTCCCGGGCCCCGCGCTGAAGTTGTATACACGCGACATAATGCGCTCCCGCTGATTGATTGACTGCGTATCGGAGGGGCTCAGTCGTCGCCGGCCCCGTCGTCGGCACCGGCCTCTTCACCCAGCGCCTCGACCCGGGCCAGGCCGACCAGCGCCTCCTCCTCGGACAGGGCGATCAGCTTGACCCCCTGGGTGTTACGGCTCAGCACCGAGATTTCGGCGGCCCGGGTGCGCACCAGCGTCCCGCCGTTGGTGATGAGCATGATTTCGTTGTCCTGGGTGACCTGCAGCGCTCCCACCACGCCACCATTGCGCGTCGTGGTCTGGATGCTGATCACGCCCATGCCGCCGCGCCCACGCAGTGGGTAGTCCGCCACCGGAGTCAGCTTGCCGAAGCCGTTCTCCGTCACCGTGAGGACATCGCCCTCATCGAGTATCAGGGACTGGATGACGGTCTGATCAGTTCCCAGCCGCACACCGCGCACGCCGGTGGCGGTGCGCCCCATGGCCCGCACTTCGGATTCATTGAAGCGGATCGCCTTGCCGGCGTTGGTCAGCAGCATGACATCGCGCTGGCCATCGGTGACGCCCACGTTCACCAGGCTGTCGTCGTCGCCGAGATTGAGGGCGATGATGCCGTTGGCGCGGGGCCGGGAGAAGTCCACCAGCGGGGTCTTCTTGACGGTGCCCTGACGCGTCGCCATGAACACGAAATGATCGGCGTCGAATTCGCTCACCGGCAGCACGGCATTGATGCGCTCGTCGGATTCCAGCGGCAGGAGATTGACGATCGGCTTACCCCGCGCCCCGCGGCTGCCGTGGGGCAGTTCATAGACCTTGAGCCAGTAGCATTTGCCGCGACTGGAGAAGCACAGCAGTGTGTCGTGGGTGTTGGCCACCCAGAGCTTGTCGACAAAGTCCTCGCCGCGCATCTGGGTGGCGGCCTTGCCCTTGCCGCCGCGGCGCTGGGCCTGATAGCCGTCGAGCGGCTGCGACTTCGCGTAGCCACTGTGCGAGAGCGTGACCACCACGTCCTGCGGCGGGATCAGGTCCTCAATGGACAAATCGAGTCGGGTCTCGAGGATCTCGCTGCGGCGCTCGTCGCCGTAGCGCTCGCGGATGGCGGTCAGCTCGTCGCGGATCACCTGCATGAGCCGGTCACTGCTGGCGAGGATGTCCAGCAGATCGGCGATGGTCTCGAGGATCTGCCGGTACTCGTCGACGATCTTGTCCTGCTCGAGGCCGGTCAGCCGGTGCAGGCGCAGATCGAGGATGGCCTGGGCCTGCGCCTCGGTCAGGCGATAGCCACTGTCGAGCCAGCCGACACCCGCCCCGAGTGATTCCGGGCGTGACGCCTCGGCCCCGGCCCGGGAGAGCATCTCGCTGACGATACCGGGGGCCCAGTCGCGGCTGACCAACGCGGCCCGCGCATCCGCGGATGACGGCGACGCCTTGATCAGCGCAATCACCTCGTCGATGTTGGCCAGCGCAACGGCCAGGCCTTCGAGGACATGGGCCCGGTCACGGGCTTTGCGCAGCTCGAACACGGTGCGCCGGGTGACCACCTCGCGGCGGTGGCTGATGAACGCATCCAGCACGTCGCGCAGGTTGTGCTGGCGCGGCTGCCCCTCGTGGAGGGCGACCATGTTGATGCCGAAAACCGTTTCCAGCTGGGTGTGCTGGTAGAGGTTGTTCAGCACCACCTCCGGCACCTCGCCGCGGCGCAGCTCGATGACCATGCGGATGCCGTCCTTATCGGACTCGTCACGCAGCTCGGTGATGCCCTCGATGCGTTTTTCCTTGACCAGCTCGGCGATTTTCTCGAGCAGTCGGGCCTTGTTGACCTGGTAAGGGAGCTCTTCGACGATGATCGACGCCTTGCCATTGGCGGGATCGTGCTCGAAGCGGCAGCGCGCCCGCATCACCATGCGTCCGCGCCCGGTGCGGTAGGCCTCGCGGATGCCCTCGACTCCGTTGATGATGCCGCGGGTGGGCAGATCGGGACCGGGGATGTACGCCATCAACGCCTCGACGTCGAGACTGTCGTCATCGATCAGCGCCAGACAGGCGTCGACCACTTCGCTCAGATTGTGCGGCGGGACGTTGGTGGCCATCCCCACGGCGATGCCCGAGCCACCGTTGACCAGAAAGTTGGGCACGCGGGTGGGCAGGACCTCGGGCTCCTGCTCGGAGCCGTCGTAGTTGTCGCCGAAGTCCACCGTTTCCTTGTCGATATCGGCGAGCAGCTCATGGGCCATGCGCGCCATGCGCACCTCGGTGTATCGCATCGCCGCGGCATTGTCGCCGTCGATGGAGCCGAAGTTGCCCTGCCCGTCCACCAGCAGATAGCGCATGGAGAAGTCCTGCGCCATGCGCACGATGGTGTCGTAGACCGCCGTGTCGCCATGCGGGTGGTACTTACCGATGACATCACCCACCACCCGGGCGGATTTCTTGTACGGCCGGTTCCAGTCGTTGCCGAGCTCGCGCATCGCATAGAGCACGCGCCGGTGCACCGGCTTGAGCCCGTCGCGGACATCCGGCAGGGCTCGGCCCACGATGACGCTCATGGCGTAGTCCAGGTAGGACTGACGCATCTCGTCTTCGAGATTGACCGGGAGGATTTCCTTGGCAACGCTGGACATGGCGGGGGGTCTCGACCGTCGTAGAATTCGCTATGACTAAGCCACTAGTCTAACACGCGCGGGCGGCCGCGGCACGGCGGCGGCGCGGCGACGCTCAGTCGCCATCCACCCGCCGTGCCGCCTCCACCACCACGGGTTCCACCGGCACATCGGCCATGCCGTTACGGCGCCCGGTCTCGCCCGCCGCGATGCGATCCACCACCGCCATGCCATCGATGACCCGGGCAAAGACGGCATAGCCGAAATCGCGCTCGCCATGATCGAGGAAAGCGTTGTCGGACAGATTGACGAAGAACTGCGACGTCGCACTGTCGGGGTCGCGGGTGCGCGCCATCGACAGGGTGCCCCGCTCGTTCAGGCGGCCGTTGTCGGCCTCGTTGACGATCGGCTCACGGGTGGGCTTGCGCTCAAGCCCGGCGGTGAAGCCGCCGCCCTGAATGACAAAGTCGGGGATCACCCGGTGGAAGATGGTCCCGCGATAGAAGCCATCATCGACATAGCCGAGAAAGTTCTCGACGGTCACCGGTGCGTCGTCCTGGAACAGCTCGATGCGAATGTCGCCGGCGGTGGTCTCGAAGACCACCTGCGGGTTGGCGGCGCCCGCCGCGCCGGTGCCGATCGCGGCGGCCAGGGCGAGACTCAGGGGAAGGGCTTTCATGGCGATGACTCCTGCATTGCGGGTAAAGCCGGCAGTATCCCATATCCGGCGCCGACAGGCGCTGCCGTGCTACCATGACAGCACGATTGAAGCGGACGACGAACGGACAGGCCCCATGCGCGAGCACAACGCGGACGCGGATGAAATCGCCAAATTCGACGACGCCGCGGACGCCTGGTGGGACCCGGAAGGCCCCTTCGCCCCGCTGCATGCCATCAACCCGCTGCGGCTCGACTATATCGAGCGTCACAGCGGGCCGATCCGCGGCCAGCGGGTTGCGGATGTGGGCTGCGGCGGGGGACTGCTGAGCGAGGGGCTGGCGGCACGCGGCGCGCAGTCCGTGGTGGGTACCGACCTGGCCGCCGACAGCCTCGAGGTGGCAACGCGTCACGCCCGCGGGCAGTTCCCGAACATCGAGTATCGCTGCATGGCGGCCGAGTCCCTCGCCGAGGCCCAGCCCGGCGAATTCGACCGGGTGACCTGTCTCGAGCTGCTCGAGCACGTCCCCGACCCGGCCGCCATCGTCCGGGCCTGCGCCCGGCTGGTGCGCCCCGGCGGGTCGGTGTTCTTCTCGACGATCAACCGCAACACCCGGGCCTGGCTGCTGGCGGTGGTGGCGGCGGAACGGGTCCTCGGCCTGCTGCCGCGGGGCACCCATGATGCCGGCGCGTTCATCCGCCCGGCCGAGCTCGGCCGCTGGGCGCGCCAGGCCGGGTTGCAGCTGCGCGATCTGACCGGCCTGCATTACCACCCGATCAGCCGCGAGTACACGCTGGGCGGCGACACCACGGTCAACTACCTCGCCCACTGCCACCGCCCGGAGGCGCCATGACCGCCGCCACCGGGGAGCGCGCCCATGGCGTGCTGCTGGACCTGGACGGAACACTGCTCGACACGGCACCGGATCTGATCGACAGCCTCAACCGGCTGCGCGCCGAGCAGGGACTGGCGCCGATGGCCGATGTGGAATTCCTGCATGCGGTCGGGCACGGCAGCATCCCGATGATTGCCCGCGGCTTCAACCGCCATCCCGGCGATGCCGGGTTCGATGCCCTCCGCGACCGGTTTCTGGCAATCTATGCCGAATCGGTCAGTCGCCGGACACGCCCCTATGCAGGCATGGAGGCAACCCTGCAAGCCCTCGAGGCGGCGGCCATTCCCTGGGGCATCGTCACCAATAAGCCGGGCTGGCTGACCACTCCGCTGCTTGCGGATCTGGGCTATGCCGGCCGGCCGGCCTGCGTGGTCACCGGCGACGACCTGGCGCGGCGCAAGCCCCATCCCTACCAGATCACCGAGGCGGCCCGGCAGCTTGATCTGCCCGCCTCGGCCTGTCTGGTGGTGGGCGACACCGAGCGCGACATCCGCGCCGGTCATCAGGCCGGCACGCTGACCGTGGTGGCGCTTTACGGCTACCTGAGTGGCGACGATCATGTCGAGCACTGGGGTGCCGATGGCCTGATCGGCCAGCCCGCCGAGCTGCTGCGCTGGGTGGCGGATCCGGCAGCGCCCCACCGTCAAGCCATCGCGGTCTAGATTATGGAACCGGTCGAATACTGCCGGCGCAAGGTCGCGCCGGACGGCTCAAGCACCTATTACGCCCTGCTGTTCGCACCGCCGGCGGCGCGCGACGGTCTGGCCGCCCTGGCCGCCTATCGCGCCGAGGTGCTCGAGATCCCCCGCGAGGTCAGCGACCCGGGGGTGGGGGCGGTCAAGCTCAACTGGTGGCAGGAAGAGCTCGAACGGCTCGCCGCGGGGGCGCCCCGGCATCCCGTCAGTCAGGCCCTGCTCCCCGCCCTCGAGGCCCATCAGCTGGAGATGGACGGGCTCGGCGAGGTGATCGAGGCGAGCCGCATGGACCTCGAGTACGGGCGCTACCCGACGCTGCGCGAGCTCACGCTGTACTGCCATCGTGCCGGGGGTGCGGTGGCGGATCTGGCCTGGCGGATGACAGGCTCGAGTGGCCTCGAGGCCGCGCCGTTCGCCCACGACCTCGCCATGGGGCTTGAGCTCACGCGCATGCTGCGCCACCTACGCCGGGACGTCCGCGCCGGCCGGCTGTACATTCCCGAAGACGAACTCACCCTGAGCGGGCTCGGCAGCGAGGATCTGCTGGCGGCCGATCAGGCGGATGCCGTGCGCAGCCTGCTGTCCCGTCAGGGCAATCGCGCGCGGCAGTTTCTGGACAGCGCCATCACCCGACTGCCCTATTCGGCGCGGCCGGCACAGGCCTACGGGCTGGTGCTGGCGGTGCTGCACCGGCGCCTGCTGGACGACATGGCCGCCGACGGCTATGCCGTGGCCGAGCGCCAGGTCCATCTGACGCCCCTGCGCAAGCTCTGGCTCGCCTGGCGGACCGCGCGGCGTCCGCACAAAGTCCACCCGCTTCCGGAGTCCTCCACAACATGAACCAGCCCCTGTCTGCCCCCGCCGATGCCACCCTCGACCCCACCCGCCTGTCCGGGCAGCGCATCCTCATCACCGGCGCCGCGGGGGCGCTGGGCAGTGCGCTGGCCGAGCAGTTGGCCGCGCAGGGCGCCGATACCGTTCTGCTCGACAAATCACTGAACGGGCTGGAAGCGCTTCACGACCGCATCGAGGCGGCCGGCCATGGTCAGCCGGCGCTTTATCCGCTGGATCTGATGGGCGCCGGACCGGATGACTATGCCGAGCTGGCCGACCGGCTGGCCGAATCCCTGGGCGGAGTCGATGCGGTGGTGCATGCGGCGGCGGATTTCGGGTCGCCCGCGCCATTGGGCCTCTACGACCCGCAGGCGTGGCTCAAATGCCTGCATGTCAACATCAACGCCGCTTTCCTGCTGACCCGGGCGCTCCTCGGTCTGTTGCGCGACAGTCAGGGCCGGGTGATCTTCATCTCCGATGCGGCCGGGCGCAGCGGTCAGGCGGCGATGGGGGCGTATGGGGTGAGTAAATGGGCGGTGGAGGGGCTGGCGGCCACGCTGGCGGCCGAGTATTCGGCGGCGCATCCGGTGATCAGCTGCAGCGTCGACCCCGGGGCCATCCAGTCCACGCTGCGGCGACAACTTTTTACCGGTGAGACGGTCGATGAAGTACCCACGGCCGAAACCGCTGCCCGGGCCGTGGCGACGCTTGTCGATCCGACGGCGACGCCGGCCAATGGCGCCATGTACCGGGTCTCGCGCTGACAGAGATTGCAGGCTTGTGACAAGGCCGGTGGAAGTGCAAGCATGCGCAACATTTGAACGGGACTGGAGAATAACCCCATGGGATTTGCCCTATCGGCCATGCAGGCGCGCAGCAACGCGTTCGGCCCCCATCAGCCCATTCCGGTGCGCTATACCGGCGAGGGTGAAGACATTGCACCGGCGCTTCACTGGACCGGCGCGCCCGAAGGCACGCAGGGTTTTGCGGTCATCTGCCACGATCCCGATGCGCCGCTGGTCAATCCCGGCAGCTACGGCTTCGTCCACTGGGTCTACTACAACATCCCCCACGATGTGACCTCGCTCGAGGAAGGCAGCGAGGCCTACACCCACGGGGTGACCGACTTCGGGCGTCAGACCTATGGCGGGCCCATGCCCCCCGAAGGGCACGGCGTGCATCACTACTACTTCTGGGTGCTGGCGCTTGATCAGGCCCTGCAGCTCGAGCCCGGGCTGACCATGCGCCAGTTCCTCGAACAGGTCGAGCCGCATGTGATCGGCATGAGCCGCCTGATCGGCACCTACGAGCGCTAGGTCCCGTCCAGCTGGCTGCGGCCGTGATCGCAGGCCGGCTGCAGCGGACAGGCGCTGCAGCGCGGCAGCCGCGGCCGGCAGTAGTCCTTGCCCACGCTCACGATCAGTGCGTGGGCCTCGTTAAAGCGCGTCGCATCGCGCGGCAGTTCGGCCTCGAAGGCCGCCTGAAGATCGTCATAGCCGATGCTCGCCGGCACCACGCCAACCCGTGAGAAGATCCGCCGGGTGTAGGCATCCACCACGAACACCGGGCGGTGAAAACCGTAGAGCAGGACGTCATCGACGCTCTCCGGCCCCAGTCCCCTGACCGCCAGCAGCTCGGCCCGAGCCGTCGTAGTGGGCATCGCGTCGATCCCCGCCTCACCGCCCAGTGCCAGCCAGGTCTCGCAGGCGGCGCGCAGGCGCTGAGTCTTGACGTTGTAATAGCCACTCGGGCGCAGGCACTCCCGCAGCTCATCGACGGGTGCGTTGACGATGGCCGATGGCGACAGCCAGTCCCGGGCCCGGAGTCGGGCGATGGCGGTCTCGACATTGCGCCAGGCGGTGTTCTGGGTGAGCACGGCGCCGACCAGCACCTCGAAGGCGCTCTCGGCCGGCCACCACTGCTGGGGGCCGAACGCCCGGGCAAGCCGATCCAGCAGGGCCGGCAGGCCGCGTGGCTGCGCGCTCATGAGCGGTTACGACGGTGGCCGCGGGGGCGACGGTCGCCGTCACCGGCGTTGGCCTCGGCCAGGCCGACGCGATGGGCCAGATCGCGGACCTCGCCGGCGGTGAAGGCCTGAATCTGGCCCTCGCGCAGCCGCGGCGGCATTTCATAGGGGCCGTACTGGACGCGGATCAGCCGGCTGATCTGCACACCCTGGGATTCCCATAGCCGCCGCACCAGCCGATTCTTGCCCTCACGCAGCCGCACGCGGTACCAGGAATTCGCCTGCTCGCCATGATCCAGTGGCTGCAGCGACTCGAAGGCCGCCCGACCGTCATCCAGCTCGACGCCGGCCAGCAACCGCCGGCAGATCGAGTCGTCCACCGACCCGAAGATGCGCACCGCGTAGTCGCGCACCATTTCGTACGAGGGATGGGCCAGCCGGTTGGCCAGCTCGCCGTCGTTGGTGAACAGCAGCAACCCCGAGGTGTTGATATCGAGGCGGCCGACCGACAACCAGCGCCCGCTGCGCAACCGCGGCAGGCGCCGAAAGACGGTGGGCCGGCCCTCGGGATCATGACGCGTGACCACCTCGCCGGTGGGCTTGTGGTAGGCGATGACCTGGCGCTCGCCGGCACTGCGCGCGACAGCGCCCACCACCCGGCCATCGACGCGGATCCGCGCCCGCTCGTCGACACGGTCGCCAAGGCTCGCCCGCCGGCCGTCGACTTCGACGCGCCCCTCGTCGATGACGCGCTCCATCTCGCGGCGCGAGCCGATGCCCGCGCGGGCCAGGACTTTCTGCAGTTTCTCCGAGGTCATTCGCTCCCCTGTTCCGGGTGTTCGGTCAATGTGGGCAATTCATCGAGGCTGGCAAGATTGAAATGGTCCAGAAAATCGCGGGTGGTGGCGAACACCGCCGGCCGGCCGGGGCTGTCCCGATGGCCGGCCACCCGGATCCAGCCGCGCTCCTGGAGTGTCTGCATGATTGTGGTACTCGGCGGGACACCACGGATCGCCTCGATCTCGGCCCGCGTCACAGGCTGTCGATAGGCAATGATGGCCAGCGTCTCGAGCACTGCCCGGGAATAGCGCGCGGGCTTTTCCTCCCACAATCGGGCCACCCATGGCGCGCAGCGCTCGGGCACCTGCAGCCGCCAGCCGCCGGCGACCCGGCAGAGCTCCACACCGCGGTCGGCGAGCTGCGCCTCAAGCCGTGCCAGGGCCGCCTCGAGGCTGGCACGATCCGGCGGATCATCGCCGAACACGGCCTGCAGCTGCGCGAGATCCAGCGGCGTCCCGGCGGCGAGCAGAGCGGCCTCGAGGATCACCTCCGGCGCGGGTTCGCTCGCCGCGCTCATGCCGTCTCAGCGCCTGACGCCTGCGTGCCCCGGGCGCGCAGGTACAGCGGGGCGAACGCCTCGGACTGGACGATCTCGAGCAGCGCATCCTTGAGCAGCTCGAGAACGGCCAGAAAGGTCACCACCACACCGGCGCGCCCCTCGCGCGCATCGAGCAGTTCAGTCAGTGGCACGAACCGCTCGCTCTGGAGCCGGGCCAGCGTCCCGGTCATGCGCTCGCGCACCGACAGGGCTTCGCGGCGGACCGCGTGATGGGTATTCAGATCGGCCCGCGCCATGACCGCGGCAAAGGCGTCAAACAGTTCATCAAGCGCCAGCGGCGGCGCGGGTCGGGTCGCCGCTGCCGGGGGGTGACCGGCCTGGGCCGGGAACACATCCCGCGCCACCCGCGGCAGCTGATCGATCCGCTCGCCGGCCGCCCGGAACTGCTCGTACTCGCGCAGCCGCCGCACCAGTTCAGCGCGCGGATCGGGGTCGTCCCCGTCATCATCCTCACGGGGTGCCCGCGGCATGAGCATGCGCGCCTTGATCTCGGCGAGCATGGCGGCCATCACCAGGTATTCCGCCGCCAGCGCCAGGCGCCGGTCGCTCATCAGCTCAACGTAGTGCATGTACTGATCGGTGATGCGGGCGATGGGGATATCGAGAATGTCCAGATTCTGCCGCCGGATGAGGTACAGCAACAGATCGAGCGGCCCCTCGAAGGTCTCGAGGAACACCTCGAGGGCATCCGGCGGGATGTAGAGGTCGTGGGGCAGCGCCTCGTAGGGCTCGCCCCGCACCGTCGCAATGCTCATCGCTGGCGGTAGTCCAGTCCAATGGCCGAGCGGACTTCCTTCATCGTGTCGCGGGCCACGTGGCGGGCCCGGTCACAGCCATCGTTGATGATCTGCTGGACATGATCGGGATCGGCCTCAAGCTCGGCGGCCCGCTCGCGGATCGGCGCCACCTCGGCCTGGACCGCGTCGATGAGGGGTTTCTTGCAGTCGAGACAGCCAATGCCCGCCGACCGGCAGCCCTCCTCGACCCAGCGCCGCGTGGCGTCATCGGCGTAGACCTTGTGCAGATCAAACACCGGACATTTTTCGGGCTCGCCGGGATCGTTCCGCCGCACCCGCGCCGGGTCGGTGGGCATGGTGCGGATCTTGCGATCAATGTCGGCGTCCGATTCGCGCAGGGACAGGGTGTTGCCGTAGGACTTGGACATCTTCCGGCCATCCAGGCCCGGCATGCGCGGCGCCCGGGTGAGCAGCGCCTCGGGCTCGGTGAGTACGCTGCGCCCGCCACCGTCGAGGTAACCGGCCAGACGGGCGCGGTCGGCGATGGTCAGGTTCTGCTGATTCTCGAGCAGCGCCTGACCTTCGCTGAGCGCCTCGCCATCGCCGGCCTCCTGATAGCGCCGCCGCAGCGATCGATAGAGCCGGGCGTGTTTCTTGCCCATCTTGGCGATGGCCGCCTCGGCTTTTTCGGCAAACCCGGGCTCGCGACCAAACAGATGGTTGAACCGTCGCGCCAGCTCACGGGTCAGCTCGACGTGCGAGACCTGATCCTCGCCCACCGGCACGCCACTCGCCCCATAGATCAGGATGTCGGCACTCTGCAGCACCGGGTAGCCGAGGAACCCGTAGGTCGCCAGGTCCCGGTCCCGCAGCTCGGCGATCTGATCCTTGTAGGTCGGCACCCGCTCCAGCCAGCCCAGGGGGGCGATCATCGAGAGCAGCAGATGCAGCTCGGCATGCTCCATGACCCGTGACTGGATGAACAGCGTCGAGAGATTGGGATTGACGCCGGCGGCGAGCCAGTCCACCACCATGTCCCAGACACTCTGCGAGATCACTTCGCGGTTTTCGTAGGCCGTGGTCAGCGCATGCCAGTCGGCGACAAAGAAAAAGCACTCGTGGGAGGCCTGCAGCGAGGTCCAGTTGCGCAGGACCCCGTGGTAGTGCCCCAGATGCAGGCGCCCGGTGGGGCGCATGCCCGAGAGGATGCGATCGCGACTCGCTGGCGATTGGCTCAAGGTGACCTCCGCATAGACCGTTGACTGGCCCCCATCATAGCCGATCAGCCCTCGAAAACGTGTGCATCACCGGCGCCACGCCGGATTACTTCGGGCCGCTCGCCACTGAGATCCACCACCGTGCTCGGTTCGAGCCCGCCGGGACCGGCATCGATGATGGCATCCACCTGGCGGCCGAGGCGCTCACGCATGTCCACCGGATCGGTCATGGGATCGGTCTCGCCGGGCAGCAGCAGCGTGCTGGTGGTCAGCGGTTCGCCCAGCGCCTCGAGCAGCGCCTGGGCCACCGGGTGATCCGGCACGCGGATACCGATGGTTTTACGGCGGGTGTGCTGCACCCGACGGGGGACCTCGGCAGTGGCCCGCAGCACAAAGGTGTAGGGACCCGGGACATGGGCCTTGAGCAGGCGGAACGCCGTGTTGTCCAGGCGGGTATAGCTGCCGATATCCGAGAGATCGCGACAGGCCAGGGTGAAGTGATGCCGCTCCTCAAGCCCACGCAGCTGGCGGATGCGGTCGACGGCGGCCTTCTCGCCCATCGCACAGCCGAGCGCATAGGTGGTGCCGGTGGGATAGACGATCACCCCGCCATCGCGGAGTATCTCGACGGCGCGCCGGATGAGCCGGGGCTGCGGGGTTCGCGGATGAATCTCGAAATACTGACTCATGGGGCAACTCCTCGGGTGTCCACCGCACCCAGTTATGATAGCGTCCCGACAGTTTAACGAACGGAAGCCTATGTACTACGCGATTATCAGTGAAGACGTGAGCGACAGCCGCGAGCGTCGGGCCGGTGCCCGCGACGCGCATCTCGAGCGGCTCCGGCAGCTTCGCGATGACGGCCGTCTGCTCGTGGCCGGCCCCAACCCGGCCATCGATGCCGACGACCCGGGCGAGGCGGGCTTCAGCGGGAGCGTCGTGATCGCCGAGTTCGACTCGCTGGCGAGCGCCCGAGCCTGGGCCGACGCCGACCCCTATGTCGACGCAGGGGTCTACCGCGCCGTCACCGTCAAGCCGTTCAAGAAGGTGCTGCCATGAGTGATGTCCCGCGCAGCGAGCGGCCGGCCATGATCCGGTCGCGACTGGAACACAGCCTGTCCATCGACTCGCTCGAGGTCCAGGATGACAGCCATCAGCATGCCGGCCACGCCGGCGCCCAGGCCGGTGGCGGCCACTACAGCCTGCGGATCGTCAGCGACGACTTTGCCGGCCGGCGTCGCCTCCAGCGGCATCGTCTGGTCTACGACGCGATGGGGGATGCGATGCGCAATGACTGCATCCACGCCCTCAGCATCGAGGCGCTGACGCCCGCCGAGGCCCGCTCCCAATCCCCCGAAAGCCAATGAGTACTACAATGTCATTCAGTCCCCTTACCGCCCTTCGCCTGACCCTGCCCGCCCTCGCCCTTGGCGCCGGAATGGGCATGGCCCAGGCCCAGGAATCGGCCGATGGCGCGGACAGCGCCGAGGTCGAGGTGCTTGCCGAGATCAATGGCGAGACCATCACCGCCCGCGAGCTCGATCAGCTGGTCTCACAGCAGACTCAGGGCCAGTCCGAGATCCCGCCGCCGCAGCGCCGTCAGTTCCTCGAGGAGATCATCAACCTGATGCTGCTCGCCCAGGCCGGTGACGCCGCGGGCATCGATGAAAACCCGGACGTCGCCGCGCAGCTCAACAACGATCGCCGCCGCACCCTGGCCCAGGGCTTTGTGCGTCAGCTCACCGAGACCGAGCCGGTGGCCGAGTCGGTGCTGCGCGACCGCTACGATGAGATCTATGGCGGGGAAGCCCCGCGCGAGTACAAGGCCCGGCATATCCTTGT
Source organism: Spiribacter sp. SSL99 (assembly GCF_009805925.1). Lineage (NCBI taxonomy): Bacteria > Pseudomonadati > Pseudomonadota > Gammaproteobacteria > Chromatiales > Ectothiorhodospiraceae > Spiribacter > Spiribacter sp. SSL99. The sequence goes on along the minus strand of NZ_MAOM01000011.1, from coordinate 274,732 downwards.
CTCGGATGGCGAGCAGGCGGCCGCCCTGATCGACCGGCTCGACAGCGGCGAGGCGTTCGTCGAGCTCGCGGGGCAGTACTCCGAGGATGGCACCTCGCGGGATGGCGGCGATCTGGGCTGGTTTGCCCCGGGTGACATGGTCGAGCCGTTTTCGGCGGCCGTCGCCGAACTCGAGCCCGGTGAGGTGACCGACGAGCCCGTGGAAACGCGCTTCGGCTTTCATGTCATCCGGCTTGATGACACCCGTGAGACCGACGCGCCCGCGTTTTCCGACGTGGCGGGTCAGCTGCGCATGAGCATCGTCAACGAGCGCATCCAGGCCGAGCTCGGGAGCCTGCGCGAGGAGGCCGACATCGACTACGAGGCGGCCTGGGCCCAGCCCGACAACGGCTGACGTCTAGTTGATCAGGGCGTTGAAGCCCGCCTCATCGAGGACCGTCACCCCCAGACTGTCGGCGCGGTCGCGTTTCGAGCCCGGCTCGGCGCCCGCGACGACATAATCGGTGCGACTGGACACGCTGCTCGTGACCTTGCCCCCCAGGGCCTCGATGCGGGCACGGGCCTGATCGCGGGTCTGGCCCTCGAGGGTGCCGGTCAGCACAAAAGTCTGCCCGGCCAGCGGCTGGGCGGGTGGCGCTTCGGCCGCTGATCCGGGATCGGGCCAGTGCACGCCCGCCTCGCGCAGGGCCTCGATCACCTCGCGATTATGCGGCTGGGCAAAGAACTGGCGGACCGATTCCGCCACCACCGGCCCGACATCGGGCACCGCCGTGAGATCCTCCTCGTCAGCGGCCATGAGCGCCTCCAGGCTGCCGAAGTGCGTTGCCAGGGCACGGGCGGTCACCTCACCCACCTGATCAATGCCCAGGGCGTAGAGGAACCGCGCCAGCGTGGTCTCCCGCGAGGCCTCAATCGCGCTCAGCAGATTGGTGGTGGAGCGCTCGCCCATGCGCTCCAGGCCCAGTAGATCGCTGCGGGTCAGGGCATACAGATCGGCGGCGGTGCGCACCCGCTCGTGGGAGACCAGCTGCTCGATGAGCTTTTCACCCAGCCCATCGATGTCCATCGCCCGCCGTGAGACAAAGTGCATCAGCGCCCCCATGCGCTGCGCCGGGCAGTAGAGCCCACCCATGCAGCGATGCGCCGCCTGGTCATCGATCCGCACGACATCGGATCCGCAGACCGGACAGGCCGCCGGCATCTGCCAGGCCCGGGCGTCGGCGGGCCGGCGTGATTCGATGACACTGACCACCTCGGGGATGACATCGCCGGCCCGGCGGACCATCACCGCATCGCCCTCGCGGACATCCTTGCGATGGACCTCGTCGAGGTTGTGCAGCGTCGCGCGGGTCACGGTCACACCGCCGACTTCCACCGCCTCCAGGTCGGCCACCGGAGTGATGACGCCGGTCCGGCCCACCGAGGGCAGAATGGCCCTGACCCGGGTGGACGCCTCGCGGGCCGGCAGCTTGTGGGCGAGCGCCCAGCGCGGTGCCCGCGCCGTGGCCCCCAGCCGCTGCCAGACCTGACGATCATTGACCTTGTAGACCACACCATCGATTTCATAGTCGAGGCGGTCACGGACCTCGACAAGATGCTGTTGGTAGGCGAGGCAGCCGCTGACACCGGTCACGCGCTGGACCTGATCATTGACCCGAAACCCCCATTGCCGGAGGGTTTCGAGGACCGCCTCGTGGGTGGCGGGCAACGCCTCGCTGGCCTCGCCCGTGCCAAAGACAAACAGCGTCAGCGGGCGATGCGCGGTGATCCGCGAATCGAGCTGGCGCAGGCTGCCCGCCGCGGCATTGCGCGGATTGGCGAAGGGGCGTTCACCGCGCGCCAGACGGCGCTCATTGAGGGCCTCAAAGTCGGCGCGCTGGATCACCACCTCGCCGCGGACCTCGATCACCGCCGGCGCCTGATCACCCTGCAGTCGCAGCGGGATGCTGCGGATGGTACGGGCATTGGCGGTGATGTCCTCGCCGACGCGGCCATCACCGCGGGTCGCCGCCGTCACGAGCTGTCCCGATTCATAACGCAGGTTGACCGACAGACCGTCGAGCTTGGGCTCGGCCATGTAGTCGATGTCGCTGACGCCCAGCGCCTCGCGCAGACGCCGGTCGAAGTCGGCCACATCCGCTTCGCTGAAGGCATTCGCCAGCGACAGCATGGGCTCGCCGTGGGCCCGCTCCGCAAAGCTCGACAGCGGCGCCGAGCCCACCCGCCGGGTCGGCGAATCATCCCGCTGCAGCTCGGGATGATCGCGCTCGAGGGTCATGAGCTCGTCCATCAGCCGATCGTATTCGGCATCGGCGATGGTCGGATCGTCGAGGACGTAGTAGCGGTAATTGTGGGTCTCGAGCTGGTCGCGAAGGCGGGCGGCACGCTCCGCCGGGGCGTCCGCTGCGCTCATGGGCGGCCGCCCGGTCGCCGATCGGCGACCCGTGCCCGGCGTCGGTACTCGAGCAGCGCCTCACGCCAGTGCTCGATGGCCTGGGGTGTCAGATCGCAGCGCCGGCCGTCCAGCAACTGGCCCCCCAGGCTCTGGGCCACGCGCCGGGCCGTCGCCAGCATGCGCTCGAATACCGCCAGCCCGTCGAACGGCGCGGGCACCTGCATGATGAAAACGATCCCCGGCGTGGTGGTGGCCGCCGGGTCGGTCCGGTCAAAGGTACCCGGCTCGACAATGCTGGCCACGGTATAGAGCGCGACGGTCTCGCCGTTCACGCTAAGCGGCCGCTCGAAAACGCCCTGATCGGTCAGGCCGAGTCCCGCCGCCTCGAGCACCTCGGCGATGGACCCGCCATCATAGGGTCGCCCCTCGGGGGCCATGACCGACAGCGCGATAATCCACTCCTCGCCGACCGCTCGACCCCGCACATCCTCCAGCTCGTCCTCCGAGTGGACGACCCGGGCGGGGCCGACAATGCCCTCGCCGCCGGGTGTCTCCGCGGGGTCAGCCGCTGGCAGGTCATCGTCAGCGATGGGATCGTCGGCGACGGGTTCCCCGGCCAGCGGGTCGCCGGCGTCCAGCGCCGGCTCCTGATAGTCGGCGAAGGGCTCGCGCTGCGGGCGCGCGCGACGCCGCCACGGTGGGCCGTCGCGGCGCCAGTCCTGGAGGCGGGTGTAGCCATAGACGCCGGCGATGATCACAACGCCAAGGCCCAGAAGAATCCAGCGCAGTTCGTTCATTCCCAGTTCCGTTCCCCCATATCCCTGTCAGGTTGCAACGCCACCTGTCTCAACTCAAGTCTCGCCGGCGGTCATTTCCACGGCCGCCTCGACGTCCACGGCCACCAGCCGCGAGACCCCCGGTTCCGCCATTGTCACCCCGGCCAGGTGGCTGGCTGCCTCCATGGTGGCCTTATTGTGCGTGATCACGATGAATTGGACGCGATCCGACAGGCTGCGCAGCAGATCGCAGAAACGCCCCACATTCGCCTCGTCCAATGGGGCATCGACCTCATCGAGCATGCAGAACGGGGCGGGGTTGAGCTCGAAGATGGCGAACACCAGCGCCACCGCCGCCAGCGCCTTTTCGCCCCCGGAGAGCAGATGGATGTTGCTGATGCGCTTGCCGGGCGGTCGAGCCATCAGGGTGACGCCGGTCTCGAGCAGATCCGCTTCAGTCATCTCGAGATAGGCCTCGCCGCCGCCGAACAGCGTCGGGAAAAGCCGCTGCAGCCCGGCGTTGACCTCGTCAAACGTGGCCCGGAAACGGCTCCGCGTCTCGCGGTCAATGCGCTGAATGGCGTTCTCCAGCGTCTCGAGGGCGGCGCTCAGGTCGGCCTGCTGGTCGTCCAGATAGGTCTTGCGCTCGGCCAGCGTGGCCTGCTCGTCAATGGCCGCGAGATTGATCGCCCCCAGTGCATCAATGGCCGCGGCAAGGCGCTCGAGCTCGGCGATGTAGGCCGATTCATCGGCGTCCTCCGGCAACGCCCCGGCGATGGCCTCGCCGTCCACCGGCAGCGCGGCAAACTGCTCACACCGGTCGGCAAGCCGTGCCTCCACCTCAACCTCGCGGTGGCGCAGGCCATCGCGGGTCTCACGTCGCTCGCGCACCGCCTGCTCCGCCAGCGATCGCTCGGTGTCGAGCTGGCGCAGCATGGCGGCCTGATCATCAAGACGCCGACGGGCCGCCTCGAGGGCGCTCTCACGCTCGGCCCGACGGCTCAGTAGCGACTGCCGCTCATTCGCCCGGGTGGCGTCCGGGTCACCCAGGGCGTCGATGGTGGCCTGCAGTTCATCGGCGCGTTGCTGCAACTCGCTGGCCTGGGCGGCCAACCGGGCGATGGCCTGATCCCGTGACTGCCGCGCGGTCTCGGCCCGCTCCAGACGCAGGGCGACCGCCTGGCGCTGATCGCGGGCCGCCGCGGCCGCCGCCCGGGCGCGCTCCAGGCCCGCCCGGGCGGTGTCCAGCGCTTCATCCAGGGGGACCCGTCGATCACGGGCGGACTGCACCTGAATCCGGGCGGCATCGCGCTCGGCCACGGCTCGGTCGATGGCCGCGCGGGCCTCATCCCGCGACTCGGTGAGCTCCGTGCGCTCGCGCATCAGCCGTTGGCGCTGCTCAGCCTGTGCCCGCTGCTGATCGATGGCCGCCTGTTGTCGGGCGCGTGCCGCGGCGAGTGCCTGGTCCAGGCTCTGACGAGCCTCCACCGCCCGCTGCCGGTCGGCCTTTGCGTCGGCGCTGCGCGCATCGGTGGCCTCCCGCCGGCTCATGAGATCATCCAGGGCATGCCGCGCCCCGGCAATCTCGGCGGTGACGGCCTCGATGGCCCGGCCCCGCGCCACCACGCCGGCTTCCGAATCGGTCGCGGTGGCGCGCAGACGCCGCCAGCCATGGCCATACCAGGCCCCATCCGCGGTCATCACCGACTCGCCCGGCGCAAGGCGGCTCAGCCAGCCGCGCGCCTCGGCCCGGCTATCCGCCGTCCGGATACGGGCCAGCAGATCGGTCACCGCGGCCGGACCCGCCACCTTCGCGGCCAGCGAATCGGGCGGGGCGTCGGCCCCGGGTACGGCACTGAAGAGCATCACCTCGCCGGCCTGGGGCGTGTCCGGGTCGGCGTCGCCGGCCTCCACGGCCTCCAGCGCGCGCTCCAGGGCCCACTCCACCGCCATTTCCCAGCCAGGCGCCACGGCAAGCTGATCCCCCAGGCGCCGATGTCCTTCAAGCCCCTGGGCCTGCAGCCAGCGGGCCATTTCGTCATGCCGGCCCAGGGCCTCGTCCTGGAGGGTCTGCAGCGATTCGCGCCGGGCTTCGCGGGCGTTCAGCCGCGAGCGCTGCTCATCGATCCGGGCATCCAGCGACTGGCGCTCCTCGGCCGCCGCGGCCAGCTGCGTATCGGCCGCCGCAATGCGGGCGTCCAGCGGTTCACGATCGGCCACCAGCGCCTCGATATCGGCACGGTCGGTGGCGTCGGCGGAAGCGTCCTCGCCCGCCTGCAGATCGAGTTCCTCGGCAATGCGCGCCAGACGCCGGTCCTGATCGGCGACGCGGGCCCCGAGCTGATCGATCCGGGTCTGCTCGAGCTGCATCCGGCGCTCGGCCTCGGCGTGTTCCTGCCCCACCGCATCGCGTTGCTCGCGGGCTTCATCGAGGCGGGCGCCCGCTGTCGCAACGGTCTGCTCGGCCTCCGCGAGGGCCTGGTCAGCGGCGGCGAGCGCCGGCGTTTCGGTGTCGATGGTCGCCGTCAGCGTCTGACGTTCATCGCGGTCGTCACTGAGGGCACGGTCGTTCTCAGCAATGGCGGCCCGTGTCTGCTCAAGGGCCTGGCGGCTCTGGCTGAGCGTCTCCTGGTCGTGGCGGATACGCTGCTCGAGGGCGGCCAGCGTCGATCCGAGTTCGTAGTACTCGGCCTGCACGGCATTCAGGTGATCACTCGCCGCGGTCTGTTCGGCGCGCACCGATTCCATCCCGCGCTCGCAGCGCCGCTGTTCCGCCAGGCGTGCCTCGAGGGCGGTCTCGGCATCGGCTCGCTGGGTCTGCAGATCGGCCTGTTCAGCCTCGAGCTGGCGGATACGCAGCAGGGTCAGCTCGGCATGACACTGACGCTCATCGGCTTTCAACTGGCGGTAGCGCTCGGCCGTCCGGGCCTGATCATTGAGCCGGTCGAGCTGGCGGGCGACCTCGGCGCGCATGTCATCGAGCCGCTCGAGGTTCTCGCGGGTGTCGCGGATCCGTCGCTCGGTCTCGCGGCGCCGTTCCTTGTACAGGCTGATCCCGGCGGCCTCTTCGAGGTAGCCGCGGAGTGCCTCGGGGCGCGCCTCGATCAGTCGCGAGATGGTGCCCTGCTCGATGATCGAGTAGCTGCGGGGCCCGAGCCCGGTCCCCAGGAAGACATCGGTGATATCGCGACGCCGACAGCGGCTGCCGTTGAGAAAATAGGCCGATTGCCCGTCGCGGTTGACCTGACGGCGGATGGCGATTTCGCTGAACCCGGCGTACTGCCCGCCCAGTGAACCGTCGGCATTGTCGAACACCAGCTCGATGCTGGCCTGCCCCACGGGTTTGCGGCTACCGGATCCACTGAAGATGACATCGGCCATCGAGCCGCCACGCAGATGCTTGGCCGACCGCTCGCCCATGACCCAGCGCACGGCATCGATGATGTTGGACTTGCCACAGCCGTTGGGGCCGACGATGGCGGTGATGCCCGAGCCCAGCGGGACCGGCGTCGTGTCGACGAAGGATTTGAAACCGCTCAGGCGGATTTTACTGAGCCGCATCCACGCGGGCGTCCCTGTTGCCGTGCAGCATTCAAGATACTCATTTTCCCCGGGAGGAGGAACCAATGCGCCGGTAGAGCGTGCTGCGACTGATGCCCAGCGACTGCGCGGCGCGACTGACGTTACCGCCGTGCTCCGCCAGTGCCGCCTGAATATGGCGTTGTTCCATGGCCCGAAGGTCGGTATCCGGCCAGTCCTCAGCCGACATGTTTCCGACGTCCGCCTCCAGGAGGACATCAGGCAGATCCGCCCGTGTCACCGGCGCGCCCGGTCGGCGTAACGCCAGCGCCGTCTGCATGACGCTGTGCAACTGACGCAGATTGCCGGGCCATGAATAGGCGAGAAGCCGCGCGCGGGCATCCGGCGAAAGCGTCGCCATGGGATCCTCCTCGGCCAGAAGCCGATCGATCAGCGCCTCACGATCGCTGCGCCGGCGCAGCGGCGGCAATTCGATCCGCAATCCGCACAGCCGGTAGTAAAGGTCGGCGCGAAACGCACCGGCCTTGACCCGGGCTGCCAGATCGCAATGAGTGGCGCTGACCAGCGCAAAGTCCACCGCCCGGGGCTGACCGCCACCCACCGGCAGGACGGTGCGCTCCTGGAGGACCCGCAGCAGTCGGGTCTGAAGCGCGATCGGCATGTCGCCGATCTCGTCGAGGAAAAGTGTTCCGCCATTGGCTTCGGCGATGCGACCCTCGGCACCGCGCGGGTTTGCGCCGGTAAACGCCCCCGGGGCATAACCAAACAGTTCGGCCTCGGCAAGGCTCTCGGGGATTGCCGCGCAGTTGACGGCGACGATCGGCCCGTTCGCCCGCGGCCCCTTCGCGTGCAGGGCGCGCACCACCCATTCCTTACCGGTGCCGGTCTCGCCCTCGATCAGAAGGGGGATGTTTCGGGCGAAGACACGGTGAGCCCGACGCAGTGTGTCCGCCACTGCATCATCCCCCGCGTGCAAGCGCTCGAACGTCGTGTCATCGGACAGCGCAGCCGCCGGCGTCGAACCGTGGATGCGCGACGGCGGCGCGACCAGGCGCAGGCAGGTCATGATCCCGCTGAGGGTCCGCCGAAGCGGCATCGATTCGTCACTGCGCAGCAAGCCCTCGAACGTCTCCTCAAAGAGCCCTTCGAAGCGCTCGCCCACGCAGTCGTCACCGAAGTAGCTGCGCGCCACCTCGTTCAGGGCCAATACCCGTCCATAACCATCGAGCGCGAGAATCCCCTCGCTGAGGGTGCCCAGCAGCTCCGGCCGCGCATGGAGATGAAGATGGAAGCTGTCGGCGAACTCCGCCGTGAGCCAGCGGTTTTCGATCATTCGTGCGCCCATCCGCACCAGCCCCAGGGCATGGATCTGGCGGGCCGACTGATCCCCGGAGACATCCAGCAGGCCGATCACGGTCCCCGCCGTGTCACGGATCGGCGCCGCCGCACAGGTCAGGAACGTATTGCACTGCAGATAATGCTCGGGGCCGTGGACCGACGCTGGACCGCCCTGTGCCAGCGCGAGGCCGATGGCGTTGGTCCCGCGCACAGGCTCGCCCCAGCATGCACCCGGTGCCAGTGCAACGCGCTGACTGCGGGCATGGAAATGCGGGTCACCGTGGCGCTCGAGGATCGTGCCGTGCGCATCACAGAGCAATACGGCACTGTTGCTGCCGCTGATCTGGTGATACAGGTTTTCGATTTCCGGCAGCGCCAGCGCGATCAGCGACTCGTTGTCGGCCCGGGCCGCCCGCAACGCCGCCGCATCAAAAACGGCATCAGCCGCCTGTTGCCGCGGTGAGAGCCCGGCCGCCGCCACCCGCTGCCAGGAGGCCGCCACCCCATCCGCCACACCGGCCGGCGTCCGCTCGCCCGCCAACAGCTGACGCCGCGCGCCGGCAAGCCGGGCGCGATCGTTAAACGGCCGCTCGTCCATCGCCCTCCTCCTCTGTCGCAGTCCGCGACAGATTGTTCTAAAACGGCACACCGGCCACCCGTCTCTAGCGGACAGGTTGAAGAGCACGATCGCCCAGTCCCGGGCGCGACGCAAGCACCAAGCTTGCAGCCATCAATTGGCGCAGATCTTGCTGGTGAATCAGTGCGGGCACGCTTTGCGTCCCGACCCATAAAAACGGAGGAGAGACCATGATCTACGCCAATCCCGGCAGCACGAACGCCATCGTCCATTTCAAAAGCGAATATCAGAACTTCATTGGCGGGGACTGGCAGGCCCCGCTCGACGGCGAGTACTTCGATAATCCCACACCGGTCACCGGGCAGACCTTCTGCCGCATTCCGCGCTCCAAGGCAGCCGACGTCGAAAAGGCGCTGGATGCAGCCCACGCGGCAAAGGCGGCCTGGGGCAGGACGCCGGTGGCCGCGCGCGCCGTCATTCTGAACACCATCGCCGATCGCATGGAGGCCAACCTCGAGGCGCTTGCCGTGGCGGAGACCTGGGAGAATGGCAAGCCGGTCCGGGAAACGCTGGCGGCCGATCTGCCGCTCGCGATCGATCACTTCCGTTATTTCGCCGGCGTCATCCGTGCCCAGGAGGGTTCACTCGGCGAGCTCGATGACGACACGGTGTCCTATCAGATCCATGAACCCCTCGGTGTGGTGGGTCAGATCATTCCCTGGAATTTCCCGATCCTGATGGCCACGTGGAAGCTGGCGCCGGCGCTGGCGGCCGGCAACTGTGTGGTACTCAAACCCGCCGAACAGACACCGGCCAGCATTCTGATGCTCACCGAGCTGATCGCCGACCTGCTGCCCGCCGGTGTGCTCAATATCGTCAACGGCTTCGGCGCCGAGGCGGGCAAGGCGCTTGCCTCGAACCCGCGGATCAGCAAGGTAGCCTTCACCGGAGAGACCACCACCGGGCGACTGATCATGCAGTACGCATCGGAAAACCTGATTCCGGTCACGCTGGAGCTGGGCGGTAAGTCACCCAACGTGTTTTTTGCTGACTGCTTTGCCGCCGATGACGGCTTCCGGGAGAAAACCCTCGAGGGATTCGCGATGTTCGCCCTCAATCAGGGTGAGGTCTGCACCTGCCCGTCACGGGCACTGGTGCAGCGCTCGTTCTATGGCGACTTCATGGATGCTGCGCTTGACCGGGTGGCCCGCATTAAAACGGGCAATCCGCTTGATACCGAGACGATGGTGGGCGCGCAGGCATCGCGCGATCAGCTGGAAAAAATCATGGCCTATCTGGATATCGGCCGGCAGGAGGGTGCCAGAGTCCTCGCCGGCGGTGAGAGTCTGGACCTGGGCGGCGAACTGAGCGGTGGCTACTACGTTCAGCCCACCGTCTTCGAAGGCGACAATCGCATGCGCGTCTTCCAGGAAGAGATTTTTGGCCCGGTGGTCTCAGTCACCGGCTTTGACGATCGGGATGACGCCCTGAGTATCGCCAATGACACGCTGTACGGGCTCGGCGCGGGCCTGTGGACGCGCAACGTCAACACGGCCTATCGCATGGGCCGCGGCATTCAGGCCGGCCGTGTCTGGACCAACTGCTATCACCTCTACCCCGCGCACGCGGCGTTTGGTGGCTACAAGCAGTCAGGCTTCGGTCGTGAAAACCACCTCATGATGCTCGCGCACTACCAGCAGACCAAAAACCTGCTGGTGAGTTACAGCGAGTCCCCCATGGGACTGTTCTAGGCGGGCGGATAACGCCGGGCGGGCGGGTCACGCCCGCCCGGTGCTGCGCACGAGGAGACGATCATGAGCACGAATGAAATGGGCGTTGTGGCGACACCTGCGGCAGAGGCACTGATCGCCGAGCTGCAGCGGCGCCACGGGCCATTGCTGTTTCACCAATCCGGTGGTTGCTGTGACGGGAGTGCACCCATGTGCTATCCCCGCGACGAATTCAGGGTGGGCGCGCGCGACGTCCATCTTGGCGACATCGGCGGACAGCCCTTTTATATCGGCGGCGACCAGTATGCGCTCTGGGCGCACACGCGATTGATCATCGACGTGATCGAGGGGCGTGGCTCCGGATTCTCACTGGAAGCGCCCGAGGGCAAACGCTTCCTGACCCGGTCTGAACTATGCAGCGTACCGCCGCGGGATCAGCCACCGGCGGCCAGATAGCGCTGGATGCGACTCACCGCCGTTGCCAGTCGGTCGGTGTCGGTGGTGTAGGCGAAGCGCAGATGCCGCTCGGGTGCCGTGCGTTCAAAATCCAGCCCGGGGGTCACCGCCACACCGGCCTGTTCAAGCAGTCCGCTTGCCAGATCGGCGCTGTCATCGCCGAGCGCGGTGATATCGGCATACAGATAGAACGCCCCGGCAGGATTGCCCGGGATGTGGAAGCCGAGGTCGCGCAGCGCCGGCAGCAGAAAATCCCGACGCTGGCGGAACGCCTCTCGTCTCGCCTCGAAGATCTCGCGGGACGCCTCGGTAAAGCAGGCCAGCGCCGCATACTGGGCGGGCGTCGAGGCGCTGATGAACAGATTCTGCAGCAGCTTTTCGGCAACCGGCACCCAGTCGGCGGGAACCACCATCCAGCCAAGCCGCCAGCCGGTCATACCGAAGTACTTCGAGAAACTGTTCACCACAATCGCGTCCGGCGCATGCGCCAACGCCTGGGCGGGCGCGCCGTCGTAATGCAGTCCGTGATAGATCTCATCGACGATCAGCCCAATGCCCCGGCGCTGGCCGAGGGCCGCGAGTCCGGCCAGATCCGCGGCGCTCGCCAGCGTGCCGGTGGGGTTGCCCGGCGAGCCCACGAGCATCGCCGCCGTACGCTCGTCACAGGCCGCGGCCGCCAGCCCGGGCGTCAGCTGATAATCGCTGCCGGCGTCCACACGCACCGCCCGCAGCGTGGCGTCCACGGCTTCGACGAAGTTGCGGTTACAAGGATAGCCCGGGTCGGGCAGCAGGACGTTGCGGCCCGGATCCGCCAGCATGGCCAGGGCCACCAGCAACGCCCCGCTCGCCCCCGGGGTAATCAGAATGCGACCGGGATCGACCTCCACGCCATGGTCACGCTGGTAGTGCCCGGCGATGGCCTCGCGCAGGGCCGGCAGCCCCGCCGCCGGCTGATACCCGGTCCGCCCGTCGGCGAGCGCCTGGCGGCCCGCCTCACGCACCGGCGCCGCCGTGGGGAAGTCGGGCTCACCGATCTCCATATGGACAATGTCGGCGCCGCCCGCCTCAAGCTCGCGCGCCCGGGCCAGCAGGGTCATGACGTGAAACGGTTGGATGCGGTGACTGCGCGCGGACAGATCAGGACGTGGCACGGCGACCTCAGCGAATGACTGGACTCGCAGTGTAGCAACCCGCATGGCAAGCTGAGGCAACAACGCATGGATGGTGCTATGACCGACACGCGCTACATCGGCCGCTTCGCCCCCAGCCCGACCGGGCCGCTCCACCGCGGCTCGCTGATCGCGGCGCTGGCGAGCTGGCTGGATGCACGGGCGGCCGGTGGCGAGTGGCGACTGCGCATCGATGACGTCGACCGCGGCCGCGCCCGGGTCTCGGCCGCGCGTGACATCCGCGCGGCACTGGAGGCCCTGGGCCTCGAATGGGACGGCCCGGTGCAGGTCCAGGACGCGCGCCGCGATCATTATCAGGCGGCCCTCGAAAGGCTCCAGGCAAGTGGCGCCGCCTACCCCTGCGCCTGCACCCGGCGCGAGGTGGCCGCGGGCGGCGAGGCGGGCCCGGCCGGTATCATCTATCCCGGGACCTGCCGCGACGGCCTGCCCGCCGGCCGTGAAGCGCGCAGCTGGCGGTTCCGCGTCCCCGATGGCCCCCTTGGCTTCGAGGATCGGCGCCTGGGCCCACAGTCCCTGGTCCCCGCGGCCGTGATCGGCGACTTCGTGATCCGCCGCGGCGATGGCCTGCACGCCTATCACCTGGCCATGGTGGTGGATGACGCCGCGCTGGGCGTCACCGATGTGGTCCGGGGTGCCGACCTGCTGCCCGCGACGCCCCCGCAGATGCTGCTGCGCAGCGCCCTGAGCCTGCCGCAGCCGCGCCACCTGCATGTGCCCGTCGCCACCGACCCCCAGGGCCGCAAGCTCAGCAAAACCAACGCGGCGCCGCCCGTGGATACCCGTCGGGCGGGGGCCGCCGTGGCCGACGCGCTGGCCTTTCTCGGGCATCCTCCGCCGGCCGACCTGGCGGATGCCCCACCCGCGATGCTTCTGGAATGGGCGGTTGGCCACTGGCAATCCGGGGCAATTGCGCGCGATGGCTTGGCATCAGGCCTCCAACACCCGCAGTATAGGGTCCATAAGGTATAGAACAGACGTCGAACGCTGTCATTCAGGAGGAGAAAACGGCATGGCCGCAGAAAAACGCTATCCGGTGCCGCCGGAAACCGCCGATCACGCATTGCTCAGCCGCGAAGCGTACGAGCGCATGTACCGCCGGTCACTGGAAGCGCCGGACGCATTCTGGGCCGAACAGGCGGAGGCCTTCCTCACCTGGTTCGAGACCTGGGACCGCGTAAGTGATAACGACCTCACCAAGGGGCAGATTCGCTGGTTCGAAGGCGGCAAGCTCAACGTCAGTTACAACTGCCTGGACCGGCACCTCGACACCCACGGTGATCGCAACGCCATCATCTGGGAAGGCGACGAGCCGGGCGTCACCCGGCACATCACCTACCGCGAACTGCATGCCGATGTCTGTCGGCTGGCCAACGTGCTCAAGTCCCGCGGCGTTTCGCGGGGTGACCGGGTCTCGATCTACATGCCGATGATCCCGGAAGCCGTGGTCGCCATGCTGGCCTGCACGCGGATCGGGGCGGTGCATTCCATCGTCTTCGGCGGGTTCTCGCCGCATGCCCTGCGCGATCGCATCGTCGATGCCGACTGCCGCACCGTGATCACCGCCGATCAGGGGCTGCGCAGTGGCAAGCCGGTCCCGCTCAAGGAAAACGTCGACAAGGCCATTGATGGCCTCGACGCCGTGCACTCGGTGATCACGGTCCGCCACACCGGCAACCCGGTGTCGTGGAACGACGCGCGCGACATCGACTATGGCAAGGCGCTGGCCGCCGCGTCCGATGAGTGTGCCCCCGAGGCGATGGACGCCGAGGATCCGCTGTTCATCCTCTATACCTCGGGGTCCACCGGCAAGCCCAAGGGGGTGCTGCACACCACCGGGGGCTATCTGCTGCAGGCCGCGATGACCTTCAAGTACGTCTTCGACTACCACGACGGCGAGGTCTACTGGTGCACCGCCGACGTCGGCTGGATCACCGGTCACAGCTACATCGTCTACGGGCCGCTGGCCAACGGCGCCACCAGTCTGGTGTTCGAGGGTGTTCCGACCTATCCCGATGCCGGGCGTTTCTGGCAGATCATCGACGACCATCAGGTCAACATCTTCTACACCGCTCCCACCGCGATCCGCTCACTGATGGGTCAGGGCGAGGCGCTGGTCAAAAAGCACTCCCGCCAGTCGCTGCGGGTGCTGGGCACGGTTGGCGAGCCCATCAACCCGGAGGCCTGGGAGTGGTACTACCGCGTGGTGGGCGACGAGCGCTGCCGCATCGTCGACACCTGGTGGCAGACCGAGACCGGCGCGATCATGATCTCGGCACTGCCCGGCGCCATCGACCTCAAGCCCGGCTCCGCCACGCTGCCGTTCTTTGGTGTCGAGCCGCAGCTGGTGGACAACGAGGGCAACGTGCTCGAGGGCGCCACCGAGGGCAACCTGTGCCTCACCCGGGCGTGGCCCAGCATGATGCGCACCATCCACGGTGACCATGAACGCTTCATGAACACCTACCTCACGACCTATCCGGGCAAGTACTTCACCGGCGACGGCGCGCGCCGCGACGAGGAAGGCTATTACTGGATCACCGGGCGGGTGGACGACGTCCTCAATGTCTCCGGCCATCGCATGGGCACCGCCGAAATCGAGAGCGCGCTGGTGCTGCATGATGCCGTCGCGGAGGCGGCGGTGGTGGGATACCCCCACGACCTGAAAGGTCAGGGGATCTACTGCTACGTCACGCTGGTGCAGGGCACAGAGCCCAGTGACCATCTGGAAAAGGAACTGGCCAGTCTCGTGCGCAGCGAAATCGGCCCCATCGCCAAGCCCGATGTCATCCAGTGGGCGCCGGGCCTGCCCAAGACCCGCTCGGGCAAGATCATGCGGCGCATCCTGCGCAAGGTGGCCACCAACGAGCTGGACAGTCTGGGAGACACCAGCACGCTGGCCGACCCCGGTGTGGTGGATGACCTGATCAGCCAGCGGGCCAACCAGTAGCAACCACGGCCCGGCGACGCCCTCAAGGGGGTCGCCGGGCGATCTCACAACAATGAATCGAGCCAGGGAGGATCTGACCAACCGGACGAGATTTCGACGCATCCATAATCACAAAAAGCGACAGGTCGCTGGACGACACTGTCATACGACATCACCGCAGGAGGAGCGGAAGCATGGCTTCTAATCAGGAACAGGCCGCCATGGCCTACTGGAAGGAGAACGTCAGACTGCTGATCACACTGCTGATCATCTGGTTTGTCGTCTCTTATGGACTGGGCATCATTCTCGCCCCGTTGCTCAACAACATCATGATTGCGGGCTATCCCCTCGGCTTCTGGTTCGCCCAGCAGGGCGCGATTTACACGTTCATCGTCCTGATTTTCGTCTACGTGTTCCGCATGAACGCGCTGGATCGAAAATACGACGTGTACGAAAAGTAACGAGGGGAATTCGACATGGATCTCGCACTCACTACCTATCTGATTGTCGGCGCCACCTTCGTCCTGTACATCGGTATCGCGATCTGGGCCAAGGCCGGAAGCACCGGCGAATTCTACGTCGCAGGCAAGGGGGTTCACCCCATTGCCAACGGCATGGCCACCGCAGCGGACTGGATGTCCGCGGCATCGTTCATCTCAATGGCCGGTCTGATCGCCTTTCTGGGCTATGACGCCTCCGTCTACCTGATGGGCTGGACCGGCGGCTATGTGCTCCTGGCACTTCTACTTGCGCCGTATCTGCGCAAATTCGGCAAGTTCACGGTTCCCGAATTCATCGGCGACCGGTTCTACTCCAAGACGGCCCGCGTCATTGCGGTCATTGCCCTGATCGTTGCCTCGATCACCTACGTCATCGGTCAGATGAAGGGCATTGGTGTCGCGTTTTCGCGTTTTCTGGAGACGAGCTACGAATTTGGGCTTTTCATCGGGATGGCGATCGTCTTTTTCTATGCCGTGATCGGTGGCATGAAAGGCATCACCTATACCCAGATCGCCCAGTACTGCGTGATGATCTTCGCGTACACCATTCCGGCCATCTTCATATCGCTGGCCATCACCGGCAATCCGGCACCTCAGCTGGGTCTGGGCGGGACCGTCGCCGATGGCACTTATCTGCTGAACAAGCTCGACAACATCCTTGTTGATCTTGGCTTCTCGCAGTACACGGCGATGAAGGGCACCACGCTCAACATGTTCTTCCTGACCATGTCGCTGATGATCGGTACAGCCGGTCTGCCCCACGTCATCGTGCGCTTCTTCACGGTGCCGCGGGTCCGGGATGCCCGACTGTCGGCCGGATGGACGTTGATTTTCATCGCCATCCTCTACACCACGGCACCGGCCGTGGGCGCGATGTCGTTCTACAACCTGATCAACACCGTCCAGCCGGGCGAGATCGGGGCCGAAGACGGCAACCTGGCCTACGAGAACGTGCCGGGCTGGTTCTCGCGCTGGGAAGAGACCGGTCTTCTCGCCTGGGACGACAAGAATGATGACGGCCGTATCCAGTACTACAACAGCGACAACCCGGCCTTCGAGTCCACGGCCGAGTCCTATGGCTGGCAAGGCAATGAGCTGACCGTTGACCGTGACATCATGGTCATGGCCAACCCGGAGATCGCGCAGTTGCCCAACTGGGTGATCGCCCTGACCGTCGCGGGTGGCCTCGCGGCGGCCCTGTCCACGGCGGCGGGACTGCTCATGGCGATCTCCTCATCGGTCTCCCATGACCTGATCAAGGGCGTCATCAACCCGAAGATCGGCGAGAAGAGCGAATTGCTAGCGGCTCGAATCGCAATGGGTGTGGCGGTCCTTGTAGCAGGCTACCTGGGCCTGAACCCACCAGGGTTCGCGGCACAGGTCGTTGCACTGGCCTTCGGGCTGGCGGCTTCGTCGCTGTTCCCGGTTCTCATGCTCGGCATCTTCAACCGGCGCATGAATAGTGCCGGCGCCATCGCAGGCATGCTCTCGGGTCTCAGCTTCACCCTGGTGTATGTGTTCATCTTCAAGGGCTGGTTCTTCATCCCCGGCACCAACATGCTGCCGGACACGCCGGAGCACTGGCTGTTCGGGATCGGACCGCAGTCCATCGGTGCCATCGGCGCGTTGATCAACGTCATCGTTGCATCGCTCGTGTCACGAGCAACGGCGCCGCCGCCGGAGAACATCCAGGAACTGGTGGAGAGCATCCGGGTCCCGCGCGCTTCCTGAGCGCCCTGACCCGTTAGAAAAACCCCGGTGGCCCTGCCACCGGGGTTTTTTTATAGCTGGAACCGCACTTCGAGCTTTTTGTGAAGCCGCCGCGCCTCGCGGAAAGCCTCCTTGAGGATCCGCCGATCCATCGGATTGACGTTCTCCGGATCCAGCCGATTCCCCATGGTGTCGCCGGTCACCGACTGCTGCTGGTGCTCGCGCATCCTCAGCAGCTGCACAAAGGCGAACGAGCGCTCGAACGCCCCGGCATCCTCGGCGCTCAGCACCCCCGCGCGGGCCAGCTCGCGCAGACGCGTCTGGGTGTGTCCATCGGCGATCCCCGCCTGCAGGGCCAGCACCCGGGCGGCATCCACGAACGGGGTCAGGCCACGCACCTTGAGATCCAGTCGATGCACACCATCGGCATCGCGATCGGTGACGAAGTCCCGGAACACGCCGAGCGGCGGCTTGATGGCCAGGGCGTTGGCCGCAAGGGTGTGCAGGAAGACCGAGTTGCCGGCCGCCAGCTCCACCACCCGGCGCTGCAGGGCCTCGCCGGTGACCAGATCCCCCCACACGGGCCGAAAATCGAAGTAAATGGTCGAGCTGAGCACGTTCTCCGGCGTGGCACTGGCCACCAGCCGGCCAAAGGTGGCCTCCCACTCCGCAAAGCTCAGGCAGAGCCCCGGATTGCTCGCCATGACATTGCCCGTGCACAGCGGAAAACCGCAGGCGTCGAGCACCTCGTTGATGCGCCGTGCCAGCGGCAGCAGACGCTCGCGTACCGCCTCCGGCGTCTCATCGCCGGGGTCAAACAGAATCCCGTTGTCCTGATCGGTCACCCGCGTCTGCTCGCGTCGACCTTCGCTGCCAAAGGCAATCCAGGTAAACGCCACGCCGGGGTCGCCGCGCTCGGCCAGGACCAGTTCAATGGCGCGGGTCACCGTGCGGTCGTTGAGCAGCGTGATGATGCGGGTGATCTGCTCAACGCCGGCGCCGTGGGCCATCATGCTGTCGATCAGCGCCCCCACCTGGCCGCGGGCCAGCACCAGCGCGTCCACGTCCTCGGCGCCGGTGATCGAGCGGGTCAGATGGACCAGGTTGATCCGCTGAAGGGCAAAGATATCGCGCTCGGAGATGACACCGGCGAGCCGGCCCTGCGGATCGGTGACGATCATGTGCCGGATGTGGTGACGCGCCATTTCCACCACCGCCTCAAACGCATAGGTCTGGGTGTCGAGGGTGACTGGCTCGCGGGTCATCACCGCCGCCAGCGACTCGTCCAGGTGACTGCCCTCGGCGACGACGCCCCGCAGGTCATGCAGGGTGAAGATGCCCTGGGGACGCTCGTCCGGGTCGGTGACCAGCACGCTGCCCACCTTGCGCGCATGCATGGTGGCTACGGCCTCCCGCACCGAGGTATGCGCCTCGCAGGTCAGCGGGTGCCGGTTCATCAGCTCTCCCAGCGGCGTATCCATGGTGGTATCGCTGCCCAGATTGCCGGCGGCACGGTGCTGGATATCCTGCTGGACCTGGTCGAGCAGCCCGCTCACCCCGCGCAGACAATAGTCGCGGAACAGCGGGCTTTCGCTGACGAGGTGCTCGAAGGTGGTCCGGGGAACGCGCAGACACTGGGTGGGCGTGCTGGCGCGATAGACCGTGCGCGTGGCCCGCTGACCGATCATTGCGGCCATGGGAAAGTTATCCCCGGGGCCCATGTCAAAGCGCTCACCGCCGGGGCGTTCCGCGCGCACCTGCCCGTCGACGATCAGGTAGAAGTAACCGGCGGGCTCCACCGACGGCTCGAGGATGACGGTGCCGGCGGTGTAGCGGCAGACCTCGCAATGCTCGCGGAAATGCTGCTGCAGGGCCCGCGGCAGGCGGTCAAAGGGCGCATGCGCGTCCAGAAATCCGCGCACCACCGACGCGTCGGTATCGGCCGTGTCGTCGCTCATCGCTATCTCCCGCGTGGTTCATCGGCGTCTACCGGCAGCGTACCTCGACAAACGGGCATGGGAGTAGCCTATACTGGCGGAAAAGAGGAGGAGGCAGCATCCACGGATGCTGAGTGGCTGATGGTTAAAACAATTCTGATTGTCGACCATGAATCCAACCTGACCAGTGCCCTGCGCTTTCTACTCGAGCAGTCGGGCTTTCGCGTGGCACTGGCCAACAGCGGCAACCAGGCCGAGGCCGCAATGGCCGAGGCCGCCCCGGATGTCGCCCTGGTCAACACCACGTTGCCCGACCGCAACGGGTACGACCTCTGCCAGCGCCTGCTACAGGGGTCAGGCCCGATGGGCCTGCCGATCCTGATGCTCACCTCGCACAGCCTCGAGGTGGAGCGCGAGAAGGCGTTTTCGCTGGGTGCCACGGACTTCATCGTCAAGCCGTTCGATCCCGCGGCCATCCTCGGCCGGATCCGGTCGCTGGCGAGCGGAGCCGCCTGAGGGTGAGAGCCTTTCGGCTCCCGCGGCTGCGCAAGCGGCTATGGGGATCGACAGCGGCCATCGCCCTGCTCGCTGGCCCCGCGGCATTCCTGCTGAGTGGGCTGCATCCGCTGCTGGCCGGTGCGGTGGCGGGGCTGGCACCGCTTATCGGCGGCCTGCTGCTGGATCGGCGCGTGACCCGTCCGCTGAGTGCCACCGAGCGCGGGGCCGGGATAATCGCCGGCTCCAACCCCGGCCATCGACTGGAGCTGCCGTCGCGGCACTGGCTGGGTCGCCTGCCCGAGACCATCGAGCAGCTCGGTGGCACCCTGGCGCGCAGTCGCCGCGAGATGGAAGAAGCCGCCTCGGCCTGGACCACCCGCATCGAAGCCCGCAAGGCCCGGCTCGAGACCATCCTGCGCGAGATCCGTGAAGGCGTCGTGGTCTGCCGGGATGATGGTCGCATCACCCTCTACAACCGCACCGCGCGCGTGCTGCTGGACGCCGAACCGGCGCTGGGTCTGGGGCGCTATCTGCATGAAGTCCTCAACGACGGGCCGCTGCGGCATGCGCTGAGCCTGATCGATCCCTCCGCCGATGCCGCGAGCAACGCCGATACCGAACTGGTCTGCGCGACCGCCAGTGGCGAGCGACTGCTGCGCTGTCGGGTGGCGCGGCTGATCACCGACGATCCGGGGACCGACGGCTTTGTCATCACCCTCACCGACGTCTCGCGCCAGACCCGGGCGGTGCTGCGGCGCGAGCAGAGCCTGCGCGAGGCGGTGGAGTCGCTGCGCGATCCGCTGACCAGCCTGTGCACCGTCAGCGAAAGCCTGCGACTGGCCCAGCAGGCGCAGATGGGTGAGGACGCCGAGCGCTTCGGGCGCATGCTGCATGAAGAGACCCGACGCCTGACCGATGCCTTCGCGCACCTGTCCGATGAGACCGCCTCGATGGTCACCGATAA
Source organism: Spiribacter sp. SSL99 (assembly GCF_009805925.1). NCBI lineage: Bacteria > Pseudomonadati > Pseudomonadota > Gammaproteobacteria > Chromatiales > Ectothiorhodospiraceae > Spiribacter > Spiribacter sp. SSL99. Next base: position 254,195 of record NZ_MAOM01000011.1, on the reverse strand, counting down.
CTGGCGGCTGGAGGACCTGCACCTCGGCAGCCTGATCGCCGGCATCAAGAAAAACGCCGCGGGAGGCCGGCTGCCCCGGGTGCAGTGCAGCGCCGATGTGTGGGTGTCCGCGGAACCCTATCTGCTCAGCCAGGTGATCGAGGCGCTGCTGATGCGTCTGGCCGATACCCTGGCGGTCAGCGCCGTCGCCGTATCCGGACGCGGCCAGGGCAGCCTGGTCTATCTGGATATGAACTGGTCGGGCGACGTCGTCAGCCCCGATCAGCTCGACGAGTGGCTGGATGCGGGCCTCGATGATGTCGGCGGGACGGTGACCCTGCGCGAGGTGCTGCAGCGTCATGACACCACCGTGTGGAGTCAGCCGGACCTGTCACGGCCCCATCGGGCGCTGCTTCGACTGCCACTGCCCGGTGCGCCGGCGAAGACCGAGGCGCCCACCCCGGTCGCCGCGCGGCCCGAGTACTACGACTTCGCCGCCGACGAGGCCGAGCCGGTGCGGGCGCTGGGCGAGGCGGCCGACACCCGGCTCGGCGATCTCGACTATGTCGTCTTTGACTGCGAGACCACGGGCCTCGAGCCCGGTCATGGCGATGAAATCGTCGCCATCGGTGCCGTGCGCATCCACCAGGGGCGGGTCATGCACGGCGAGACCTTCGAGCTACTCGCCAACCCGGAGCGTCCGATCCCGGCGCTGGCATCAAGCATTCATGGGATTCATGACGAAGACGTGGCCGATGCCCCGCCGGTGGACGAGGTGATCCGGCGCTTTCATGCATTCGCCGGCGACGCCGTGTTGGTGGGCTTCAACATCGCCTTCGACATGCGCTTCCTGCGCCTCAGGCAGCGCCGCTGCGGGGTGCGCTTTGATCATCCCACGCTCGACGCCCTGCTGCTGTCCATCCTGCTGCACGACCACACCGGCGAGCACACCCTTGAAGGCGTCGCCCGGCGGCTGGGGGTGGGCGTCGGTGGGCGTCACACCGCGCTGGGGGATTCGCTGACCACCGCTGAGATCATGATCCAGCTCTTCGGACTGCTCCCCGAGGCGGGCATCAACCGGCTTGAGGAGGCGATTGACGCCCAGGAAAAAATGGTCGAGTTCCGCCGCCAGCAGCGCGCCTTCTAGACATGAAAAACCCCCGGGGCCCGAGGGACCGCGGGGGTTCTGACCGACCGTCCGGGCGGGACGATAGCGGTAATCAGCTCTCGGCCTCTTCCTCGCCAAGCGCCTTGATGCTCAGGCGGATACGGCCCTGGCGATCCACCTCGAGGACTTTCACCCGCAGGTTCTGACCCTCGGCGAGCTCGTCGGAGACGCTCTCCACCCGCCGGTCCGAGATCTGCGAGATGTGCACCAGCCCATCGCGACCGGGGAGGATGTTCACGAAGGCGCCGAAGTCCATCAACTTGATGACCTTACCCTCATAGACCTGTCCGACCTCGACGTCGGCGGTCAGCAGCTCGATCCGGCGCCGAGCCTCCTCGCCGGCCGCCTTGTCCACCGATCCGATGGTGACCACGCCCTCATCGGTGATGTCGATGGTGGTGCCGGTCTCCTCGGTGAGCTGGCGGATGGTGGCGCCGCCCTTGCCGATGACGTCCCGGATCTTGTCCGGATCAATCCGCAGGGTGATCAGTCGCGGCGCGTAGGCGGACATCTCCTCGCGATGCTCGGCGATGACGCCGTTCATCTCGCCGAGGATATGCAAGCGCCCGTCGCGGGCTTGGCTCAGGGCCTGTTCCATGACCTCGCGGGTGATGCCATCGATCTTGATGTCCATCTGCAGCGCCGTCACACCACTATCGGTGCCGGCCACCTTGAAGTCCATGTCGCCGAGGTGATCCTCGTCACCGAGGATGTCGGTGAGCACGGCAAAGTCATCGCCTTCCTTGATCAGCCCCATGGCGATACCGGCCACCGGCGCCTTGATCGGTACGCCGGCGTCCATCAGCGACAGACTGGTCCCGCAGACCGACGCCATGGAACTCGAACCGTTGGACTCGGTGATCTCGGAGACCACGCGCACCACGTAGGGGCAGTCCTCGGGCTCTGGCATCACTGCCTGGACGCCGCGCTTGGCGAGCTTGCCGTGGCCGATCTCGCGGCGCTTGGGCGTGCCCATGAAGCCGGCCTCGCCGACGCTGTAGGGCGGGAAGTTGTAATGCAGCATGAACGGCTCGCGGCGCTCGCCCTCAATGCCGTCGATGATCTGCGCATCGCGGCCGGTGCCGAGGGTCGTGACCACGATCGCTTGGGTCTCACCGCGGGTGAAGATCGCGGAGCCATGGGTACGCGGCAGCGACCCGACCTCGATGTCGATGGGCCGCACGCTCTGGTTGTCCCGCCCGTCGATGCGCCGCTCGCCGGCGAGGATCCGACCGCGCACGATGGTCTTCTCGAGGGCCTTGAAGGCATCACTCACGGCTTCTCCGGACCAGCCCTGCTCGCTGTCGTCGGCGGCGACCAGCGCCGCGTTGACGGTCTCGCGCACACTGGCGACGGCCTCCTGCCGGGCCTGCTTGTCGGCCACGGCATAGGCGTCGGTCAGCGGCTTCTCGGCGTGCTCGCGCACCCGCTCGGCCAGCGTCTGGTCGGCCGTCTCCGGTGACCAGTCCCAGCGCGGCTTACCGGCCTCGGCCGCCAGCTCGTTAATGGCCGTGATGGCCGACTGCATCTGCTCGTGACCGAACAGCACCGCGTCGAGCATGGTCTGCTCGGGCAGCCGGTCGGCCTCGGACTCGACCATGAGAACACCCTGCTCGGTGCCCGCCACCACCAGGTCCAGTGCGGAGTCCTCGAGCTGCGAGATCGCCGGGTTGAGGACGAATTCGCCATCCCGATAGCCGACGCGCGCGGCGCCGATAGGCCCATCGAACGGAATGCCGCTGACCGCGAGCGCCGCCGAGGTGCCGATCAGTGCCGGGATGTCGGGATCGACCTCGGGATTCATGGAAATCACCGTGGCGACGACCTGCACCTCGTTGGTGAAGCCGTTGGGGAAGAGCGGCCGGATCGGCCGGTCGATCAGACGACAGACCAGGGTTTCCTTCTCGGACGGCCGGCCCTCGCGCTTGAAGAATCCGCCGGGGATCTTGCCCGCCGCGTAGGTCCGCTCCTGGTAGTTGACCGTGAGCGGCAGAAAGCTTCGTCCGGGCACGACTTCGCGCTTGCCGACGACCGTGACAAGGACAACGGTATCGGCCATGTTGACCATGACCGCCCCGCTCGCCTGCCGGGCAATCCTGCCGGTCTCGAGCGTGACGTTGTGTTCCCCGTATTGGAAAGATTTTTTGACGGCAGTTGGAGTCACTGAGTTTTATCCCCTGGTCTTCTGTGGAGCGGCTTACTTACGCAGGCCGAGTCGCTTGATCACCGTCTGATAGCGCTCGAGGCTCTTGCGGTGGAGATAATCCAGCAGCTGCCGACGCTGATTGACGAGCTTGAGCAGCCCGCGGCGGGAGTGATGGTCCTGTTTATGGGTGGCGAAATGATCGGTGAGGTACTGGATCCGGGCGGTGAGAAGCGCGATCTGCACTTCCGGGGATCCGGTATCGCCTTCCGCCCGCCCGTAATCACGGACGATCTCCTGCTTCTGCTGCGCGCTGAGCGACATCAATGACTCCTGAATGAAAAACTGATTAACAACAACTCGATATTCTATCCGTGGGGGCGTCGCTGAACAAGCAAACGCCGGGGCGCGACGCCGCGGTCGCCGGCGCGCTCACCCATGCCAAGAAAACCCTCCGCCTCGGCATAGACCCGGCAGAGCCCGGTCGGCGCCGTTTCGTCGGCCGCCAGGGCTACCGCCTGCCCCTGGCAGAAACGCGCCGATTCGCCGCTGGGGAGCGTCACCGCCGGATAACCGCGCAGTCCGCGGTCGGCCGGCAGGAGGCAGGCATCCAGCGCCCCGGAACCGCTCTGGTAACGCTGCTCAAGGGCGTCGAGGGTCCACATGCCATCACCGTCGAAGGGCCCCAATGCGGTGCGCCGCAGCGTTTCAATGTGGGCGCCGCAGCCCAGTGCCTCGCCGATATCGGCGGCGAGGCTGCGGATGTAGGTGCCCTTGGAGCAGCTGACCGTCAGCCGCAGCCGGTCGGCCTCGATCCACTCGCCGGTCAGCGAGTGAATGGTCACGGGCCGGGGCGCCCGCTCCACCGTCCGGCCCTCGCGGGCCAGCTCGTGCAGGCGACGCCCCTGATGCTTGAGTGCGGAGACCATGGGCGGGACCTGCTCGATGGGCCCGCGGAACCGCGCTAGCACCGATTCGAGGTCGCCCGCATCAACGGCGGGCACCGGCCGTTCATCCAGCGGCGTTCCATCGGCATCGGCGCTATCCGTGACCACCCCCAGGCGCACGGTCGCCACGTAGGCCTTGTCGGCATCCAGCAGCCAGCCACTGATCTTGGTGGCCTCACCGAAACACATCACCAGCAGTCCCGTGGCCAGCGGATCGAGATTGCCGGTATGCCCCGCTTTGCGGGCGTCCAGCCAGCCGCTGACCCGTCTCAGGGTCTGATTGGAGGTCTGCCCGGCGGGCTTGTCCACCGTCAGGATCCCGTCCACCGCGCGGCCCCTGCGACGCCCCATCGCCCCGGGTCAGTCCGAATCCCGCGAGCCCGGCCCGTCATCCGGCTGGACATCGTCGATCAGGCGGTTGAGCCGCGCACCCCGCTCGAAGGTGGGATCGTACTGAAAGCGCAGTGTGGGCACCTTGCGCAGGGTCAGTCGTTGTGCGAGCTGATGGCGCAGAAAGGCGCCGGCGCCGGTCAACACCCGGACCATGTCTCGGGATTCATCGGCGTCCATCCCCAGACCGGTGACGAACACATCGGCGTAGGAAAAGTCGCGGCTGACCTGGACCTCCGAGACGGTGACCGACCCCACGCGGGGATCGCGGACCTCGTCCCGGATGAGCCCGGCCAGCTCGCGCTGGATCTGGTCGCCGACGCGGCGGGCCCGTGAGAAGTCCCGTGGCATCCCTAGAGGGTCCGCTCGACGGTGATGCGCTCGTAGCACTCGATCTGGTCACCGGCGCGCACGTCGTTGTAGTGCTTCACGCCGATGCCGCACTCGGTGCCCGACTGCACTTCGCGGACGTCGTCCTTGAAGCGGCGCAGCGATTCGAGCTCGCCTTCGAACACCACCACGCTCTCGCGCAGCACCCGGATCGGGTTGCGACGCCGCACGACGCCGTCCACCACGAGGCAGCCGGCGATCTGGCCGAGCTGTGACGAGCGGAACACCTCGCGCACCTCGGCGGTGCCGATGATGTTCTCGCGGGTCTCCGGCTCAAGCATGCCGCTGATGGCATTGCGCAGCTGATCGATAGCGTCGTAGATGATGCTGTAGTAATGCGGCTTGACGTCGTTTTCCTGCGCCAGGCGCCGGGCCTTGGCATCGGCACGGACGTTGAAGCCGATCAGCAGGGCTTCGGAGGCGATCGCCAGGTTGACGTCGGACTCGTTGATCGCGCCGACGCCGGTGGCCACGGGTACGATGCGCACCTCGTCGGTGGACAGGTTGGCCAGCGACTGGGTCAGCGCCTCGACCGAGCCCTGCACGTCGCCCTTGATGACCAGATTGACGGTCTTCACCGCCTCGTCCTGCATCGAGTTGAACAGCTCGTCCATCTTGGCCGCCTTCTGCGCCTGCAGGCGCTTGTCGCGGCTCTTCTCGCGGCGCCGGTCCACCAGCTCGCGGGCCTTGCGCTCGTCCTCGACGGCCAGGACCTCGTCACCGGCTTCGGGCAGCCCCGAAAGCCCCAGGATGACCACCGGTGTCGATGGCCCCGCCGATTTCACGCGCTCGCCCCGCTCGTCGAGCATGGCGCGGACACGACCGAACTCGGTGCCCGAGATGATCGTATCGCCCTGCTCGAGGATGCCGTTCTGCACCAGAATGGTCGCCACCGGACCGCGGCCACGATCGAGGCTGGATTCCACCACCACGCCCGAGGCCGGGCAGTCGCGGACGGCCTTGAGCTCGAGGAGCTCCGCCTGCAGCGCCACCGCCTCGAGCAGTTCCTCGACGCCCTGGCCGTTGATCGCCGAGCAGGGAATGAACTGCGTATCGCCGCCCCATTCCTCGGGGACGACTTCGCGGGCCACCAGCTCGTTTTTGACGCGATCGGGATCGGCCTCCTCGCGGTCGATCTTGTTGACCGCCACCACCAGCGGCACACCGGCCGCACGGGCATGCTTCACCGCCTCTTCGGTCTGCGGCATGACGCCGTCATCGGCCGCCACCACCAGGATGACCACGTCGGTGACCTGCGCCCCGCGGGCCCGCATGGCGGTGAACGCCTCGTGACCGGGCGTATCGAGGAAGGTCAGATCGCCCCGCTCGGAGTGCACCCGATAGGCACCGATGTGCTGGGTGATGCCGCCCGCCTCGCCGGACGCCACTTTGGCACGTCGGATGTAGTCGAGCAGGGTCGTCTTGCCGTGGTCGACATGGCCCATGATGGTCACCACCGCCGACCGCGGCTCTTCTGTGCCCTCGGGCTCGGTGGTCTGACTGAGCACCTCATCCTCGAGGTCGTCCTCGCGCACGATGTGCGGGCGATGCCCCAGCTCTTCGACCAGCAGGACGGCCGTGTCCTGATCGATCGCCTGGTTGATGGTGGCCATCACACCCTGCTTCATCATTTCCTTGATCAGGTCCGCCGCCTTGACGCTCATGCGCTGGGCGAGATCGCCCACGGTAATGTTCTCGGGCACCTGAACATCGCGCACCACCGGCGCGGTGGGCTTTTCAAACCCCTGCTGGAGTGCCGAGCTCGCTGCACCGGCGGCGCCGCCCTTGCGCGCCCGCCGGCCACCGGACTCGGCCTTCTTGCGTGCCTTGCCCTTGCCGCGCGACGCCTTGCGGGCGGCCCGCTCCTCGGCCTCCCGCTCGCGCTTGGCCTCGGCCTCGAGGCGCTTGCGCTCCTTGTCGTCCTCGATTTCCTTGTTGCGCGCCGCTTCCGACTCGGTCTTCTGCGTCTGCGCCTCGAGATCGGCCGGCGACTGGGCCGGCTCAGCGGCGGTTTCGCTGCCGGCGGTCGCGGACTCGGCGTCGGCCGCGGTGCCACCCTCGGCGGCGCGCGCCTCGGCCTCTGCGGCTTCCGCCGCCTCGCGGGCCTGCCGATCGGCCTCGGCCTGGGCCGCCGCGTCGGCCTGGCGCTGGGCCTCGGCCTGACGCGCTTCCTCGGCGGCCGTCACGTCCTGCTGGAGGACACGCTCGAGCACCTGGACATCCTGCTCGGCGGCCTCGGCCTCGACCACGCTGCGCTTGACGTAGGTCCGCTTCTTGCGCACCTCCACGTTCACGGTCCGCCCGGCGCCGGCGCCGCGGCTGCCCCGCGGACTGCGCCGCTCACCGCCGCCCGAGGGCATCTTGAGCTGACTGTGACTGCGCCGCTTGAGGGTGATCTGCGACGGTCCACCGTCTTCGCTGTCATCGCGCCGACCGTGGGTCTTGCGGATATGCTCGAGCAACGCGGACTTGTCCGCATCGGAGAGCGTCGCGTCGGGATCATCGCTGGCCAGCCCCGCCTCGCGGAGCTGGATCAGCACCCGATCCAGCGGCACGCCCGTCCTGTCTGCAAAATCCCGGACTGTGCTCTGCGCCATATTCAATACCTCCGTCCCGGCTTTACCGAGATTAGTCCTGACCCTCGCCGGCGTCGGCGAACCAGGGCTCTCGGGCCTTCATGATCAGCGCTCCTGCGCGCTCCGCATCAAGACCTTCAATATCACTTACATCATCCACCGACTGCTCGGCCAGGTCCTCCATGGTCTGGATTCCCCGCGCGGCGAGCTGCTCGGCGACGGCCGTGTCCATACCCTCAAGCCCGAGCAGGTCCTCAGCCGGCGCCTCCGCCGCTGCGGCTTCGGCTTCACGCTCGGCCAGCACGTCGCGGGCGCGCTGCCGCAGTGCGTTGACGAGGTCTTCGTCAAAGCCCTCGATCTCGAGCAGCTCGACCACCGGTACATAGGCGATTTCCTCGAGACTCGAGAAGCCCTCCTCGACCAGCAGCCCGGCCAGATCCTCGTCCACATCCAGCGACTGGGCGAATCGATCGACTAGCTCCGCCGCCTCGGACTCGCTCTTGGCCTCCGCCTCGGAAGCGGTCATGACGTTGAGCTCCCAACCGGTCAGCTCACTGGCGAGGCGGACGTTCTGCCCACCACGACCGATGGCCTGGGAGAGCTGATCCTCGCCCACGGCGATATCCATGCTATGGCGATCCTCATCGACGACGATGGACTCCACCTCGGCCGGTGCCATCGCGTTGATGACGAACTGGGCGGGATTCTCGTTCCACAGGATGATGTCGATGCGCTCACCGGAGAGCTCGTTGGACACGGCCTGCACTCGCGAGCCACGCATCCCCACACACGCCCCCACCGGGTCGATGCGGCTGTCCAGCGCATTCACCGAGATCTTGGCGCGCAGGCCCGGGTCGCGGGCGGCGCCCAATATGTCGAGCAGCTCCTGGCCCACCTCGGGCACCTCGAGCTTGAACAGTTCGACGAGAAACTCCGGTGCCGAGCGGCTGGCGAACAGCTGCGGCCCACGGGCCTCTTCACGCACCTCGCGCAGCCAGGCCCGCAGTCGGTCGCCGGGGCGCACCGCCTCCCGCGGGATCATCTCCTCGCGGGGGATGAACGCCTCGGCATTACTGCCCAGATCCAGAAACACGTTGCCCCGCTCGACGCGCTTGACCACGCCCGAGATCAGCTCACCCGTGCGATCGCGGTAGGCCTCCACCACCTTCGCGCGTTCCGCGTCGCGGACCCGCTGGACGATCACCTGCTTGGCGGTCTGCGCGGCGATACGGCCGAACTCCACGGACTCCAGCGGCTCCTCGATGGTGCCGCCCACCTCGACCTCGGGGTCGATGACACGGGCCTCGCTGAGCGTCAGCTGCTGATCGGGATACTCCTGCTCGGCGTCATCCTCGACCACCTCCCAGACACGGAATGTCTCGTAATCGCCCGTGCGCCGATTGACCGAGACCCGGGCACCGATCTCGCCCTCATGGCGCTTCTGCGTCGCCGAGGCAAGAGCGGCCTCGATGGCCTGGAAGATCACTTCCTGCTCGACACCCTTCTCGTTTGCGATCGCGTCGACCACCAGCAGAATTTCCTTGCTCATCGTCTACCGTTCTCCGATTGGATTACGCCGCGGCTTACGGCTCCAGCTCAATATGTGCATTGTCGATGGCCTCCAGCGGCACGACCCGGCGGCCGTCCTCGGACGCCACCGCCACGCCCCCGTCGGTCAGCCCCTCAAGTCGACCGCTGATCCGGCGCTGCCCGTCGATCCGCTCGCGAAGCCGCAGACGCACTGTCTCGCCGGCGAACCGCTGGTAATCGGAGGACTTGAAGACCGGGCGATCGAGCCCGGGAGAAGAGACCTCGAGGTGATAGTCCCCGGCAATGGGGTCTTCAACGTCGAGCACCCCACTGACCTGATGGCTGACCCGGGCGCAGTCATCGACGGTGATGCCCGCCGGAGCGTCGATGAATACGCGCAGACAGGCATCGCGCCGGCCGGGCTGAAACTCCAGGCCGACACATTCGTAGCCCAGTCCTTCGATGACCGGCTCAAGCAGTTCAGTAACGTGTTCGGGCGCTTTCATGTCTGTTCGTATCCGGTCCCTGCCGGAACAAAAAATGGGCCCGAGGCCCATTTCAACGCCGGCTGTCGCGACTGCAACACCGGCAAAAAAAAAGGCCGCAAGCGGCCTTCTCGAAGATGCCTAATTGGTAGCGGGGGCAGGATTTGAACCTGCGACCTTCGGGTTATGAGCCCGACGAGCTACCGGACTGCTCCACCCCGCAACCGACTCGACGAATGTTAGACGCTCCGATCGCATTTTTCAAGACTCGCGACGCCGCCCGCGACGCTGAAGCCGGCGGCGAAGATCGTGATGGTAGATGAATCCCGGCAGCGCGAAGACCGCGAACAGCGACAGGTTCATGACCCAGAACTCCCAGCCCTGCGCCTGCAGCTGTCCCTGGGTGCGGTATTCAAGCCCCGCGGCGATGAGTCCGACCAGACAGAACAGCAGCAGCCATTCCACCAGCCGGATCCATTCCGACTTACCGCGTGCGGGCGGCGTCCCGACGAACGCCACCCGCTCGCTCATCCAGGGCAGGTTGGCGGCGATAATGGCCACCACCAACAACGCGATGATCGCTGTCTGCGTCGCCATCGTCGGGTCAGAGCCCCAACGCGATCCGGCAGATTTCAATCAGCCGGTCCGGGAACAGCCCAAGCAGCAGGATCGCGCCGCCGTTCAGCGCGACGATGACCCGCTGGCCGGCGGGCGCTTCGATCGGCACTGGCGACTCGAGCCGGTCAAAGTACACCGCCTTGAGCACCCGCAGGTAATAGAACGCCCCGATGACGGCGAACACGACCGCTACCACCGCCAGCCATATCATGCCGGTGTCGATGAGCGACTGCAGCACCAGCCACTTGGCATAGAATCCCACCGTGCCGGGGATGCCGGTCATTGAGAACATGAGCAGCAGCATGACCAGCGCGAAGCCGCTATGGCGGTCGTTGAGCCCCCGCATGTCGTCAATCATCTCCGCCTCGAACCCGCGCCGGGAGAGCAGGATGATCATCCCGAAAGCGCCACTGGCCATGATCCCGTAGCTGATCGCATAGAACAGCGCCGCCGAATAGCCCTCGGGCGTCCCGGCGATCAGGCCGAGGAACAGAAAGCCGATATGCGAGATCGTGGAGTAGGCCAGCATGCGCTTGAAGTTGGTCTGCACCAGCGCGAACAGGTTGCCGACCGCCAGCGACCCGACCGCCAGCAGCACGGCCATTGCCTGCCACTGATCATGCAGATCGCCCAGCCCGTCCACCAGCAGACGGAGAAACAGCGCCAGCGCCGCGATCTTGGGCGCGGTGCCCAGGAATGCCGTGGCCGAGGTCGGCGCGCCCTGATAGACGTCCGGCAGCCACATGTGAAAAGGCGCGGCACCAAACTTGAAGGCGACCCCCACCAGCGCGAAGGTCATGCCGAAGGCCATGAGCAGCAGATTATCGCCGGCCGCCGCGTGACTCGCGATGGTGTCGATCAGCAGACTGCCGGAAGCGCCGTAGATCATCGACATGCCATAGAGCATCATCCCCGACGACAGCGCGCCCAGGACGAAGTATTTCATCGCCGCCTCGGCACCGATGCGGCTGTCACGGTCGAAGGCGACCATGGCATAGAGACTGAGCGAGAGCATCTCGAGTCCGACGTACAGGACCAGCAGGCTGCTGGCCGATGCCATGACGAACATGCCCAGATTGGCGATCAGCGCCAGCAGGTAGAACTCGCCCTTGAGCAGATCGCGCTGGCGCAGGTAATCACGACTGTAGCCAAGAGTGACCATGGACAGACCGGCCACCGTCACCTTGAGCACCGCGGCGAGGCTGTCACTGACGTACATGCCATTGAAGGTGATCGCCCGCTCCATACCCCAGTGGGTGTAGAGCGCGAGACCGATGGCCCCCAGCAGCGTCAGCTGGGTCAGAAAGAACGCAAGCCGGCTCTGCTGGCTGCGGTCGAACAGATCGGCGATCAGCACGACACAGACCATCACCCCCAGCCAGATCTCCGGGGCGGCCATCGCGAATTGCGGCATTTCGAAATTCATTATCGTCCTCTGGCCTGCATACTAGAGAGCGGGCATCACGATGCCCAGAAGCGCTTCCAGCGAAGGCGCCATGACATTGATCAGGGGGGCCGGATACACGCCGAAGAACAGCACCACACCCACCAGGCTGCCGAGCAGCAGGCGCTCACGCGCATTGATGTCGCGCAGCTCATCCACCTGCGTGTTCCTGACCTGGCCATAGACCACGCGCTTGATCATCCACAGGCTGTAGGCGGCGCCCAGAATGAGGGTCAGCCCGGCGATGGCCGCATACCAGAAACCCGCCTGGAAGCTTGCGAGGATCACCATGAATTCACCGACGAACCCCGAGGTGCCCGGCAGCCCGGCATTGGCCATGGCAAAGAACACGAACAACCCGGCAAACACCGGCATGCGGTTGGCCACCCCGCCATAGTCGGCGATACGCCGGGTGTGCATGCGGTCATAGAGCACACCGACACACAGGAACATCGCCGCCGACACGAAGCCGTGCGAAATCATCTGCACCAGCCCGCCCTCAAGCGCCAGCAGCGCGCCATCGCGGGTGCCCTCGCCGGCCACGATGCGGAAGATCAGGAAGAACGCCAGAGTGACGAAGCCCATGTGGGCGATGGATGAGTAGGCGATGAGTTTTTTCAGATCCTCCTGCACCATCGCCACCAGGCCGATGTAGACCACCGCGATCAGCGACAGCCCGATCAGCAGCCAGTCCAGCGCCATGCTGGCCTCGGGCGCGATCGGCAGACTGAAGCGGAGGAAGCCGTAACCACCGATCTTGAGCGTGATCGCCGCGAGGATCACCGAGCCGCCGGTGGGGGCCTCGACGTGCGCGTCGGGCAGCCAGGTGTGAACCGGGAACATCGGCACCTTGACCGCGAAGGCGGCCAGAAACGCCAGAAAGATCAGCACCTGGGCCGCGAACGGCAGCCCCAACCCATAGAAATCCTCGATGGCAAAGCTGCCCGCCTGGCCGCGCAGGTAGATCAGCGCGACCAGCATCATCACCGATCCGAGGAAGGTGTAGAGAAAGAACTTGAGGGTCGCGTAGATGCGGTTCGGCCCACCCCAGATGCCGATGATCAGGAACATCGGAATGAGCATGGCCTCGAAAAAGACGTAGAACAGCAGCGCATCGAGGGCACTGAACACGCCGATCATGATGCCTTCCATGATCAGAAAGGCGGCCAGGTACTGGGCGGGTTTGTAGCGCACCACCTCCCAGGCCGCTATCACCACCAGAAGCGTCGAGAAGGCGGTCAGCACCACCAGCGGCATCGAGATGCCGTCGACGCCCAGATAATACTCGATGCCGAAGGACTCGATCCACGGCGCCCGTTCAACAAACTGCATGCCGGCGACGCCGGTCTCGAAGCCAAACCACAGCACCAGCCCCAGGATGAGGGTGAGCCCGGCGACCGCCAGCGCCGACCAACGGGCCCGATCCGCGTTATCGCGCCCCGTCCACAGGACGACCGCGCCGCCCAGGATCGGCAGCCAGATCAACAGGCTCAGCAAAGGCCAACCTCCCAACATGTTCAGAACCACCCCCGCCAGCTACCCACGAACACCGTCAGCAGAACCAGCAGGCCGACAATCATCACGAAGGCATAGTGATAAAGAAAACCCGTCTGCCCGCCCCGCAGCGCCGTGGCAAGCCGCCCGACGGTGCGCGCGGTGCCATTGACGATGACACCGTCAATCAGCCCCTGATCGCCACCGCGCCACAGGGCCCGGCCGAGCAGGCGCCCGCCGCCGGCGAATACGGTGTTGTAGACGTCATCGAAGCCGTATTTGCGCTTGAGCACCCGCACCGCCAGGGACAGCCGCGCGTTGATGGCAGGCAGCAGATCGGGCCGCTTGAGATACAGGAACCACGCCAGTACCGCGCCGGCAACGGCCAGCCAGAACGCCGGATTGACGGCCGCATGCAGGCCGAAGGCGAATGGCCCGTGGAAGCTCTTCGCCTTTTCGGCCAGCACGTCGTTGGCGGGCGCCACCTGGATCGCCGAGCCGAAGAAGTCCCCGAACAGCAGCGGCTCGATGGTGAAGTACCCCAGCACCACCGACGGGATCGCCAGCGCCACCAGCGGCCATTCCATCACCGGCAGCACGTACCGGGGCAGCTGCTTGATGTGCTCCTTGGCATGGGGATCAATCCGCTCCTCGCCCCAGAACACCAGAAAGTACAGGCGGAAGCTGTAGAGCGCGGTAATGAACACGCCCAGTAGCACCGCCCAGTAGGCGAAGCCGGCCCCGAAGCGGTCGGCGAGATGCACCGCCTCGATAATGGCGTCCTTGGAGTAGTACCCCGAGAAGAACGGCGTCCCGACCAGCGCCAGCGTCCCCAGCAGCATGGTGATGTGGGTGACCGGCAGATAACGGCGCAGGTTGCCCATGCGGCGCATGTCCTGCTCATGGTGCAGGGCGACGATGACCGCGCCCGCCCCCAGGAACAGCAGCGCCTTGAAAAACGCGTGGGTCATGACGTGGAACACGCCGGCGGCGTAGGCCGACGCGCCCAGGCCGACGAACATATAGCCCAGCTGCGAGAGCGTGGAGTAGGCGATCACCCGTTTGATGTCGGTCTGCACCAGCCCGACCAGCCCCATGAACAGGGCGGTGACCGCGCCCAGGATGAGCACCACCGACAGCGCCACGTCCGAGAGTTCGAACAGCGGCGAGAGCCGCGCCACCAGGAAGATGCCGGCGGTCACCATGGTGGCGGCGTGGATCAGGGCCGAGATGGGCGTGGGGCCCTCCATGGAATCGGGCAGCCAGACATGCAGCGGCACCTGCGCGGATTTGCCCATGGCCCCGATGAACAGCAGGATCGCCGCGACGGTGGCCACCAGTGCTTCGGTACCGAACAGCGTCATGGTCTGATCCGGCGCGGCGGCCGCGGCCGTGAAGACCTGGGCGTAATCCAGGCTGCCGTAGTAGGTCAGCACCGCGGCAATCCCCAGCAGAAACCCGAAGTCACCCACCCGGTTGACCAGGAACGCCTTGAGGTTGGCGAAGATCGCCGTTTCCTTCTGGTACCAGAAGCCGATGAGCAGGTAGGACACCAGACCGACCGCTTCCCAGCCAAAGAAAAGCTGCAGGAAGTTGTTGGCCATCACCAGCATGAGCATCGAGAAGGTGAACAGGTTGATGAAGCTGAAAAACCGCGCGTAACCGGCGTCGTCGTACATGTAGCCGATGGTGTAGACGTGGACCGCCAGCGACACCGTGGTCACCACCACCATCATCAGCGCGGTCAGGCGATCGACCAGAAACCCGACCTCGAGGTTGAGACCGCCGACCAGCGCCCATTGATAGAGCGATTCATTGAAAACGCCGACACCGCCCCAGACATGCTGGTAGAGGACCACCAGCGACAGCAGCGCCGACACCGCCACCGCCCCCACAGTCAGGCGGTGCGCGTTCTTCCAGCCGATGCGCCTGCCGGCAAGCCCGGCCACTGCGGCGCCGAACAGCGGCGCCAGCACGATAAGCAGATAGATCGACTTCATTCCCTAACCCCGCATGGTATCCAGGTCGGCGACATTGATGGTGCTCCGGTTGCGGAACAGCACCACGAGAATCGCCAGGCCGATGGCCGACTCCGCCGCCGCGACGGTGAGGATGAAGAACACGAACACCTGGCCGTGGATATCACCGAGGAAATGCGAGAAGGCGATGAAGTTGAAGTTCACGGCGAGCAGAATGAGCTCGATGGACATGAGCAGGACGATGGCGTTCTTCCGGTTGAGAAAGATGCCCGCCATGCCAATGGAAAACAGCAATGCGCTGAGGACCAGATAGTCGGAGAGCGCTAACATGTAAGCCCCGGTTGTTGTTATGAGTCGGAATCGCGTTCGCTTGGCATCCGCACCATCCGCAGCCGATCGGCCTTCCGGGTGCGGACCTGCGCGGCAATGTCCTGATGCTTGGTATCACCCCGCCGCCGGTGGGTGAGCATGATGGCCGCGATGATCGCCAGCAGCAGCACGATCGCCGCCAGCTCGAACGGATACACGTAGACGGTATAGAGCACGCTGCCGAGCAGGCGGATGTTGTTGCCATCCAGCGCCCCGCCGACCGCCGCCTGCTGCGCGGGCTCCAGATCG
Organism: Spiribacter sp. SSL99; assembly: GCF_009805925.1. Taxonomy (NCBI): domain Bacteria; kingdom Pseudomonadati; phylum Pseudomonadota; class Gammaproteobacteria; order Chromatiales; family Ectothiorhodospiraceae; genus Spiribacter; species Spiribacter sp. SSL99. Next base: position 238,434 of record NZ_MAOM01000011.1, on the reverse strand, counting down.
ATCACGCCGGCGCCGATCACCAGCAGCATCTGCAGGACCATCACCAGCCCCACCAGGACCCCCAGCGGCAGGTAGCGCGCGAACCCCTCGCGCATCACCGACAGGTTGATGTCGAGCATCATGACCACGAACAGGAACAGCACCATGACCGCCCCGACGTACACGAGCACGAGTGCGATGCCCAGAAACTCCGCCTCGATGAGCAGCCACAGCGCGGCGCTGCTGAAAAACGCCAGCACCAGAGACAGCGCGGAGTGCACCGGGTTGCGGGCGGTCACCACCAGCGTCGCCGCCAGCAGCAGGATCGCCGCGAAAAAATAGAATATCGCTTTCTCAATCACGTCGTGCCCCTACCCCCCCTGAGGCTTATCGATATGGTGCGTCGGCGGCGCGGTCCTTGAACAGCTGGCCTTCGTACTTGTCGCCGACCGCGAGAAGATCCTGCTTGGTCATGATCTGCTCGCCGCGCTCCTCGAAGTGGTACTCGTGAATGCGCGTCTCGACGATGGAATCCACCGGGCAGGACTCTTCGCAGAAGCCGCAGTAGATGCACTTGAAAAGATCGATGTCGTAGCGCGTGGTCCGACGGGTGCCGTCCTCGCGCTGCTCGGAATCAATGGTGATCGCCAGCGCCGGGCAGACCGCCTCGCAGAGCTTGCAGGCGATGCAGCGCTCCTCGCCATTGGGATACCGGCGCAGCGCGTGCAGACCGCGGAACCGCGGCGACTGCGGCGCCTTCTCCTCGGGGTATTCGAGCGTGTACTTGGCCTCGAACAGGTGCCGACCGGTCAACCGCATGCCCTTGAGCAGTTCGGTCAGCATGAACGTGCCGAAAAATTCCTTCACTGACTGCATGGTTGCCTACCTACCTATGAAAACCACGGACCGACCTCTCCCAGGCTGAGGCCCGCAACAACAATCAGCCAGACCACGGTGACCGGAATGAGCACTTTCCAGCCCAGCCGCATGATCTGGTCGTAGCGATACCGCGGGAACGTACCCCGGAACCAGATGTACAGGAACAGGAACAGGCACACCTTGAGCAGGAACCAGACCAGTCCCGGCACCCAGCCGAACAGCGGCCCCAGCAGCGGCAGTCCCTCGAACGGCGAATACCACCCGCCCAGGAACAGAATGGCCGCAAGTCCCGATATCAGGATCATGTTCGCATATTCGGCCAGGAAAAAGATGGCGAAGGCCATCCCGGAGTACTCCACGTGGAAGCCGGCGACGATCTCCGACTCGCCCTCGGCCACGTCGAAGGGCAGACGGTTGGTCTCCGCCACCCCTGAAATCCAGTAAACGACGAACAGCGGCAGCAGGGGCAGCCAGAACCAGTTCCAGAATGGCCCCTGCTGCGCCTGGATAATCTCGCCCATATTGAGGCTGCCCGCCGCCATCAGCACGCCGACCAGCGCAAAGCCCATGGCGATCTCGTAGGACACCACCTGTGCGCCGGCCCGAAGGGCACCGAGCAGGGCGTATTTGGAGTTGGAGGCCCAGCCGGCCAGGATGATGCCGTAGACCCCCATGGAGGTCATGGCCAGCACGTAGAGCAGACCGGCATTCACATCGGCGATGACCAGTCCGTCGGCGAGCGGCAGTACCGCCCAGGCCGCCAGCGCCGGCATGATCGAGAGCATGGGTGCGAGCACGAACAGAAAGCGGTTGGCGTTCTGCGGCAGCACCACCTCTTTCATCAGCAGCTTGAGGGCATCGGCAAACGGCTGCAGCAGGCCATGCCAACCGACCCGGTTGGGGCCCCGCCGCAGCTGCATCGAGCTGATGACCTTGCGCTCGGCATAGGTCATGTACGCCACCGCCAGGAACAGCGGCACGATCAGCGCCACGATCTTGGCGGTAATCCAGCTCAACTCGATCAATGCGTTCATGCCGCGGCTCCGTCCGCCACCACCTCGATGGCTCCCATCAGCGCACCCAGACCGGCGCTGCCTTCGACGCCCGCCGGAATCCAGACACTGCCCGCCGGCACGGCGTCGCTGACCGCCACCGGCAGCCGCCGGGCCGCACCCGACTGGCGGACATGGACGGCATCGTCCTCAGAGACACCGAGACGCCCGGCGTCCACCGGATTCATTACTGCCCGCGCCGGGGCCGCATGATCGGTCTGCTGCAGCGAGGCGGCATGCCGGGTCAGCGGATCCACGCCGAACATCGCCGGATAGCCGATGCGGGTGAGCTCACTCGGGGCCGGCGTCTGCGCCGCGATGGGTGCTGACGGCCGGGCGACCCCCGTACCTTCGGACAGGCGCTGGAGCTCGTGATGGATCTCATCCGGGGCCTGGTAGTTGAAGCCCTCAAGGTCCAGCACGTTGCCCAACACCCGCAGGAGCCGCCAGGCCGGCCGGGCATCGCCCTGCGGATAGCCGACGCCGGCGAAGGTCTGCCAGCGGCCCTCGGCGTTGACCAACGTGCCAGCGGTCTCGCCCAGCGTCGCGATTGGCAGCAGCACATCGGCATGCTCGCGCAGCGCGGGGCTGTCATAGGCCGACAGGGCCACCACGGCCTCGGCCGCGGCGAGCGCCCGAGTGGCCGTTTCACCGTCAAAGAAGTCGTGCTCAGGCTCGGCATTCATCAGGATATAGCCCTGACGGGGCGTCGCGAGCATTGCCGCGGCATCCAGGCCGTCAGTGGCTTCGCCGTTGGCCGTGCGACCCGGCACGGCCCCCGCCAGCCAGGCACCCGCCGTGTTGGCGCCCGGCGTCAGCTCGCCGTAATCGGCACCAGTGTGGCGCGCGATTTCCGCCGCCAGATAGCGCAGCTCGGCGCCGGCCGGATGGCTGTCAGCCAGACCGCCCAGAAGCAGGGCGCGCCGGCCATCGCCGACCAGCGCCGCCGCGATCTGTCGGGTGGGTTCGTCGGCCTCGGCCGTGCCCAGCCACTGCTCGAGTCCGGCGGGTTCATCCACCCCGCGGAGCGCCGCCGCGGCCCGTGCGACACCCGCCAATGCCCGGGGCATGGCGTCCGCCGGGACCACCTGCTCCACGCCGAGCGGCAGATTCCAGTCGAAGGCCCGCGGGTTGAGCACCATGACCTCGGCGCCATTGCGGGCGGCCTTACGCAGGCGGTGGTTGATCAGCGGCTGTTCATGGCGCGGATAGCCGCCGATGACGAATGCCGCGTCCAGATTCTCGAGGTCGGCGACGGGCGTTTCGAGCCCGGCGAACCCGGCGGTCTCGATCCCGTCACGGAAGTCGCCGCGGCGCAGCCGCGCGTCGATGTTGTGGCTGCCCATGGCCCGGACGATCCGGCCCAGCAGATACATCTCCTCGAGCGTCGACGACGGCGATACCAGCGCCCCGAGCGCCTCGGGGCCATGACGCTCAACGCTGTCCCGCAGGTGATTGGCCGCCGCCTCGATGGCGGTCTGCCAGTCGACGCTCTGCCATTCGCCGTTCTCGCGGATCTGCGGGGTGGCAAGCCGGGCATCGCTGTAGATGCCCTCATACGAGAACCGGTCGCGGTCGCTGATCCAGCACTCGTTGATCGCCTCGTTGTCGCGCGGGACCACGCGTTTGACCGTGCCGCGGACCTGGTGGAGATCGATGTTGGAACCCTGGCAGTCGTGCGGTGCGATGCTCGAGTGACTGAGCATTTCCCAGGCCCGGGCGGTGTAGCGATACGGGCGCGATGTCAGGGCTCCCACCGGGCACAGATCGATGATGTTACCGGACAGTTCCGAGTGCACACCGCTGCCCACCAGGGTGCTGATCTCGGTGTGCTCACCACGGTACATCGCCCCCAGCTCAGAGGTGCCGGCGACTTCATCGAGAAACCGCACGCAGCGCGTGCAGTGGATGCAGCGGGTCATCTCGGTGGCGACCAGCGGCCCCAGGTTTTCATCCTTGACCACGCGTTTACGCTCGGAGAAACGCGAAACGCTGCGGCCATAGCCCAGCGCCAGATCCTGCAGCTCGCACTCGCCGCCCTGATCACAGATCGGGCAGTCGAGAGGATGGTTGATGAGCAGAAACTCCATCACGCCGCGCTGCGCCTTGAGTGCCCGCTCGGAGGTGGTCTGCACGACCATGCCGTCCGCCACGGCCGTAATGCAGGCCGGCAGCGGCTTGGGCGCCTTGCGGCCGTTCATCTCCACATCCACCAGGCACATCCGGCAGTTGGCCGGTGCTGAGAGTTTGCTGTGGTAGCAGAAGCGCGGGATGTCGATGCCATGCTCGTCGGCGACGGAGATCAGCGAGGCCCCCTTGGGCGCCTCGATGGACTGGCCGTCGATGGTGACGTTGACCGTCTCGGGGTTCTGGGTCTTGACTTCTGCGCTCATGCGGCCGCCTCGACAATGGAACGCTTGTGTTCGATGTAGTGTTCAAACTCGTGACGCCAGTGCTTGAGCACGCCCTGCACCGGCCAGGCCGACGCCTCGCCGAAGGCGCAGATGGTGTGGCCAGCGATCTGCCCGGCCGCCGAGTCCAGGAGCTCCAGGTCCTCGGGGCGACCGTGCCCTTCGTAGATGCGCTTGATCACCCGGTACATCCAGCCGGTGCCCTCGCGGCACGGCGTGCACTGACCGCAGGATTCGGCGTAGTAGAAGCGGCTGATGCACATCAGCGCCCGCACCATGTCGGTGGTCTCGTCCATGACCACCACACCGCCCGAGCCCAGTGCCGAGCCGGCCTCCATGAGGGCATCGTAGTCCATGGTCAGCTCCATCATCTGATCACCGGGGATCATCGGCATCGATGACCCGCCGGGGATGACGGCCTTCAACCGCCGGCCCTTCCAGACGCCGCCGGCCATGGCCAGCAGATCACTGAACGGCGTCCCCAGCGGCACCTCGAAATTGCCGGGGTTCTCGACGTGGCCCGACACCGAGAAGATCTTCATCCCGCCATTGTTGGGCTTGCCCAGCTCGAGGAACCAGTCCGCACCGTTGCGCATGATCGACGGTACCGAGGCGATGGTCTCGGTGTTGTTGATCGTGGTCGGACGGCCATAGATACCTGACTGGGCCGGGAATGGCGGCTTATTGCGCGGCATGCCCTTCTTGCCCTCGATGGACTCCATCAGCGCCGACTCCTCGCCGCAGATGTAGGCACCGGCGCCGACGTAGTTGTAGACCTCGAAATTGACCCCCGAGCCGAGGATATCGCGGCCCAGATAGCCGGCCTCGCGGGCTTCCCGCACGGCCTGCTCCATCCGCTCATTGGGCTCACGGATGAACTCGCCACGCATGTAGTTGTAGGCCACTTCCACGCCCATGGCATAGCCCGCGATGATCATGCCCTCGATCAGGGCGTGCGGGTTGTAGCGAAGGATGTCGCGATCCTTGCAGGTCCCCGGCTCGGACTCATCGGAGTTGACCAGAAGGTATTTGGTGCCGGGGGCGTTGCGCGGCATGAAGCTCCACTTGATGCCGGCCGGGAACCCCGCACCGCCACGGCCGCGCAGGTTGGCGGACTTAACCGTCTCGATGATGTCTTCCTGGCTGATGCCGTCGCGGAGCACCCGCTCCAGCGCTTCGTAGCCGCCGATGGCCCGGTAGTTCTCGAGGGTCCACGGCTCGTCGAATTGCAGTGTCGTGTAGCAGACGTTGGTCATGGCTACTCCAGATCGTCGAGGATCCGATCGACCTTCTCAGGCGTCAAATCCGTGTAAAACACCTCATCCACCAGCATCATGGGCGCGCTGCGGCAGGCTGCCAGGCATTCTTCCTCGCGTTTGAGGGTGATGCGGCCGTCACTGGTGGTTTCGCCAAGGCTGATTCCCAGCTTTTTCTCGACATGCTCGACGATCTCATCCGACCCCCGGAGCATGCAGGAAATGTTGGTACATATATTGACCCGGTGACGGCCACCGGGTTCGACCTCGAACATGCCGTAGAAGGTGGCCACTTCGTAGACCCGGGCCGGCGCCATGCCGAGGTACTCCGCCACCGCGTCCATCCGCCCGCGGGGCAGCCAGCCGGTGTTGTGCTGCACCACATGCAGCGCCGGAATCACGGCCGACCGGCGCCCCTCGGGGGTGTCAGGAAACTGTGCCAGCCAGCGGTCGATTTCCTCGCGCTCGGGCGCAGTCAGTTCATGCTGATCCGGGCTCTCGGCTGTGCTCACCGGTCCACCTCTCCAAAAACGATATCCATGGTTCCCATCACCGTGACGACGTCTGCAAGCATGTGGCCGCGGACCATTTCGTCCATGGCCGACATGTGGGCGAAACCCGGGGCGCGCAGCTTGAGCCGATAGGGCTTGTTGGCCCCGTCGGAGACGATGTACGCGCCAAACTCGCCCTTGGGCGCCTCGACCGAGGCATAGACCTCGCCGGGCGGTGTGCAGTAGCCCTCAGTGAACAGTTTGAAGTGATGGATGAGCGACTCCATGTCGTCTTTCATCTCTTCGCGGCTCGGCGGGACCACCTTGTGATCGCCCAGGATGACCGGGCCGTCGTTGCGCCGCAGCCAATCGGCACACTGGCGGATGATCCGCACCGACTGACGCAGCTCTTCCATGCGCACCAGATACCGGTCATAGCAGTCGCCGTTGGTGCCCACGGGGATATCGAAGTCCATGCGGTCGTAGACCTCGTAGGGCTGCTTACGGCGCAGATCCCACTCGACCCCCGAGCCACGCAGCATGGGCCCGGTAAAGCCGAGCTGCAGGGCCCGCTCGGGCGGGACCACGGCCACGTCCACCAGGCGCTGCTTCCAGATGCGGTTGTCGGTCAGCAGGGTATCGATCTCGTCAATGGTGCCCGAGAACCGGTCGCAGAACGCCTCGATGAAGTCGAGCATGCTGCCTTCGCGATCGGCATTCATGCGCTTGAGGTCCTTGTCGCTGCGATACTCCGAGTCGCGGTATTTGGGCATACGCGCCGGCAGATCGCGGTAGACACCGCCGGGCCGGTAGTAGGTGGCGTGCATCCGCGTCCCGCTGACCGCCTCGTAGCAGTCCATCAGCTCCTCGCGCTCCTTGAACGCATAGAGGAAGACGGTCATGGCGCCCACATCCAGCCCGTGCGCGCCGATCCACAGCAGGTGATTGAGGATTCGGGTGATCTCATCGAACATCGTGCGGATGTACTGGGCCCGTTCCGGCGGTTTGATCCCCAGCAGCTTCTCGATGGCGAGCACATAGGCATGCTCGTTGCACATCATCGACACGTAATCGAGCCGGTCCATGTAGCCGATGCTCTGATTGAACGGCTTGGTCTCGGCGAGTTTTTCGGTGGCGCGGTGCAGCAGACCAATGTGCGGGTCGGCATGGCGGACCACCTCGCCGTCCATTTCGAGCACCAGACGCAGCACGCCGTGGGCGGCCGGATGCTGGGGGCCGAAGTTGACGGTGTAACTACTGATCTCAGGCATCGGGGGCCTCCTGCTTGGAGGGGTCGGCGTAGCGGTTGTCGTCGCGGATCACCCGCGGCACCAGCACACGCGGCTGGATGGAGACCGGCTCATAGACCACTCGACCCCGGTTTTCGTCGTACCGCACTTCGACATTGCCGATCAGCGGAAAGTCCTTGCGGAACGGATGGCCGACAAAACCGTAGTCAGTCAGGATCCGGCGCAGGTCGGGATGCCCGTTGAAGATGACCCCGAACAGATCGAACGCCTCGCGCTCCTGCCAGTTGGCCGATGCATAGAGCGGCACGATGGAATCGAGCATGGGCAGATCATCATCGGCGGCAAAACAGCGTACCCGCAGGCGATGGTTATGGCTGACCGACAGCAGATGATAGACCGCCGCAAAGCGGCGCCCGGTGCTCTCGCGGACCGGCTGGACGCCGTAGATGCCGGTCAGCCCCAACCGCCCGGTGCTGAAGCCATCGACGCCCCGGCTGAAGCCGGTGTTGGTAGCCTCTTCGGTGATCCACTCATCCTGCCCGTAGGCCGCGTAGTCGACGCCGGCGATGTCCAGCAGCTGGCTGAAAGCCAACCCGGGCTCGTCGCGCAGGGTCTGCATGGCCGCATAGAGATCGCCGGGGGCGACTTCGATTTCCGCCTCGCGGTATTCGCAGCGGCTGGCGACGACCTGGTCACCCAGCGATGAACGGACCTGTTCGAGCACCTTGTCAGCCGTCAGGGCCATGGCGATTCTCCCTAGCGTGCGATGGTGTTCGTGCGGTGGATCTTGTTCTGCAGCTGGACCACGCCATAGAGCAGCGCCTCGGCGGTGGGCGGGCAGCCGGGCACGTAGATGTCCACGGGCACGATCCGGTCACAGCCCCGCGTCACCGAATACGAGTAGTGGTAATAGCCACCGCCGTTGGCACACGAGCCCATCGAGATCACCCACTTGGGATCGGGCATCTGGTCGTAGACCCGACGCAGCGCCGGCGCCATCTTATTGACCAGCGTGCCGGCGACGATCATCACGTCGGACTGCCGTGGCGACGGCCGGAAGATCAGCCCGAGCCGATCCATGTCATAGCGGGCCGCGCCGGCATGCATCATCTCGACCGCGCAGCAGGCCAGACCAAAGGTCATCGGCCATAGCGAGCCGGTGCGCGCCCAATTGATGAGCTTGTCCGCCGAGGTTGTCACGAAGCCCTTGTCGAGAGCGCCTTCTATTCCCATTCCAGAGCCCCCTTCTTCCACTCATAGAGGAAACCGACCAGGAGAACGCCAATGAATATCGCCATGGCGCCGTAACCGAACAGCCCGATCTCATCGAGCACGATGGCCCACGGAAACAGGAAAGCGATCTCCAGATCAAAAATGATAAACAGGATGGCGACGAGGTAGTAACGCACGTCGAACTGCATGCGCGAGTCCTCGAACGCCTCAAACCCGCACTCGTACGGCGACAGTTTTTCGTGGTCCGGTCGTCGGGGTGCAAGGATGAAGCCCGCGGCGAGAGGCGCGATGCCAATCCCCATTGCGATGGCGATGAACACGAGGACGGGCAGATAGCTCTCGATCATAGGCGAATGCCACCTTTCAGTCGAAACGTTTTGGTAGGACCAAGATGGTGCGGATGGCCGGACTCGAACCGGCACGGCTTGCGCCACTGCCCCCTCAAGACAGCGTGTCTACCTGTTCCACCACATCCGCGGCACGGTGGCCTTGAACAATCGAGATATTACCAGCGCAGCCCCCGGCGGGCAATCCGCAGGGGCCGCGCAGCCGGCTCAGTCGGGGGCGGGCGCCGGGGCCGGGCTGCCCTCACCATTGCCCGCGTCATCGGCCGCTGGCGCCGGTGCGCTTTCGGTGGCAGGGGTATCGGTGACCGACCCGTCAACGACACTGCCGCCGGAACTGAAAGTCCCGGCCATGATCGCCAGCGTGAGGCTGGTGGCGAAAAAGCCCACGCCGAGAATGCCGGTCAGGCGCCCGAGAAAGGACGCCGATCCGCGGGCGCCGAAGACCGTGTTGGAAGCGCCGCTGCCAAAGGCGGCGCCGGCGTCGGCGCCCTTGCCGTGCTGGAGCAGCACCACGCCGATCAGCACCAGTGCGAGCCCGAGATGGATGGCCAGAACAATCGTGTACATCAGTCAGTCGATTCCGTTTGTTGACGGGGGTCAGCCCCGCGCTGCCGTGGCGCAGATGGCCACAAAATCATCGGCCTTGAGCGACGCGCCGCCAATCAGGCCACCGTCGATATCCGGCTCGGCAAGCAGCTCGCCCGCGTTGGCCGCCTTCATGCTGCCGCCGTAGAGCAGCCGCATCCGCTCGGCCAGGCCGGCATCACGTGCCGCCAGCGTCTGGCGGATGAAGGCATGCATTGCCTGCGCCTGCTGTGCGGTGGCGGTACGGCCCGTGCCGATCGCCCAGACCGGCTCGTAGGCGATCACGCCGTCGCCGAGCCCGATGTTGGCATCAAGCCGGTCGATCACGCCATTCAGCTGTCTGGCCACCACCGATTCGGTCCGATCGGCCTCACGCTCTTCAAGGGTTTCACCGACACAGAGGATGGGCCGGAGCCCCTGCTTGAGGGCCTGGGCGTAGCGCGCGGCGATCAGCGCGTCGTCCTCGCCATAATACTGGCGCCGTTCAGAGTGGCCGAGGATGACGTAACGCACGCCCAGATCCGCCAGCATTGCCGCCGAGACCTCGCCGGTGCGGGCGCCCTCGGCGGCATCGGCGCAGTTCTGCGCGCCCACCGACAGCGCATCGCCCACCCGGTCACGGACCGTGTCGAGGTGGACGAACGGCGGGCAAACCGCGATCTCAACGCCGCCCAGGCCAGCGACGCCCTGCGCCACCGCAGTGGCGAGGTGGCGGGCGTCGTCGCCCAGGCCATTCATTTTCCAGTTACCGGCAATCAGCGGCGTGCGCATGGCAGTCCCCTGCTAAAAATCGGGAAGGTTACTGATCGGACCGCGCCGAATCAATTCACATTGGCCCCGGCCGGCTCGGTCACACCACACAGGGCCCGCACTTCGGCGGCGAGCGCACGGGCCTTCGCCTCGACCTGCGCGGCCTCTTCGCCCTCGACCATCACCCGCAGCAGCGGCTCGGTGCCCGAGGCGCGCAGCAGCACCCGACCGCGCTCGCCGAGCTCGGCCTCGAGGGCTTCCACGGCACGGGTGATCCGCGCGTCGCTCATGGGCCGGCTGCCCCGCTCAATGGGCACATCCACGCGGTGCTGCGGCATGGCCGTCATGCCGTCGAGCAGATCCGCCAGCGGCCGCCCGGCCCGGACCATCGCGCCCAGCACCTGCAGCGCCGATACGGTGCCGTCACCGGTGGTGGTGCAGTCCAGGCAGACGATGTGCCCCGAGGATTCGCCACCCAGTGTGCCCGCGTGCTCGCGGAGCATTTCCAGGACATAACGGTCCCCGACCCGGGCACGGTGGAAGTCGACATCAAGGCTGCGCAGCGCCCGCTCAAGCCCCAGATTGCTCATCTGCGTGCCCACCACCGGCCCGCGCAGCGTGCCCTGACGGGCGCGCTCGGCGGCGATGATCCACAGCAGCTGGTCGCCATCGAGAACCTCGCCGCGATGATCGACCATGATCACCCGATCGCCATCGCCATCGAGGGCGATGCCGGCATCAGCCCCCTGCTCGATGACCGCCGCCTGCAGCCCCGCGGGATGCGTCGAGCCGCAGTCGACGTTGATGTTGAGGCCATCGGGATGGGTACCGCGACGGATCACGGTGGCCCCCAGCTCCTCGAACACCGCCGGGCCGACCTGATAGCCCGCGCCGTTGGCGCAGTCCACCACCAGTCTGAGCCCGCGCAGATCAAGGCCGGCCGGACGCGCGGCCTTGCAGAATTCTATGTATCGCCCCGGCGCGTCCATCAAGCGCGTGGCCTTGCCGAGCTGGGCCGATTCAACGGTGGCGAGGGGCTCGTCGAGCTGCGCCTCAATGGCCAGCTCGGCGGCGTCGTCAAGCTTGAAACCGTCGGCGGAGAAGAACTTGATGCCGTTATCCTGATGGCCGTTGTGCGAGGCGCTGATCACGATGCCCGCGCTGGCCCCCAGCGTGCGGGTGAGATAGGCGATCCCCGGGGTCGGCATGGGGCCCAGCAGACGGATATCGATCCCGGCCGCCGAGAGCCCCGACTCGAGGGCCGACTCGAACATATAGTTGGACAGCCGCGTGTCCTTGCCGATCAGCACTTCCCCGGCGCCATGGCGCGCCCCGATGACGCGCCCCACGGCCCATCCCAGCTTGAGGACGAAATCGGCGGTGATGGGCGGCTCACCGACCCGACCGCGGATGCCATCCGTCCCGAAATACCTGCGCGTCATGCGTCCCCTCCTCCATGTTGACGGACATACGCCATCAGATTCACCGCATCCAGGGTCTCGGCCACGTCATGCGCCCGAATGATGGATGCCCCATGCCACGCCGCCAGCGCCGCAGCCGCCACGCTGCCGGCCAGGCGGTCGGGCAGCTCGCGCCCCAGCACGCGGCCCACCAGCGACTTGCGCGACAGGCCCGTCAGCACTGGCACGCCCAGCTCAGTCAGGGCCGGCAGTCCGGCCAGTAGTCGGGCATTATGCGGGTCCCGCTTACCAAACCCGAAACCCGGGTCGATCAGCAACCGGGATCGCGGGATGCCTGCCGCCCCGGCGGCGTCCAGCCGCTGACGCAGGAAGGCGGTGACTTCGCCGAGGACGTCGCTGTAGGTGGGATTGTCCTGCATGGTCGCCGGCGCGCCCTGCATGTGCATCAGGCACACCGGCAGTCCGGTCTCGCGCGCGGCCTCCAGCGCGCCGGGACTGCGCAGGGCGGTAATGTCATTGATCAGGCCTGCGCCGGCCGCCGCCGCCGCCTTCATGACCCCGGGCTTGGTGGTATCCACGGACAGCGGCACTTCGACGGCCCCATGGAGCGCCTCGAGCACCGGGATCACCCGATCCAGTTCTTCCTGCTCCGGGACCCCGGTGGCCCCGGGGCGGGAGGACTCGCCGCCGACATCGATGATCGCCGCGCCGGCTTCCTGCATGGCCCGGGCATGATCGACGGCGGCCTGGGCGCCGACGAAACGACCCCCGTCCGAGAAGGAATCGGGGGTCACGTTGAGAATACCCATCACGCGGGGGTGACGCAGCGACAGCTCACGCCCCCCGCAGTCCAGCGTCTCCGTCACGGCGGGACTAATGCTCGCTGGCGGGCTTGCCGACGCCGACTCCGTCATCGGCGACCTCACCGTCGCCCTCGTCGGCGGTGCCACCGCCCGGTGCCTTGCCCGAGGGGCCCTCGCTTTCCTTGGGCGGACGCGGTGGCCGTCCGTTCATGATGTCATCGATCTGATCGCGATCGATGGTCTCGTACTTCATGAGCGCATCGGCCATGGCATGGAGCTTGTCGTCGTGGGCCTTGAGCACCCGGGTCGCTTCGGCATAGTTCTCCTCGACGATCCGCCGGACCTCCTCGTCAATGGAGTGCGCGGTCTCATCGGAGATGTTCTTCTGCCCCATCGGCAGCCCCATGGCGTTATTGCTTTCGTCCTCGCCATAGGCGAGCGGCCCCATCTTGCTGGACAGCCCCCACTTGGTGACCATGTTGCGGGCGATTTCGGTGACCCGCTCGATGTCGTTCTGGGCACCGGTGGTGACCCGCTCGGCCCCGAAGATCAGCTCCTCGGCGATACGGCCGCCGAAAAGCCCGCAGATGGAGCTGTTCAGCCGCTGCTTGGTATAGCTGTAGCGGTCTTCCTCGGGCAGGAACATGGTCACACCCAGCGCGCGGCCGCGGGGGATGATGGTCACTTTGTGCACGGGATCGTGATCCGGCACGTTGAGCCCGACGATGGCATGGCCCGCCTCGTGGTAGGCGGTGAGGCGCTTTTCGTCCTCGCCCATGACCATGGACTTGCGCTCGGCGCCCATGATGATCTTGTCCTTGGCATCCTCGAAGTCGTTCTGATCCACGACCCGCTTGTTGCGGCGTGCCGCGAACAGGGCCGCCTCATTGACCAGGTTGGCGAGATCCGCCCCCGAGAATCCCGGGCATCCACGGGCGATGGTCCGCGCGTTGACGTCGTCGGCCAGAGGGGTCTTATTCATGTGGACGTTGAGGATCTGCTCACGCCCCCGCACGTCCGGCAGCGGCACCACCACCTGCCGGTCGAACCGTCCCGGCCGCAGCAGCGCCGGGTCGAGCACATCGGGCCGGTTCGTCGCCGCGATGACGATGATCCCCTCGTTGCCCTCGAAGCCGTCCATTTCGACCAGCATCTGGTTGAGGGTCTGCTCGCGCTCGTCATTGCCGCCGCCCATCCCGGCGCCGCGCTGGCGGCCGACGGCATCGAGCTCGTCAATGAAGATGATGCAGGGCGCCTGCTTTTTGGCCTGCTCGAACATGTCACGCACCCGGGAGGCGCCGACACCCACGAACATCTCGACAAAGTCCGAGCCCGAGATGCTGAAGAACGGGACCTTCGCCTCACCGGCAATGGCCTTCGCCAGCAGGGTCTTACCCGTGCCGGGCGGCCCGACCATCATGACGCCACGCGGGATGTTGCCCCCGAGGCGCTGGAACTTGGACGGGTCGCTGAGGAACTCCACCAGCTCGACCACGTCCTGCTTGGCCTCTTCCACGCCGGCAACATCCTTGAAGGTCACCTTGACCTGCTCTTCGGACATCATCTTGGCGCGGCTCTTGCCGAACGACATGGCGCCACGGCCGCCACCGCCGCCCTGCATCTGACGCATGAAGTAGATCCACACGCCAATGAGCAGCAGGAAGGGGAACCACGAGATCAGGATCTGCAGCAGCATGCTGCGCCCCTCGGGCTCTTCAGCGCTGATATTGACGCCGCTGTCCATCAGCTGGCCCACCAGGGCACTGTTATCGGTCTCGGGGCTGTAGGTCGTGAAGTTCGACCCGTCGCCGCGGGTACCACGAATGACCGGCCCCTTCATGGTGACCGAATCCACCCGGCTGTTCTCGACCTCAGTCAGGAACTGCGAATACGGGATTTCCTGGGCGGTTGTCCCCTGCCCCTGGAAATTGCTGAAAACGGACATCAGCACCACGGCGATGACCACCCAGAGGAGCAAATTCTTGGCCATGTCGTTCAAGACGGCTCACCTCTACAAATCGAATAATTCGGCAGCCTACACTGCCCGAAAGCCACGGGCCAGCAGATAGACTTCTCGGCTCCGGCCGCGTGAGGCCGGGGGTTTGCGGCTCTGAACCCGGCGGAATGCTTGGCGCATCGCCTGGAGCAGTTCATCAAAGCCCTGTCCCTGAAATGTTTTGACCAGCAGCCCACCCTCAGGTTTCAGCCGATCGTCACAGAAGTCGAGGGCCAGCTCGGCGAGCCGCATGGCCGCCGGCTGATCAATCGCCTTCTGACCGGCGAAATTGGGGGCCATGTCCGAGAGTACAAGGTCGACCGACCGACCGGCGAGTGCCGTATCCACCGCGGCGAGTCCGGCATCGGTGTCGAAGTCGTCATGGACGAAGGTCACCCCCGGTGGCGGCGTCATCTCGAGCCGGTCAACGGCGATCACGCAGCCGCTCGCCCCCACGCGGTGGGCGGCGTATTCGCTCCATCCCCCCGGCGCCGCTCCCAGGTCGACCACGCACTGGCGTGGCTTGAGGAGCTGATCCCGCTGGTCGATCTCCTCGAGCTTGAAAGCGGCCCGGGAGCGCAGGCCCCGGCGCTGGGCCTCGCGGACGTAGGGGTCGTTGAAGTGCTCGTCGAGCCAGCGCCGACTGCCGCTGCTACGCGCCACGCTGGTGGTCCCGCAGTACGCCCCGGGTGCGCCAGGCGATCCAGCCGCCGGCGCCGAAACCACTCAGTGCCAGCAGTGCCAGATCGGCCCAGTGACTCATGTCGACCCGCCAGATCACGATCAGCACCCCCACCAGCAGACCCACCACCACGGCGAGCTCGAGCTTGATGGCGTCGAGCCGCGACAGGCGGTTACTCGTATCGGACCTCGACGATTTCATAGCCTCGGTGGCCTCCGGGTGTCTGGACGTCGACGACATCGCCCTCTTCCTTGCCGATCAGCGCGCGGGCGATGGGTGACTGCACCGAAATGCGGCCGTTCTTGATATCCGCCTCGTCCTCGCCAACGATCTGATAGGTCTTCTCCGTGCCATCCTCCTCGTCGGCCAGCACCACGGTGACGCCGAACACGACCTTGCCGTTGGCCGGCAGCGTGGTCACGTCGATGACCTGTGCATTGGCGAGCTTGGACTCGATCTCAGCGATCCGCCCCTCAATGAAGCCCTGCTGCTCGCGGGCGGCATGATACTCGGCGTTTTCCTTGAGATCGCCATGGGCCCGCGCCTCGGCGATGGCGTTGATCACCCGCGGACGGTCCTCGGTCTTGAGCCGGTTGAGCTCGTCACGAAGCTGCTCGGCACCGCGCACGGTGAGCGGTGTCTTACTCATGCTCTGGCCTCCCTGTGCAGATCCTGGAGTGAACGCACGTCATCGGATTCAAGATACCCCAAGGCCTGGCCGGTCGCCCGGGCACCGGCAATGGTGGTGGTGTAGCACACCTTGTGCTGCAGCGCCTCCCGACGGATCGAGAACGAATCGGCGATCGCCTGCCGGCCTTCGGTGGTGTTGATGATCAGCTGAATCCCGCCGTTCTTGATCGCATCGACGATATGCGGGCGTCCTTCGGCGACCTTGTTGATGCGCTCACAGGCAATGCCGGCCTGCTCGAGGACATCACCGGTCCCGCGGGTGGCGACCAGCTCGAAGCCCTTGCGCACCAGGTCCCGGGCGATCGGCGCGATCACCGGCTTGTCGGCGTCCCGGACACTGATGAACACCCGGCCGCTGCGCGGCAGCTCCACCCCGGCGGCATGCTGGGACTTGGCATAGGCCTCGCCAAAGACCGGGCCGATTCCCATGACCTCGCCGGTGGACTTCATCTCCGGGCCCAGGATGGGGTCGACACCGGGGAACTTGATGAACGGGAAGACCGCCTCCTTGACCGAGTAGATCGGCGGGATCCGCTCGCGGGTGCAGCCCTGATCGGCCAGGCTCTGGCCCACCATGCAGCGCGCGGCGATCTTCGCCAGGGGCAGGCCGGTGGCCTTGGAGACGAACGGCACCGTGCGGGACGCCCGCGGGTTGACCTCGAGCACGAACACCTCGTCGCCCTTGATGGCGAACTGGGCGTTCATCAGGCCGACCACGTTCAGCCGCAGCGCCATGGCCCGCATCTGCTCGCGGAGCCGGTCCACCACCTGGGGGGCCAGGCTGTAGGGCGGCAGCGAGCAGGCCGAGTCGCCGGAATGCACGCCGGCCTGCTCGATATGCTCCATCACCCCGCCGATCAGGACATCCTCGCCGTCGCAGATGGCATCAACGTCCACCTCCACGGCGTCATCGAGGAAGCGGTCGAGGAGCACGGGGGATTCATTGGAGACCCGGACCGCCTCGTTCATGTACTGGGCGAGCTCGGATTCCTGGTAGACGATCTCCATCGCCCGACCGCCCAGCACATAGGACGGCCGCACGACCAGCGGATAGCCGATCTCTTCGGCCAGCCGGAAGGCCTCGTCGGCACTGCTCGCGGTGCGGTTGGGCGGCTGCTGCAGCCCGGCCTCGTTGATCAGGCCCTGGAAGCGCTCGCGATCCTCGGCCAGATCGATGCAGTTGGGCGTGGTCCCGATGATGGGCGCGCCACAGGCCTCGAGATCGCGGGCCAGCTTGAGGGGCGTCTGGCCACCGTACTGGATGACGATACCGGCGGGTTTCTCGACCTCGACGACCTCGAGCACGTCCTCGAGGGTCAGCGGCTCGAAGTACAGCCGGTCCGAGGTGTCGTAGTCGGTGGAGACGGTCTCCGGGTTGCAGTTGACCATGATGGTCTCGTAGCCGTCCTCGCGCAGGGCCAGTGCCGCGTGAACGCAGCAGTAGTCGAACTCGATGCCCTGACCGATGCGGTTGGGCCCGCCGCCCAGGATCATGATCTTCTCGCGATCGCTCGGCTCGGCCTCGTCCTCTTCATCGTAGCTTGAGTAGAGATAAGCGGTCGCGGTGGCGAACTCCGCGGCGCAGGAGTCGACGCGCTTGTACACCGGCCGCACACCCATTGCGTGGCGGCGGGCGCGGACCTCGGCCTCGGTGACACCCAGCACACGGGCGAGGCGGGCATCCGAGAAGCCGCTGCGCTTGAGCCGCCGCAGGGCGTCGGCGTCGAGCCGCTGCAGATCGGTGGCGGCAAGCGCTGTCTCGCGTTCGATCAGATCACCCACCTGGGCCAGGAACCACGGATCGATCCAGGTGTGCTCGAACAGCTGCTCGAGACTCAGGCCGGCCCGGAAACCATCCGCCACCCACAGCAAGCGCTCCGGGCCCGGCTGGCGCACTTCCTGGACCACCCGGTCGAGCGCCGTGTCACTGGGTACCACCCGTGGGTCGAGGCCCTCCAGACCGTTTTCGAGCCCGCGCAGGGCTTTCTGCAGCGATTCCTGGAAATTCCGCCCCATGGCCATGACCTCGCCCACCGACTTCATCTGCGTGGTGAGCACGGGCTTGGTGCGCATGAACTTCTCGAAGGTAAAGCGCGGGATCTTGGTCACGACATAGTCGATGCTGGGCTCGAACGATGCCGGCGTCCGCCCGCCGGTGATCTCGTTGCGCAGCTCATCCAGCGAGTAGCCCACCGCAAGCTTGGCCGCCACCTTGGCGATGGGAAAGCCCGTCGCCTTGGAGGCGAGTGCCGAGGAGCGTGATACCCGGGGGTTCATTTCGATGACCACGAGACGCCCGTCGTCGGGGTTGACCGCGAACTGCACGTTGGAGCCGCCGGTCTCGACACCGATCTCGCGCAGCACCGCCAGCGAGGCGTCGCGCATGATCTGGTATTCCTTGTCGGTCAGCGTCTGCGCCGGCGCCACGGTGATCGAGTCACCGGTGTGCACGCCCATCGGGTCGAGGTTTTCGATGGCACAGATGATGATGGCGTTGTCGCTGTGATCGCGAACAACCTCCATTTCAAATTCTTTCCAGCCCAGCACCGACTCCTCGATGAGCAGTTCATTGGTGGGCGACAGATCCAGCCCGCGCTCGCAGATCTCGGCGAATTCCTGAGCGTTGTAGGCGATGCCGCCGCCACTGCCGCCGAGGGTGAAGGACGGCCGGATGATGGTGGGAAACCCGATGGCACGCTGCGCCTCGTGGGCTTCGTCCATGGACTGGGCGATGCGCGCGGTCGGTGTCTCGAGATTGATCCGCGCCATGGCCTGACGGAACGCCTCGCGGTCCTCGGCCTTGTCGATCGCGGACTTGGTGGCGCCGATCATCTCGACGCCGTATTCCTCAAGCACACCGCGGCGGTCCAGCTCGAGCGCGCAGTTCAATGCCGTCTGCCCGCCCATGGTGGGCAGCACCGCATCCGGGCGTTCCCGCCGGATGATGCTGGCCACCACCTCGGGCTGAATGGGCTCGATGTACACGGCATCGGCCATTTCCGGGTCGGTCATGATGGTCGCCGGATTCGAGTTGACCAGAATGACGCGATAGCCCTCCTCGCGCAGGGCCTTGCAGGCCTGGGCGCCGGAGTAATCGAATTCGCAGGCTTGGCCGATGACGATCGGCCCGGCCCCGATGATCAGGATGCTTTGGAGGTCGGTACGCTTGGGCATAGGGGGATGTCTACCTGGTGGTACGGGCCGCCTGCCGGGCGGCCATCAAATCGACGAAGCGGGCAAAGAGCGGGGACACGTCATGGGGGCCGGGGCTGGCTTCGGGATGGCCCTGGAAGCTGAAGGCGGGCGTATCGGTCAGCTCAATGCCCTGCAGCGTGCCGTCGAACAGCGAGCGGTTGATCACCCGCACGTTGTCCGGCAGCGAGTCAGCGTCCACGGCAAACCCGTGGTTCTGGCTGGAGATCATGACGCGCTGCGTGTCGGCATCCACCACCGGATGGTTGGCGCCGTGATGGCCGAACTTCATCTTCACGCTGCCGGCGCCGGCGGCCAGGCCCAGCAGCTGATGACCCAGACAGATACCGAACACCGGCATGCCGGCGGCAAGGAACTGGCGGGTTGCCTCGATGGCGTAATCGAGCGGCTCGGGATCCCCCGGCCCGTTGGACAGGAAAACGCCGTCCGGGGCATCGGCCAGTACCGTCTCGGCCGGCGTATCGGCGGGCACCACCGTGACCCGGCAGCCGCTGTCCACCAGACGCCGCAGGATGTTGCGCTTGATGCCGAAATCATAGGCCACGACGTGCCAGGGCAGATCGGCGTCGGCCACCGCATCGCCCTCGCGCTCGCCCCGCGCCAGCGACCAGCTGCCCAGCCGCCACGAATAGGCTTCGGTCGTGGTCACCGAGCGCACCAGATCGCGGCCGGTCAGTGGCGGGTGGGCCCGGGCCGCGGCGACGGCGGCGGCTGGATCAGCGGCGTCACCGGCAATGATGCAGCCGTTCTGGGCGCCCTTTTCGCGCAGCAGCCGGGTCAACCGCCGGGTGTCGATGTCACAGATCCCGACAACGCCGTGTTCGGCGAGGTAGTCCGGCAGTGGCATGCGCGAGCGCCAGTTGCTCAGGCGCACCGGCGCGTCACGGATGATCAGCCCCGCGAGCTGCGGGCCCACGGACTCTTCATCCAGCGGCGTGGCGCCGGTGTTGCCGATGTGGGGATAGGTCAGCGTCACCATCTGCCCGTAGTAGGACGGATCGGTGCAGATTTCCTGGTAACCGGTCATTGCCGTGTTGAAGCAGACCTCGCCGGCCGTCTGGCCGCTGGCACCCAGTGCCGTCCCCCTGAAAATCGAGCCGTCTTCCAGCCCCAGAATCGCCAATTGAGTCACGCCTGTACCCCGTCTGCTCGCAAAAACGGGAGGGTTCCGCGGAAGCCCTCCCGTCCACTGTTTCAGCGCCGGAGTTTACGCCGTCGGCGGCTTGACTGTCCAATCACGGCACCGTCCCCATTGCTTGCACCGGCGGCGCGAAAGGGGCTAGCCTTGGCGTCTTTCCACCGCGATTCCGCGGTCCACCAATCCGGTCCAATTCAGCATGAACGCGCTCTCTCTTCGTCAGTTGAACAAGACGTATCCTGGCGGCGTCACGGCCCTTCGCGACATAAACCTCGAGGTCCGTCCCGGCGACTTCTATGGCCTGCTCGGGCCGAACGGCGCCGGCAAGACCACGATCATCGGCACCGTGGCCTCACTGGTGCGCCCCACCTCGGGCAGCGTCGAGGTGTTCGGGCACGACATCCTCAAGGATCCGTGGCAGGCCAAATCCAACATCGGCCTGGTGCCCCAGGAATTCAACTTCAATCAGTTCGAGACCGTCGCCCAGATCGTCACCAACCAGGCGGGCTTCTACGGCATCGACCGGACGACCGCCCGGGAGCGGGCGGAGAAGTATCTGCGCGAGCTCGACCTGTGGGGCAAGCGTGACGCCGCGTCGCGGCAGCTGTCCGGGGGCATGAAACGCCGCCTGATGATTGCCCGCGCCCTGGTGCATGAACCGCGGCTGCTGATTCTCGACGAACCCACGGCCGGCGTGGACATCGAGCTGCGACGCTCGATGTGGGACTTCCTGCGGCGTATGAACGAGCGCGGCACCACCATCATCCTGACCACGCATTACCTCGAGGAAGCGGAATCCCTCTGCCGGGGCATCGGGATCATTGATGGCGGGCGGATCGTCGAGGACACCGACGTGCGATCGCTGCTGACGAAACTCAAATCCCAGAGTTTTGTCCTTGATGTGACGACACCCGTCAACTCGCTTCCCGCACTTCCGGATTTCGGCGTGCTGCCGCTCGATGAGCGCACCATCGAAGTCGAAGTGCGTGGCGAGCAGACGCTCACGGAACTGTTCAGCGCGCTCAACGCCGCCGGGGTTGAAGTGACCAGCATGAAAAACAAGTCCAACCGGCTCGAAGAGCTGTTCGTTCGCATGCTCGGCACCGGCAACGCTGAACCCCAGTCGGAGACTGCTTGATCATGGCCGGACTCTATCCCGCGTATCCCCGCCAGACACTGACGGCGCTGCAGACCCTGGCCGGCAAGGAAACCCAACGCTACATGCGGATCTGGGTGCAGACCCTGGTGCCGCCGGCCATCACCATGACGCTGTATTTCGTGATCTTTGGCGGCCTGATCGGCTCGCGGGTCGGCCCCATGGAGGGATACAGCTTCATGGAGTTCATCGCCCCCGGGATCATCATGATGGCGGTGATCACCAACTCCTACAGCAATGTGGCCACGTCGTTTTTCGGCGCCAAGTTCCAGCGGCATATCGAAGAGCTGCTGGTCTCGCCCACCCCCAATTACGTCATCCTGGCCGGCTATGTCGCCGGCGGCGTCGGACGTGGGTTATGCACGGGGCTGATCGTCACGATCATCGCGAGCTTCTTTGCCGATCTGAATATCCATAACCTCCCGGTGACGATCTCGGTGGTTTTCCTCACCGCCGTGCTCTTCTCGCTGGGCGGGTTCATCAATGGCGTCTTCGCGAAGAAATTCGACGATATCTCGATCGTGCCGACGTTCGTCCTCACGCCGTTGACCTACCTGGGTGGCGTGTTCTATTCGATCTCGCTGCTGCCGGAGTTCTGGCAGCATGTATCGCTGATCAACCCGATCTTCTTCATGGTCAATGCGTTCCGCTACGGCGTCCTGGGCAGCTCCGACGTACCCATCGCCATCGCCTACGCCCTCATCCTCGGATTCATCACCGCGGGGACGGCACTCAGCCTCTGGCTGCTCAATCGCGGCACGGGCCTGCGCACCTGATGGCGGGCCCGACCCTGGATCTGGAGCGCACGCCGCTTCTCACCGATCTCTACGAACTGACCATGCTGCAGACCTACTATGCGCATGGAATGACCGAGGAAGCGGTGTTCGAGCTGTTCATGCGGCGGTCGAGCCACCGCGGCTTTTTCGTGGCGGCCGGGCTTGACCAGGGACTGGAGTGGCTCGAGACCCTGGCCTTCGGCGACGCGGAGCTCGAATGGATGCGCAGCTCGGGGCTTTTCTCCGACGCCTTCATCGAGACCATGGCGGGGTTCCGGTTCAGCGGCCGGGTCAACGCCCTGCCCGAGGGGACCGTGTTCTTTGCCGAAGAGCCGCTGCTGCAGATCGTCGCCCCCCTGCCGGAGGCCCAGCTGATCGAGTCGCGGCTGATGAATATTCTCCACTACCAGACACTGATCGCCTCCAAGGCGGCGCGCTGTCGGCTGGTGGCGGGGGACACGCCGGTGATCGACTTCGGCATGCGTCGCGCCCATGGCGGCGAGGCCGGTACCTGGGCGTCGCGGGCCTGCTATATGGCGGGATTCGAGGCAACGGCCACCTGCCTCGGCAGTGCGCGCTACGGCATCCCGCCCACCGGCACCATGGCGCACGCCTTCGTCCTTGCCCACGACAGCGAGGTCGAGGCGTTCGAGCGCTTTGCGCGCAATCACCCGGACAACGTCGTGTTGCTGATCGACACCCATGATGTCCGCCGCGGCGCCGAGCGGGTGGTGGAAGTGGCCCACCGCCTGGCGCAGGACTCGATCCCGGTCAAGGGCGTGCGCATCGACAGTGGTGACCTGACCGCCAACGCCCGCATGACCCGGCAGATCCTCGATGAAGGCGGCCTGCAGGACACCCGGATCCTGGTGAGCGGCGGGCTCGACGAATACCGCCTCGAAACCCTGCTCGCGGACGGTGCGCCGATTGACGGGGTGGGCGTGGGCTCCAACGTCAACACCTCGGCCGATCAGCCCTTCCTGGATTCGGCGTACAAGCTCCACTACTTTCGGGGCAAGCCGCGCAGCAAGCACTCCTCGGGCAAGACCGATCTACCCGGGCGCAAACAGATCCACCGGCACTATGACGGCGCCGGCATGATGCAGGGCGATACCCTCGGTCTGATGGAAAGCACCGACGCCGCCACGGGCCTGCTCGAGACGGTGATGGAAGACGGCCGGCGGCTGCCGGCCGGCGATGGTTCGCTGGCCGATGCCCGCGAACGCTGTCAGACCCAGCTCCATGCCCTGCCTGAGGGCGTCCGGGCGCTGCGCGAGCCCGCTGAGTATCCCGTGACGCTGTCAGCGGAGCTGGAGCAGCTGCTCACGCAGACCGCCCCCGAGCGCTAGGGCTCGAGGGCGCTCGCCGGTCAGTCGACGCGCAGTTCGTCGAGCGAGCGGCCTTCGGCCTCCCACTCCTTGATCCAGACCGGCTTGCGGCCGCGACCCGACCAGGTCTTGCCGGCGTCGGAGGGATGCTGGAACCGCACCTTGCCCTTGGCACGGGTCTTGGCCGGCTGCCCACTGACCAGATCATTGAGCGTAAAGCCGTAGCGCTCGGCGACCTGCTTCATTTCCTGCTGGGCCTTTTTCGCGTCTTCCTTGCGCCGGCTCTGGATTTCGACGTCGATATCCTTTTTCAGCTGGTTCAACTGCTCGGTGGTGTAGTTTGAAAGATCCATGTATTCCCCATCTGGATTGGTTGGATGTTGATAGCACCGCACAATATAATCCATTCCGGATTTGAAAACAGCCCCGTCAATGCATCGATTCTGCCCGGCGAATGATAGACTTGCAGTTTTCACATTAAAGGGAGGCAGGAATGCCGTCCGCCCTTTCCGCGACCCCCGCTGTTCTCACCGTTGAACTCGATCCCCAACAGATCATGCGCCGGCGTCCGCCCGAAGCGCTGAGCCGCGATAACGCCGAAGTGCTGGCCGCCCCGATCGCCGATGATCTGCGGCGCATTGTCGGCGAGGACATTGCCGAGTCCGGTTTTGTCATGCCGGCCGCGCTTTACGACCTCACCGAGCTGCTGCGCCCGGGCCTCCCCATGGTCGAGGCGCTGCTCGACGTCTACCGCGGCAGTCTGCGCGGCGGGCCATTCATTCCGCAATTGCTGGCGCTGGGGAGCAATGCCGGACGTTTTCCCGAATCGGCGATCGCACCGCTACGCCGCCCGGGCTCGGGGCCGTTGCTGGCGATTCCCTTTGCCCTGGTTGCACCGGGTGAACAGCTCGATCCGTTACGCCGTAAACTCGAAAACGTGCTACTGGAAAAAGGCCGCGCGGGACTGGCCACGGATCGGGCCGTTCGTCAGCTGATGGGCGTTGACCCCGTCAATCTGAGTTATGCCACCTTTCACGATCTTTCGGCGCTCATGAAAGTGCAGCTCGAGCATGCTCAATTCGGTGATCTATGGCGATTGATCGAGGCCGCCCTGTATCGCCCGGACAGCATCGAAGACTGCCAATTGGAAAGTGGCAATCGATTTCTGGGCACGGGCGGCGATGTCTGGACACCGTGGCAGAGCCTTGATGCCTGGGCGGCGCATCACGAAGCGAGCGCTGAGGAGGCGATCCGCGGCTACGGTGATTGGGTGCGCCAGCAACGCCAGTATCTATCCGGCCTTGAAAGCCACGGAATCGCCGTGCATGCCGTGGCCCCCAGCAAAGGGGTGGCCTCGGCGGACCCCGAGGTCGCCCTGTCGGTGGCCCAGGCGCATGTCATCGACCCACAGCAACCCTGGTATCGCGAGATCATCACCGAGGACCCGACGGCGGAACGGGCGGCGATCGTGACCCTCACCGAGCAGGCCGACCCACAGCTGGGGCCCATCGCCTATACCGCGCTCATCCAGGCGGCCGACGGCGAGCTGCTCAGCCTGGTCCATGACTACCCGGTCATGCCCGCGGGGATGCAGGCGGTGATCGGTCACTGGCAGGCCCGTGCCGAGGCGCTGGGAGCCCAATGGCGGCTGGAGCGGCCCGGGCATATCGTCGCCGCCGGGCATCCAGCCGCGCTCCAGCCGTGGCTCGAGACCCGGGGCAATGCCTAGGGGTTGAGCAGGGTCCAGGTCCACTCCCCGTCGTCACCGCGGGTGTAGCGCTCGCGGTCATGGAGCCGGCCGTCGCGGCCCTGCCAGAACTCGAGCATGGCGGGACGGACGCGGTAGCCGGTCCAGTGCGGGGGGCGCGTCACCGGCGCGTCGGCAAACCGCGCCTCGACCTCCGCGAGGCGGGCCTCGAACTCGTCACGGTCGGTGAGCACCTGTGACTGATGCGAGGCCCAGGCCCCCAGCTGGCTCAGCCGCGGACGGCTGGCGAAATAGGCATCGGCCTCAGCGTCGCTCACAAACTCCACATGGCCCTCAACGATGACCTGCCGCGCGAGGGGCGCCCAGAAGAAATTCAGCGCCACCTGCGGGTTCTCCGCCAGCTGAGTGCCCTTTTTGCTGAGGGTGTTGGTGTAGAAAACGAACCCATCGCCATCGAAATGCTTGAGCAGCACCGTGCGCACACCGGGCTGGCCATCGGCGCGGGCCGTCGCCAGCGTCATCGCCGTAGGCTCGATCACGCCCTCGGCCTCACGGGCGGTTTCCAGCCATTCGCCGAAGCGCTCGATGGCGGTCTCATAGAGTGTCATTGCATCCCCCTCCCGGGTGTCTGTTCCGTGGGCTCGACCGTGACGGTAAGCCCGTTCACCGCTGTCACGCGGACCCTATCACCGACTGCGAGCGGTTGGTCGCAGACGGCCCGCCAGCGCTCACCCTCAACCCAGACCCGCAGCTGCGGCTGAGTGGCGGTCACCGTGCCCGTCAGGCCCTGCATATGCGCCCGACCCGCCACGCCACGCCGCCGGAACGCCCGCAGCGCCAGCCAGCCGGTGCCCATGAAGATGACCAGACTGGCGGCGGTGACACCGGCGACCAGCAGCAGCGAGAGCTCATAGCCGGGGCCCTGCATGTCGAACAACAGCACCGACCCCAGCCCGAAGGCCAGCACACCACCCACACCCAGGGCGCCGAACGACGGCACAAGCGCCTCGCCCACCATGAAGGCGACGCCCAGCACGATCAGGGCGAGACCGGCGTAGTTCACCGGCAGCAGCTGAATCGCGAACAGCCCCAGCAGCAGCGAGGTCCCGCCAATCACCCCGGGCACAATGGCCCCGGGGTTGGCGAGTTCGAAGATCAGCCCGTAGAGCCCGACCAGCAACAGGATGTAGGCCACATTAGGGTGCGTGATCACGGCGAGGAACTCATCCGACCACTCCGGCGGGCGTTCCTCGATGCGGCGCTCGGCGACCTCGAGGGGCGTGGCGTCGGCGCTGTCCATCAAGCGCCGCCCATCCACGGCGGCCAGGACGGCGCGTGGCTCGGCGGCGACCTGGTTGATGACGTTGTCCGCCAATGCGCGGCGTGCCGACAGGCTGACGGATTCGCGCACCGCCCGTTCCGCCCAGTCGGCGTTGCGCCCCCGCAGCTCCGCCAGCGAGCGGATGTACGCCACCGCATCGTTGATGCGTTTGCGCTCCATGGTTGAGGCATCGTCTTCGGCACTGTCCCCGGATCCACCGCCGGGGCCCACCTGCACGGGGGTCGCGGCGCCAAGGTTGGTGCCCGGGGCCATGGCCGCCCAATGCGTTGCGTAGAGGATATACGTGCCGGCACTCGCGGCGCGGGCCCCCGAGGGGGCGACATAGCCGAGGACCGGGACCGGCGAGTCGAGAATGGCCTGGACAATGTCGCGCATCGCGGAGTCAAGGCCGCCCGGAGTGTCGATGCTCAGCAGTACGGCGACGGCGGAATCCTCGCGGGCGTCCTCGATGCCATCGGCCACATACTGCGCCGTGGCGGGCCCGATGCTGCCCTCAATGCTGAGACGGTGGACGGACTCCCCCGCCGCCGAATTGGCGAGGGTCAATAGCAGGACAAGGAGCAGCGCACGCATCATGCATGGTCAGAACGCATGATGCGCGCACCGGTTCCCGGCTCAGTCCGCGAGGGCGTCGATGATCCGCTGGCGCACGGCATCGATTTCGCCCTCGCCCTCAACGCAGACGTAGCGCGGCGCGGCCGCATCGCCGGACTGCGCCCAGGACTGGTAGTAGTCCACCAGCGGGCGGGTCTGCTCGTGATAGACCGCCAGGCGCTGACGCACGGTCGCGGGCTGATCATCCTCGCGCTGCACCAGCGGTTCACCGGTCACATCATCCTGGCCTACCGTGGCCGGGGGCGCATTGTCGACGTGATAGACGCGGCCTGATCCGGGATGACACCGACGGCCGACCATGCGCGAGACGATGGACTCGTCATCGACCCGGATTTCGACCACCGCATCGATGGCGATGCCGGCATCGCTCAGGGCATCGGCCTGGGCAATGGTGCGGGGGAAGCCGTCAAACAGAAATCCGTTGGCACAGTCCGGCTCGGCGATCCGCTCGCGGACCAGCCCGATGATGATGTCGTCGGAAACCAGCTCGCCGGCATCCATGACCGCCTTGGCCTGTACACCCAGCTCGGTGCCCGCCTTGACGGCGGCCCGCAGCATATCGCCGGTGGAAATCTGCGGAATCCCGTAGGCTTCGCACAGCCCCGCCGCCTGCGTGCCCTTACCGGCCCCGGGGGGGCCGAGCAGAATCATCCTCATGGTGCTCTCCTCGCCTTATTGTTGATTGACGCTGATCGAGCGGAGCTGACCCCGGCGATCCAGCACGACAATCCGCTCGCCATCCACCCGGGGCGCCACGGAAAGCCGCGAATTATCGAAGGCATAACGCGCTTCAAGGGCCCCATCCCGGAGCCCGATCCAGTTCAGGTAACCGTCACTGCCGGCCACGATCAGGCCATCGCGATACCGACGCGGCGCGGTGAGGGAGAGCCCCTCGAGGGCGTCAAGGCGCCACACCGAAGCGCCATTGCGGCGGTCGAATGCCCACAGCCGACCGCGCTCGTCGGTCACATAGACATTGCTGTCATCAACACTGATGCCACCGAGCACCGAGACCTCCCGGGTCCAGGCAATCTGTCCGTTGGCGAGCGCGATCCCGGCCACACGCCCCTGGTAAGCGCCCGCGAACACGTCACCGCCGGCCACCGCCGGATCGGCGTCCAGATCGACCATGCGCTCGAGATCGCTGCGCCCCTCCGGCACCGCGACACTGGCCTCCCAGGCGACGTCGCCGTTGCCCAGCTCCAGCGCTGCGAGGCGGCCGTTATCGAAACCGACCACAACTCCGCCGTTCACCAGTACCGGCGAGCCATGACCGCGCAGGCTGAGCGCCGGGACGCCGCTGCGATAGAGCCATCGCTGCTCACCCGTATCGGCCTCGAGCGCGAACACCCCTCCATCGCCGGTGCGAAC
The DNA here is from genome assembly GCF_009805925.1 of Spiribacter sp. SSL99. Classification (NCBI taxonomy): domain Bacteria; kingdom Pseudomonadati; phylum Pseudomonadota; class Gammaproteobacteria; order Chromatiales; family Ectothiorhodospiraceae; genus Spiribacter; species Spiribacter sp. SSL99. The sequence continues at coordinate 209,962 of NZ_MAOM01000011.1, read as the reverse complement.
GACCACACTGCCCTGCCCCACCGCCGGGGGTGCGAGCACTTCGCTGCTGACCCGCTGACGCCACTTGACAGCGCCACTGTCGGGATCCAGCAGGACCACCTCGGCATTGGCCGTGCCCAACGCGACACCGGCCTCGCCCACGCCGACGGCGCCGGTGATGGCGACGTCCAGGTCCTGCCGCCAGCGCCGTTCACCACTCGCCGCGTCGTAGGCCGCCACCGTGCCGTCGGCGCCCGCGGCAAAGACCCGTTCATCCATCAGTGCCGGCTCAAGCCGATAACCCGGCGGCGTGGCAGCGCCCAGTGAGACCGACCAGTGTTCGGTAACGGCGGGCTCGCCCGGCGGCGTCTCGAGCGCTGGCGGATCCTCCGCCTTGATCAGTGACGGCCCGCCGCAGCCGGCCAGCATGCCGGCGACCATCAGCGCGAACATGATCCTGAGGTTGCCGGCCTTCATGATGCGGGGGCTCCACCCAGATCAAAGAGCTTGATCTCCACCAGCGAGCGGCGCTGCCCGGAGATCGCCTGCAGTGCCTGCTGATAGGCCTCGATGGCGGCATCGGTGTTGCCCTGCGCCACCTCGAGGTCACCCTGCAGCTCGAGGAACCGGCCGCGCAGCGGGCCATCGGGCAGCGGCTCGAGCACCGCCAGCGCGGCGCTCCGGTCACCTTCGACCCGCAGCGCCTCGGCCTGACGCAGGCGCGCCACCACCGCCAGCGGGCTGTCGGCCTGCTGGTCGGTCACCCAACCCAGGGCATCGGCCGCGCGACCGGGATTGCCGGCGTCCATCGCCGCGGTCGCCACCGCAAAGGTGGCCATCGCCACATAGGGGCTGTCGGCGTGCGCTTCACGCAGTGTGCGCAGGCGATTGCCCGCCGCCTCGCGATCATCGCTGTTGAGCGCCTGCAGGATGGCGGCATAGTCCGCCGAGGCATTCGCCGCCTGACGTTCCTGCCAGGCCGTCCACTGCTGCCAGCCCAGTACGGCCGCCAGTACGGCGATGGCGGCAATGATCACCAGGCGTCCATAGCGGTGCCACCAGTCGCGGATTGCCTCGAGTTGTTCTTCGTCGTCGTATGCCACGGCTTTTTAATGTCCTTTCACTGAGTCTGCAGCGCGGAGAGTATCTCCGGGAGCTGCCCGATGGCCACCGTGATCTGGTCGAGGTCATCGCGCAGATACTTCACGGTGAGGGTGTCGGCGGCCGCCTCCTCGGCGCCGCGGATCAGCGCCACCGCTGCGCCGCTGCGATCGGCACGGCGCAGCTGGCTTTTCATGGAACCCCCGCCCAGCGGCATCTGCAGATGCAGCCACGGGAGCGCGTCACGCAGGCGCTCGGCCAGCGCCAGGGTGTCGCCCTGCAGCTCGGGATCGCCCACCACCAGCGCGGCGTGCGGCGTCGGCGCGGGCGGCGCCGTACCGGCCGCCTCCACCAGCGAGACCAGCCGCTCGAGACCGGCCGCGAAACCGATGGCGGGCGTCGGCCGGCCACCGATCATCTCCACCAGCACGTCGTAGCGTCCGCCGGCCAGCACCGTACCCTGGGCGCCCAGATCGGCACTGATCCACTCGAACACGGTCCCGCCGTAGTAATCGAGCCCGCGCACCAGCCGCGGGTTGATCTGATAGGGCTGTCCGGCCTGATCGAGCATGCGGCACAGGGAATCGAAATGCGCCCGTGACTCGTCGTCCAGGTAATCAGAGAGTACCGGCGCCGCGGCAATGACCGGGGCCATGGCCGGGTTCTTACTGTCGAGTACCCGCAGCGGATTGCTGTAAAGCCGCCGGCGCGCATCGTCATCGAGGGCCTCGGCATGCGCCTCGAAGTGTTCGATCAGCGCCGCCCGGTAGCGGCCACGGTCGGCGGGTGAGCCCAGACTGTTGAGCTCGAGACGAAGATCACTGATGCCCAATGCGCGCAGGATGCGCCCCGAGAGCAGGATCAGCTCGGCATCGATGTCCGGCCCCGACACGCCGAACGCCTCGGCGCCCACCTGATGGAACTGTCGATAGCGCCCTTTCTGCGGGCGCTCATGGCGGAACATCGGCCCGCTGTACCAGAGCCGCGGCTGGGCATTGTGAAGCAGCCCACGCTGCAGCGCGGCGCGGACGCAGCCGGCGGTGCCCTCGGGCCGCAGGGTCAGACTATCGCCATTGCGGTCGGTGAAGGTGTACATCTCTTTCTCGACGATGTCCGTCACCTCACCGATGGTGCGCGAGAAAAGCTCGGTCTTCTCGACGATGGGCAGACGAATCCCGGCGTACCCATAGCGCTCGAGCTCGCGGCGGAACGTGGCCTCGACAAACTGCCAGGCCGGCCCTTCCGCCGGCAGCACATCACCAAAACCACGGACGTTCTGGATGGCCTTACTCACCATTGTCCCCCAGGGTCAGGCGGGCCACGCTCCCCCGCGCATAGTCGGCCAGATTCACCGGCTCGCCCTCGTATTCAATCTCGACATTACTGGTATCACCCACGACGATGTCGTACGGCGCCTCGCCGTCGAGCCGCTCTTCGCCGGACTCGGCGATCCCGAACAGAAGCCGCTCACCGCCGGCATCGGTCACCTCCATCCACGACTCGCCACTGAAGCGCAGCACCAGCGTCTCTGAATCGGCATCCCCGGATTCATCGCCCGCCGCGGTTTCTTCGCCGTTGTCCGCCCCGCCGATGACCGCATCGGCGATCGCCTCGCGGTCGAGCTCGGGCGTCGGGGCGGCGGTATCGGGGTCAGCGGGCTGCGCCCCGGGCTCGGGCTCGGTCTCGGGCTCCGGTGTCGGCGCGGGCGTCGGCTCAGGTGCCGGTTCCGGTTCTGGTTCCGGTGCCGGTTCCGGTGCCGGCTCGGGTTCCGGCTCCGTTGGAGTGACGGATGACTCGTCCGCCTCCGCGACACGCGTCTCGCCGGCCGGTTCATCCTCCGCCGTCAGCGTGGCCAGAAAGGGCAGACTCAGTTCCGAGCGCGACAGCCACCAGCCGCCGGCGACCAGGGCACCGATAATCACCGCCAGACCCAGCGCGACGCCCACAACCCCGGTACCACGGCCCCTCACCGGTCGGGCCCGACGCTTGCGCGTCTCTTCGCCGACATGCGGGTTCAGCGTCTGCGGCTCACCGGTGCCACCGGCCTCCGCCAGCTGCCGGATCAGCGGCTCAGGGTCCAGATCGAGCAGCTGCGAGTAACTGCGCACATAGCCGCGCACATAGGCCAGCGGTGGCAGCCTGTCGAGATCATCCGCCTCGAGGGCCTCGATGGTGCGCCGATTGAGGTGCAGCGCGTCGGCCACCATTGCGGTGTCCTTGTCCTGGCGCAGGCGCTCATCGCGCAGTGTGCGGCCCGGACCGGACCGGGGCCGCTCGGTTCGGGTTGTCTCACCCGATTCGTCGTTTTGCGTCATCAACCCGTTACTCCGTCAGTCGTGCGGCCTGCTCGGACGCGGGAAACCGTTCCCTGAGCCTCGCCGTCAGCGCCCGCTGACGCGCCGCCTCATCACCGGCTCCGGCAATCCTGATCCCCAGCCAGAGCCCTGCAGGATTCTCCTCGACGGACGCAGTGTAGCGTGAATACCAGGCGCCTGCGGCATTCAGCTCGCCCCGCGCCAGGCTCCACTCGGCCAGACCGCGCAGGGCTGGCGCATAATCCGGCTCGATCCGCAGGGCGCGGCGCCAATAGCGGTCCGCGCGCGGCACCGGGCCGGAGGCGTTGGCCTGAACGAGGCATTGCGCGGCATTGCTGAGTGCCATGGCGCGACCGTCGTAGCGGCGCAGCGCGGCGGCCTGGCGCCAGTGCTCCACGGCGGCGACCGTCTGCCCGGCACGGCACAGGAAACCCGCGTAGTTATTCAGCGCCGCCCCGCTGCGGCCACTGAGCGACAGCGCGCGGCGATAGTGGCGCTCGGCCCGGACGGGCTCCGCCAGCCGGTCGCGGATCTCGGCGGCCACCAGATGGGCATCCACCCGATCATCGTCCTGGGCCAGGGCCTGACTGACCTTGGCCAGCGCGGTCTCAAGCGCCCCGTTGCGCAGATGATAACTGGCGATTTCAGTGTTGGCGCGGGCGGCCATGGATGCCTGCTCACCGCTGGCCGGCCCGGTCTGCTGGATCGTGCACCCGACGATCCCCAGCAGCAGCAGGACCGACATCAGGCTACGCATCAGGCGTTGGCCGAGGGGGATCCGCGCTTGCCCTGGTTGCGGCGGTTGATCACCTGCCCCACCAGCTGCCCGCAGGCCCCGTCAATGTCCTGCCCCCGGGTGCGCCGGGTGGTGGTGATGAAGCCCGCGTTCTGGAGAATCTCCGAGAAACGCTGGATACGCGACCGCGGCGAGGCCTCGTAACGCGTACCGGGAAAGGGGTTGAACGGGATCAGGTTGATCTTGGAGGGGATATGCCGGAGCAGCCGGGCCAGCTCCCGCGCCTGGGCGTCGCTGTCGTTGACGCCATCGAGCATGACGTATTCCCAGTAGATGCAGTGATGCGGGGTGTTGCCCAGATAGTGCTCACAGGCGGGCAGTAGCTCGCGCAGCGGATACTTGCGGTTGATCGGCACGATCTCGTCGCGCAGCGCATCGTTGGGCGCATGCAGCGAGACCGCCAGGCTGATGTTGCTGACATCCGCCAGCCGGTAGAGCGCTGGCACCAGCCCCACGGTGGACAGCGTGACGCGGCGCCGCGACAACCCCCAGGCGTAGGGGTCGACCATCAGGTTGGTGGCGGCGATGACGTTGCGGAAGTTGGCGAGCGGCTCGCCCATGCCCATCATCACCACATTGGTGACCCGGCGCCCGCGCCCCTCGTCCTCAAGGGCCTGGGTGGCATAATGCAGCTGGCCGATGATTTCCGCGGCGGACAGGTTGCGGTTGAAGCCCTGCTTGCCGGTGGAGCAGAACCCGCAGTCAAGCGCACAGCCCACCTGCGATGAAACGCACAGCGTGCCGCGCCCGCGCTCGGGGATATAGACCGTTTCCACCGCCTGCCCGCTTTCCAGGGCCAGCAGCCACTTGCGCGTGCCGTCCTCGGACTCGCGGTCGAAAATGGCGCGCGGGACCTGCAGCTCAGCCACGTCGACGAGTTTGCGCCGAAACCCCTTGGCCAGGTCCGTCATTGCGTCAAAGTCGAACACCCGGCGCTGGTGCAGCCATTGCCGCAGCTGCTTGCCGCGGAATGGCTTTTCATCGAGTTCACGCAGCAACCCGTCCAGCCCGGCCGCATCCAGGCCGAGCAGGTTGAGCCGTCCGGACTCGGTGCGGGGCTGACCGTCAGCCGCGGCTGTGGAGGTCATCTTCACCAAAGAAAAAGGCGATCTCTTCGCGAGCCGTCTCGGGCGAGTCCGAACCATGGGCGGCGTTCGCATCAACCGTTTCCGCCAGGTCGTGACGGATCGTGCCGGCAGCGGCCTCGGCCGGGTTGGTGGCGCCCATCACTTCGCGGTTCTTGCGGATGGCGTCATGGCCCTCGAGCACCTGGACCATCACCGGCCCCGACATCATGAAATTGACCAGCGCGGTGAAGAACGGGCGATCGCGATGCACGGCGTAGAACGACTCGGCCTGCGCCTGGGTCAGGTGGGTCATGCGCGCGGCGATGATCTGCAGGCCCGCCATCTCGAAGCGGCGATAGATCTCGCCGATGTTGTTCTGGGCGACGGCGTCGGGTTTGACGATGGAAAGGGTGCGTTCAACGGCCATGCAATGAGCTCCTGTGTGTGTTGATCAAGACAAGCCGGTCAGTCTACCCAGCGGCTCGCCCAGCGACAATCACTCGACGGCAAAGCTCTCGCCACAGCCGCAGGCAGCGGAGACATTGGGGTTGCGAAAGCTGAACCGCTCATTGAGGCCTTCGCGCACGAAGTCGACCTCCATGCCCTCCAGGAACGGGAGGCTCTTCCGATCAATGACCACCGCAACGCCGTGCTGCTCGACCACCAGATCGTTGTCGCCCGGCGCCTCGGCGTAATCCACGGTGTACATGAAACCCGAGCAGCCCGAAGTGCGCACACCCAGCCGCAGTCCCATGCCCTTCTGGTGGCGAACCAGCGAATCGCGGATGTGGTCCGCCGCCCGTTCGGTCAGTTCAATGCTCATCGCTCGCTCCATTTTCCTGCGGCCACCCGGTCAATGCCGACCGCATGGCGTCTTCAATACACAGCGCCCCGGTGCGCGCTTCATCCGGCAGGCCGGCGGCCTCCGCCAGCCAGCGCCCGGTCACCGTCCGCGCCACCGCCGGTGTCCGGCCCTCGAGCCAGGCGGCGAGCCAGCCCGCCGCGCGAATGATCTCGACCTCGCCGAACACCTCGAACCGGGCCCCACGGATGACCGTCGCATCACCACAGAGCCAGCAGTCCACCCGGCAGCCCTCGTCGATCCGGCCCGCGCTGCCGTGCTGCCAGCCGCGGCGCTCAGCCGGTGCACCCAGATGCCGACGATCCCACGATCCCCGATCCGCCGGCATGGATTCAAGCCATTTCCAGCGCGGTTGTGACGCCGTAGGCAGAATCCACCGTCCGACGGCCTTCCTCGATCTCGCGCCAGAGGGGCGATATCCCGCGCAGCGCCGCCACAGCGGCCACCACCTGGGCGCCCGCCGCGTCGATGTCGGCCATTTCGGTGAACCGGCCGATGCTGATGCGCACCGAGGCATGGGCCAGCGCGTCCGGTCGCCCCATGGCGCGCAGTACATGCGAGGGACCATCGCGCCCGCTGCACGCCGAGCCGAACCCCACCGCCAGGTCACCGAGGGCGTCCCGCAGCGCGCCGCCATGCACCCCCGGAAACGAGACGTTGAGAATCGCCGGCGCCCCGTCGCCCCGACCGTTGATCACGACGCCGCCCGCGGCCTGCAGGGCATCGACGAGGCGCCCGCGCAGTGCGCGCTGACGCGCCTGCTCGGCGGCATCGTCGCGGTAACCCAGGGCATCGCCCATGCCCGCGATCAGACCCACCGGTAGCGTCCCCGAGCGCCGCCCCGACTGCTGGCCACCACCGTGCATCAGGGGCGCCAGGCGCACGTCGGGGCGCACGCAGAGTGCCCCGATGCCCTTGGGCCCGCAGCACTTGTGGGCCGACAGCGAGACCAGATCGGCATGCCGGTAGGGACCCGGCTCAGGCACCCGACCCACCGCCTGGGCCGCATCCAGATGCAGCCGTGCCCCCACCGCACTGACCAGCGGGGCCAGGCGTTCGATGGGCTGAATGACGCCGGTTTCATTATTGACCGGTGCCAGCGAGACCAGCGCCACGTCGGGAGCAAGTGCCGCTTCGAGGGTGGCCGGTGTCAATTGGCCGTCCGCCGCCACGGGCAGCCGCTCGACCTGCATTCCCGCCTCGCGGGCGGCTGCGTCGGCGGCGGCGAGAACGGCGGAATGCTCAGTGGCGGTGACCAGGATCCGGCGCCGTCCGCCACCGCGCTGGGCAACCGCCCGCGCCAGGCCGAGGATCGCCAGATTGTCCGCCTCCGTCGCCCCACTGGTCCAGATGACCTGAAAGTCGCGGTCGCCGAGGGTTTCCAGCACCTTTTCCTGCGCGGACTCGACCACCGCCGCCGCCCGGCGGCCGTGGGGATGAAGGCTCGCGGGGTTGGCAAAGATCCCGTCGGGCCCCTCGAGCGCCGCCATTCCGGCCGCCACCCGCGGGTCAAGCGGCGTGGTGGCCGCGTAGTCCAGATACGCGTGGGTCATGAGCCCTCGTTTTTCGAGCGATCCTGCATGCCACAGTCTTCGATATCGGGGATGTCGCTGTCGTTGACCTCGCCACCCAGCGCCCGCAGCGCATGGCACATCTCCTGCAGACGCTCGTCAGTGTGATGGACATGATCAAGGATGGCATTGATCGCATTGGCGACCGGATCGGGCATGTCCTGGGTGGCGCCGTAGGCATCAAACCCGATCCGGCGGGCGGTCTCCTCACGCCGCTGCTCCGCCTCGGAGCGTGGCGGTGCCTCGCTACCGATCCGCGCGACCCGCGCGGGGATGCCAACCATCGTCGCCTGCGCCGGCACGTCCTTGACCACCACCGCGTTGGAGCCGATCCGCGCGCCCTCGCCGACATCCAGCGGCCCGAGCACCTTGGCGCCCGCGCCCACCACCACGTCGTTACCCAGGGTCGGATGACGCTTGCCGGCCCGCCACGAAGTCCCGCCCAGGGTCACCCCCTGATAGAGCGTGCAGTCATCGCCCACCTCGGCCGTTTCGCCGATCACGACGCCCAGGCCGTGGTCGATGAAAAAGCGCCGCCCGATCCGCGCCCCGGGGTGGATCTCAATCCCGGTCAGAAGCCGCGCGATCAGCGCCAGAAAACGCGCCACGCCGCCCAGGCGGTGTCGCCACAGCCAGTGGTTCATCCGATGCAGGATCAGGGCATGGACACCCGGATAGCTGATCAGGACCTCGAAGTGATTGCGGGCCGCGGGGTCGCGGTCGAAGACGCAGTTGATGTCTTCACGAAGCCGTTTAAACATGGCGTCAGTATACTCGGGTGGCGTCACCGCCAGCCAGCCGGATTGTCATGGCCGCAGCCGCTTGAGCAGGCCCCGGAGCAGATCCACTTCGTCGACGCTCGGCCGCGCGCGGTTGATGAAATGGCGCAGCCGCCGAAGCATGACGGCGCGCGGGCCGCGGCGGGTATAACCCGTGGCATCGGCAAGGGCCTCGAGCTGGCCGTGCAGGCCCTCCAGATGGGCGCCGGTGGCGTACGGCGTCGCCGGCTCGGGACTGGGCACCGATCCACCGGCAACCGCGTCGCGGGCGACAAAGATCTCGTACGCCATCAACTGCACCGCCGCGGCCAGATTGAGCGCCGGGTAGTCGGGGTTGGCGGGGATATGAACCAGCCGATGGCAGCAGGCGAGCTCTTCGTTGGTCAGCCCGGTGCGCTCGCGCCCGAACAGCACCGCCACCGGTCCGGGTTCGGCGGCGATGGTGGCGGCCGCCTCCCGCGGTGTGAGGGCCGGGACTCCATCGCGCCGCGGCCGTGCCGTCAGCCCCAGACACAGCCCGGTATCGGCCACCGCCGGGGCGAGGGTCGCGTGCTGATCCGCCCCCGTGAGCACCGGTGCCGCGTGGGCGGCCATCGCGATGGCCTGCTCGTCGACCGCGCACTGCGCATCCACCAGCACCAGCCGGTCCAGCGCCATGGTCAGCATCGCCCGCGCCGTGGCGCCAAGGTTGCCGGAATGCGAGGTCCCCACCAGCACGAAGCGGCAGTCTGGGGTATTCGGATTGTTCAAGACACGGACTCCCCGGTTTGCTGTTATCATTGTCGATTACGCAGCGTTTCACGGCGTCGCACGTCGTCACCAGCCCGATTTCAGGACCGATTCATGCAACCGATGATCAACGTTGCGGTGCGCGCCGCACGCAGCGCCGGCAACATCATTGTCCACCATATCAACCGGCTTGACCGCATCAATGTCGAGGCCAAGGGCGAAAACGATTTCGTCAGCGACGTCGATCGCATGGCCGAGGACGAGATCCGTGCCAGCCTCAAGCAGGCGTATCCCGATCATGCCGTTGTGGGGGAAGAGCGCGGCGGGGCCGAGGACGCCGACTATTGCTGGGTGGTGGACCCCCTCGATGGCACCCTCAACTACCTGCGCGGCGTTCCGCATTTTGCCGTCTCCATCGCCCTGAAACACCGCGGCGCTCTGGAAGCCGGTGTGATCTACGACCCGGTCCGCCAAGAGCTGTGGACGGCGAAGCGCGGCGGCGGCTGTACCTTTGAGGGGCGGCGGATGCGAATCCAGCCACGCCCCTCCATCGACAACGCCTTGCTGGGGACGGGCTTCCCGCTACGCCTGCACGCCTACCACGATGCCTATCTGGGGATGTTTGGCGACGTCTTCCGCCGCGCCGGCGATCTGCGCCGCGGCGGCTCGGCCGCGCTGGACCTGGCCTATGTGGCCTGCGGGCGGCTTGACGGGTTCTGGGAGATCGGGCTCAAACCCTGGGACATGGCGGCCGGGGCACTGATGATCCGGGAGGCGGGCGGCATCGTCGGCGACTTTGCCGGTGGCGACGGCTATCTGGACACCGGCAACATCATCGCCGGCAGCCCCAAGCTGTTCGCCGACCTGGTGCGCACCATCGCCCCGCACCGCATCGAAGGGATCCGCGCCTGATCGCGGATCAGGCCACGTGCTGCTGCCGGGCCGGTGCCTGACCGGTGGACTTGAGGGTTTCGCGCACTTCACTCCAGCGCAGCAGTGACAGCTCGCCGGCGTGGGATTCCACCAGCGCGGTGCAGCTCTCCACCCAGTCGCCGTCATTGCAGTACAGCACCCCCTGCTGGTCGAGAATCTCGGCGTGGTGGATGTGCCCGCAGACCAGACCGTCAACCCCCGCCTCGCGCGCCTCGTGCAGGAGCGCCTCCTCGTAGCTGGCGATGTAGCGCATGACATTCTTGGTGCGCTGCTTGAGATGCGCGGCCAGCGACCAGTAGGGCCGGTTGAGCGCCTGGCGGACGCGGTTGACCCAGTGATTCGCCCGAATCAGCCAGGCGTACATCCGGCTGCCGAGTACCGCGACCAGGCGGCTGTACTGCACCACCGTGTCGAATTCATCGCCATGGAGCACGAGAAGGCGCCGGCCGTCCGCACACTCATGGGTGTCGCGCAGTTTGATGCTGATGCCCTCGATGGACATCCCGGCATAATCGCGCATCATCTCGTCATGGTTACCGGGGATGTAGACCACGCGGGTCCCCTGGCGGGCGCGCTCGAGGATGGTCTGGACGACCGCGTTGTGGCTGTCCGGCCAGTTGAAGCGTCGCCGGCGCATTTCCCAGATATCGAGGATATCGCCGACCAGGTAGAGGGTGTCGCATTCGATGGACTGGAGAAAATCCAGCAGGAATTCGGCCTGCGCCCCGCTGAATCCGAGATGCGTGTCGGAGATGAAAACACTCCGGTAGCGCAGCGGCCTGAGCATTTCGACGTCCGGCATGATCGTGTCCCCGTTGCCCATCTGAGGCGCATCGTAGCCGGGGTTTGTGACCGTCTCGTGACGTTGCTGCGGTTCGGGCTCAGGGCTGCTCGTCATCGGCATCCTCGCCTTCCTTCGGCGGCGGGACCAGATCCTCTTTACTGACGCCCAGCGCCAGCGCCGCCGCACTCGCGACATAAATGGATGAATAGGTTCCCACCAGCACGCCGACGATCAGCGTGACGGCAAAGCCGCGGATCAGCTCGCCGCCGAACAGCGCCAGCGCGAACAGCACCAGCAGCGTGGTCAGACTGGTCACCAGGGTGCGCGGCAGCATCTGATTGATGGAGCGGTTGGCGATGGACTCGGCCGTGCCCTTGCGGATCCGCAGGAAGTTCTCGCGGATGCGGTCGAACACCACGATGGTGTCGTTGAGGGAGTAGCCGATCACCGCCAGCAGCGCCGCCAGCACGGTCAGGTCAAAGGTCATGCCAATGGCGGCGAAGATGCCCAGGGTAACCACCACGTCATGCACCACGGCGGCCACCGCCCCGATGGCGAAGCGGTATTCGAAGCGGAACGCCACATACAGCAGGATCCCGCCCAGGGCGTAGAGCAGGGCCAGTCCGCCCTTTTCGGCCAGTTCGTCGCCCACCTGCGGGCCGACGAACTCGACCCGCCGCAGCTCGGCCGCCGGATTGTCGGTGCGCAGGGTCTCGAGGACCGCATTGCTCAGCGCATCCCCCTGCCCCGCATCCGGTGCCAGCCGGATGAGGATGTCACGGGCGGTGCCGAAGGTCTGGACCACGGCGTCATCATAGCCGTCCTCGGCCAGCACCTCGCGCACCTCGGTGAGCTCCACGGCCTCGGGATAACCCACTTCCACCAGCGTGCCGCCGGTGAAGTCGAGCCCCAGATTGAGGCCGCGCACGCCCAGAAAGCCGATGGCGGCCACGATCAGCACTGCCGTCAAAAGCGCCAGCGGACGGCGATAGGCCATGAACGCAATGTCGGGCTCGCGCTTGAAAAAATCCACAAGCGTCTCCTCAGATAGCCAGGCGGGCGCCGCGACGCCCGCCGTAAATCAGATTGACGACCGCGCGCGTGCCGAGGATCGCCGTGAACATCGAGCTGACGATGCCGATCGACAGGGTCACCGCGAACCCTTTCACCGGTCCACTGCCGAATGCGAACAGCACCACCGCCGCGATCAGGGTCGTCACGTTGGCGTCGGCAATGGTCGAAAAGGCCTTGCCATAACCGGCCTCAATGGCCTGCTGGGTGCTGCTGCCGCCACGCAGTTCCTCGCGGATGCGTTCGTAGATGAGCACGTTGGCGTCCACCGCCATGCCCACGGTCAGCACGATCCCGGCGATGCCAGGCAGGGTGAGCGTCGCCTGCAGCAGCGATAGCACCGCCACGATGAGGATCAGGTTGGCCAGCAGCGCGGCGTTGGCGATGATGCCGAACACCTTGTAGTAGACGGCCATGAAGACCACCACGAGCAGAAAACCGGCCACAACCGCAGCGAGGCCCTGATTGATGTTCTCCTGCCCAAGGCTGGGCCCGATGGTCCGCTCCTCGACGATCTGCATGGGCGCGGCCAGCGAGCCGGCGCGCAGCAGCAGGGCCAGATTGCGCGCCTCGCGCGAGCTCTCCAGCCCGGAAATGCGGAAGCGGCTGCCGAGCTGCTCCTGGATGCGCGCGATGTTGATGACCTCTTCGGTTTCGACCTGCCGGCGCACCACTTCGCCGTCGACACGACGCGGTTCGATCTGGGTCTCCTTGAACAGCACCGCCATGTGATCGCCGACCCGGTCGGCGGTTGTCCGGTTCATGACGCTGCCGCCGCTGCCGCTCAGGCGGATGTTGACCTGAGGCTGCCCGTTCTGGGTGTCGATACCGGAGGAGGCGTCGGTGATCGCCTCGCCGGTGATGATGACCTCGCGCTCGAGCAGGACATAGCCGCCGCCACGCTCGGGATAGCGCTCACTGCCGGGCGGGACCGGATCATCCTCATCACCGCGGTAGGGGAAGTTCGCCGAGTCCACCATCCGAAACTCGAGGGTGGCGGTGGCACCGATGATCTCCTTGGCCCGGGCCGTGTCCTGAACGCCGGGCAGCTGCACGACGATGCGGCTCAGGCCCTGGCGCTGGATCACCGGCTCGGCCACGCCCAGCTCGTTGACCCGATTGCGCAGCGTGGTCATGTTCTGCTCGACCGCCGCATTGCGCACCTCACGCTGCTTTTCCTCGCTCAGCGTCGCGGTCAGCAGCGGCCGGTCGTCGTCGCTCGACCCGGCATCAAAGCCGAGATCGAGATAGTCGGGGCTCAGCGTCGAGCGCGCCGCATCGCGGGCCTGTTCGTCGGCAAAGGCGAGTCGTACCGTGGTGCCTTCAACACTGGCATCCCGGTAGCGGATGTCGGCTTCGCGCAGCTGACGGCGAAACTCGTCGCGGTAGCCGGTCATGGTCTGATCGAGCACCGCTTCAACGTCGACGTCCATAAGAAAGTGGACGCCGCCGCGCAGATCAAGGCCCAGATACATGGGCTGACCGCCCACGCCCTGAAGCCAGTCGGGGGTGGCCGGCGCCAGGTTGAGGGCAACGGTGTAGTCACCGCCCAGCGCGAGTGCCAGCTCGTCCGCCGCCCGCACCTGTGCCTCGGCGCTGCCGAGGCGCAGCAGCAGGTGATCGTCGGTCAGCTCCTGCCCCTGTACCCGGATACCATCCGCGCTCAGCTGTTCGCTGATCCGCTCCCGTACGTCTGCCGTCGGGGCACCCCCCGACGCGCTGCTGATCTGCAGGGCCGGGTCCTGGCCGAAGAGATTGGGCAAGGCGTAGAGGCAGCCGGCCGCAATAACGGCCACCACCAGCACATACTTCCAGAGCGGATAGCGATTCATCATGCCTACTTCGACGCGTCGCCCTTGCCGGTGTCGTCCTTGCCACCCGCGTCGGCCTTATCGAGGCCCGCCTTCATGGCACCCTTGGGCAGCACCTGGGCCACCGCGCTTTTCTGCAGCCGCACCTCGACGCCTTCGGCGAGGCTCACGTTGGCATAGGTATCACCGACGTCGCTGATGCGACCAACGAGCCCGCCATTGGTCAGGACTTCATCGCCCTTGGACAGGTTCTGGACGAGCTTCTTGTGCTCTTTGGCGCGCTTCTGCTGCGGGCGGATGAGCAGAAAGTAGAAGATCACGATCAGTGCAATGGGAAAGATCAGACCGGTCAGACCGGCACCGGGCTGGCCACCGGACTGGGCCAGGGCATCGTTGATAAAGAAATCCATGGAAGTCTCCCTCGAATGAAAGGTCGGGATTATGTCATATCCGCTCGTCGGGCATGGAATGCCCGGGCGAATTCGTTGAAAGCCTGCGCCTCGATGGCCTCACGGATGGCCTGCATCAGGCGCTGGAAGTAGCGCAGGTTGTGAATGGTGTTGAGTCGGCCACCGAGCATCTCACCACAGCGGTCGAGATGGCGCAGATAGGCGCGACTGTAATGCCGGCAGGTATAGCAGTCACAGTCCGCCTCGATCGGCCGGATGTCATGGGCGAACCGAGCGTTGCGCAGTCGCAGGGTCCCGGTATCGGTGAACAGATACCCGTTGCGCGCATTGCGGGTGGGCAGCACGCAGTCGAACATGTCGATGCCGCGCGCCACACAGTCCACCAGATCCTCCGGCCGACCGACACCCATCAGATAACGGGGCTTGTCCGTGGGCAGCTGCGGGGCCAGCGCATCGAGCACCCGCAGACGCTCAGCCGGCGGCTCCCCCACCGATAGACCGCCCACGGCCATGCCATCAAAGCCGATGGACTCAAGCCCTGCCAGCGAGGCGGCTCGCAGGTCATCGTACATCCCGCCCTGGACGATCCCGAACAGCGCGGCCTCACTGTCGCCATGGGCCTCACGGCTACGCTCGGCCCAGCGCAGGGAGCGCTCCATGGAGCGCTTCGCCTCGGACCATTCCGCCGGCCAGGCCGTACACTCATCAAAGATCATGACGATGTCGCTGCCAAGGGCCCGCTGGACGGCCATGGACCGCTCGGCATCAAGGAATACGCGGGATCCGTCCACTGGCGAGCGGAATTCGACACCGGCCTCGGTCAGCCGCCGGCCTTCGGCAAGACTGAACACCTGGAAGCCGCCCGAATCGGTGAGAATAGGAGACGGCCAGTGCATGAAATCGTGCAGATCACCGTGCTCGGCGATGATCGAAGTGCCGGGCCGCAGCATCAGATGGAAGGTGTTGCCCAGCAGGATCTGAGCGCCGGTGCCGGCCACCTCCTCGGGCGTCATCCCCTTGACCGTCCCATAGGTGCCCACGGGCATGAAGGCGGGCGTGTCGATGGTGCCCCGAGCAAACTCAAGCCGCCCGCGGCGGGCCCAGCCGTCGGTCGCCGACAGCGTCAATCGCAGGCTCATGACCGCACCCCGCCGGCACCGGACAGGATCAACATGGCATCGCCATAACTGAAGAACCGGTACTCCGCCTCCACCGCATGCCGATAGGCGGCCAGGATCGACTCGCGCCCCGCCAGCGCACTGACCAGCATCACCAGTGTCGAGCCGGGGAGATGGAAATTGGTGATCAGCCCATCGATGACCTGAAACGGGAAACCCGGGTAGATGAAGATCTCGGTCTCGCCCTCGAAGGGCTGCAGCTCACCGGTCTGCGCCGCCGATTCGAGTGCGCGCACCACCGTGGTACCGACCGCCACCACGCGCCCGCCGCGGGCGCGGGTGCGCGCCACCGCCTCGCAGACACTGGCGGGCACCGAGAGCCATTCGGCATGCATGCGATGCTCTTCAAGGCTGTCGGTGCGGATGGGCTGAAAGGTCCCGGCGCCGACATGCAATGTCAGCGTGGCCGTCTCGATTCCATCCGAGCGCAGCGCCTCGAGCAATGGCTCATCAAAGTGCAGGCCCGCCGTGGGTGCGGCGACGGCACCGGGGCGCTCGGCAAACACGGTCTGGTAGCGCTGGCGATCATCCGGGCGGTCGGCACGCTTGATGTACGGCGGCAGCGGCATATGCCCGTGGCGCTCGAGCAGCACCGGCAGCGGCTCATCACCGGCGAAGCGCAGGCGGAAGAAATCGCCCTCGCGCGCCATCACCTCCACTGACAGATCACCCTCAAGGGTCAATGTCGAAGGAATCGCCGGCGTTTTATTGGCACGCAGCTGGGCCAGCGCCTCGCCCTCGCCGGTCAGCCGCTCGAGGAGGATCTCGACCTGCCCGCCCGAGGCCTTATGCCCATAGAGCCGCGCCGGCAGCACGCGGGTGTCATTGACCACCAGCAGATCCCCCGGCTGCAGATAGTCACGGATCGCCGGGAACTGCCGATCGGTGACCCCACCGGTGGCGGGATCGAGGACCAACAGGCGGCTGTCGGTGCGGTTGGGAAGCGGTTCCGAGGCGATCAGATGCGTCGGTAGCTCGTAATTGAAATCGCTGACTTGCATGCAGTGCTGTTATACTTGTCGTTATGCCGGGGTGGCGGAACTGGTAGACGCGCCGGACTCAAAATCCGGTTCTCGCAAGAGAGTGCGGGTTCGAGCCCCGCCCCCGGCACCAGAAAGCTGATGGCGGGTATTCGTTGTCGCAACAACCCTCGCGTCATCATAACAAGGCGTCTGACGCCTGTGGCATCCTTTGCGTCAGCAATGATAAGCTTTTGGCTATCAATGGGGCCGTAGCTCAGCCGGGAGAGCGTCGCGTTCGCAACGCGAAGGTCAGGGGTTCGATCCCCCTCGGCTCCACCATCCTCCCGATGCACTCACCTGAACGGCCGTGAATGCCGGCGGAATCTCCCCGTTGGTCAGGTTCACCCGAACGATCTGCGAGCGCTGTCGGGGTTGAAAAGCCCGCTGGAACTCCTCGGGCAGTCGCACCGAAACGGGTCGAATGGACTCGACAATGCCGTCGAGGCGCTCAAAACCATAACTGACCCGGACTCTGTCCCCTTCGCTCACTGAGTAGAGCGCCCCGGGCGGGATATAGGCCAGCACATAGGGTTCGCCGACGACCATTGTCATGAGGTCGCCTGGCTGGCCCGTATGGCCACCCGCTTTGACGTGTACATCGGTGATGATGCCGTCGTGTCGGGCATAGACCTCGCCGCCGTCAAAGCGCGCGCGTACACCGTCAAGACTGCGCTCGAACCGGGTGACGATGTCATCAAGGGTGTCGATCTCGCGCGCTATCCCCTGCTCCCGGGCCTCGAGTTCGGTCGCCTGCAGGGTGCTCCGGTAATCCGCCGTCACCAGTTCGTGCAGGGTCAGATGCGTACTGAGTCCTTCTTCGTAGGCCTTTTCACGCAGGCCGAGCAACTCGGCGATGGTGCTCGCCTGCTCGCGGGCGACCGGCAGCATGCGGCGGATCGTGTAGCGCTCGGCAGCCAGCGCCGCGCGTCGACGTCGCCATTCCGCCCATTGTGCCGAGAGATTGGCGATATCGCGCTGCACCGGCAGCGATTCAAGCGTGGCGAGCCGCTGACCGGCCTCCACGCGATCACCTTCGCGGACATGCAGCGCTGTCACCCGCCCCGAGTAACTGACGCTGACCGCGACCTGATCGCGGGTCACCATCCCGGGCGCGGATAGATAGACCCGATCCCCGAAAAAGATATTCAGTAGCCACACCACCAGACCCAACAAAAGCAGCAGGTAGACCCACCGCCCGATGCGCGCTCGATGGCGGCGCTGCTCGGTCTGCAGACGATCCACGCGCGGCGGTCGACGCAGGCGCTGCATCAGAAACGCTCCGTCGCGTCGCGGACTTTTGACGGCACATACGGATCCGCATACGAGCGGCGGAAGATCCACTCATCCAGATAGGCGATCATGCGAATCCCTCGCTGCACGAAAGTCGAGAACAGGATCTGGCCGGGGACGTACAGTGCATAGGCGAGCGGCGCACGGGGACCGCTCATGATCCACGCCACGCAGTAGACCAGCAGGCCCTGGAGGATATAGATGAGCATCGTCGCACCCAGCACGGTCAGGGCGCCGTGCGGGCCCAGCGTCGAGAAAAGCCACACAATATAGACATAGAAACTGATCGACAGGACGACCTGATAGAAGAGGATATTCGCCATCGCGAGGGCATTCTCCGCGCGAAAACCCCGCCAGAACGGGTTAAAGGCGGCGCCGTACTTGCGCAGCCGAAAGCGGATGACGCTGCGGTTCCAGCGCAGCCGCTGGTGAGTGAAGCCGCTCAGGGTCTCGGGTACATCGGTCATCGACCAGGCATGCGGCGCGAACTCGATCGCCCAGCCGGCCCGGCGCAGTTTGTCGGTAATGTCAGCATCCTCGCCGGGCCCCACGTCCCAGCCGCCGATCTGCCTGAGTGCCTGTCTGCGGAACACCCCAAACGCCCCTGAGACGATCGACAGAATCCCCAGCGCCGCGGTGAACCGGCGGCCCAGGGCGATACTGGTGATGTATTCAATGGCCTGGAAGCGGGCCATCAGGGTGGTATCGGCATTGCGCACCGCCAGATTACCCGCCACCGCCCCGACCTGCGGATCGGCCATCCCCGCCACCAGCTGCTCGAAGGCGTCGCGATCGAAGGTGGTATCAATATCGACGATGCTCACCAGGTCATGGCGGGCGTATTCCAGGCCCATATTGATGGCACTGGACTTGCCACCGCGGATGCCGGTGGATACCACCCGATCAAGCTCGCCGCGACGCCGCAGCGCCCAGCCGATCTCACGCATGCGATCAATCGATCCGTCATCCACGAGAATCAGTTCCAGATTCTGATGGGTCTGCTCGCCGAGCGATCGCACCGTACGCCGTAGCGCCTTACCCTCGTTGAAACCGACGAGCAGCACGCTTATCGCGGGGTGATGGGAGGGATCCGGTGATGACCGCTCCCATGGCGCCGCCAGCAGAATGGCGAGAACGCTCAGACCGTAGCGCGACAGATCAAAGATGACGTAGTGCCAGAACAGGTAGACAAAGCCCTGCAGATCCAGTTGGGCGAGCAGCGCGATGGAGCTTTCCATCAGTCCGTCAGCGCCTCGAGCACTGTGGAGAGGCCATCCACTCCCCCACTGCGCTCAACCGTGATCTGCATCGGCCCTGCAACCACTGTCTCAACGGTCTCGCGCAGGCGCTGCGCAATGACCTCGGTTTCGGCCATTGGGGTTTCGGGCAGGAGGACGTAGACGACGTGGTCGCGGGCGGTCACGGCATCGGTCTCGCGCAGGCACTCCGAGAGCACATCCACCAGATGCGCAAAGACCTGCGAGAGACCGCGGCCACCCCACGCGTCGCTCACCGCCTCGATGTTGTGAACACGCAGAATGAGGACTGACAGGGGGCGCTGGTAACGACGGGCCTGAGCCTGCTCGAACCGCAGCAGCGTCATGAAGTCCCTGACCCAGTAGCCCATCGGACCACGGGCCATGCTCGCCTCGAGGCTCAGATGCGGCAGAACACCGCGATGCAGCGCCGTGACCCCACCCGACGTAATGGCGTAATGCCACCAGGTACGGGTGTCCATCCGCTCGCTGTCGGTGTGCCGACCGCAGTCCGCGCAGAGAAAACCTACCGCCGGATCACTGCTTTCGGCACCACAATGACCACAGACGAAGACCACGCCGGGTTTATCGTAATCCACCCCATAATGGCGAAGCGCCCGCCGACACTTGGGGCACTCCAGCGAACGCCCCCGCAGGAATTCGGACTCCCGGGCCTGATAGGCACAGCGATAGTGGTGGACCAGAGGCTCGGACCCCAGGTCACTGCTGCGGCATTCGGTGCACTCCTCGCGGACGTTCAAACGCGAGCCGTCGCAGGCCGGGCAGTAGTGGATGCAGTCGAATCGCTCCCGGACCAGCAATTCGGCCGCGGCCAGCTCTTCGAGCAGCTCCCTGGGATTTTCGATGCCCCGCAGAGCTGCGTAGCGGACGGCGGCCGGCCGGGTAAAGTCCCAGGTGGCCTGAATCGGTGTCTGCCGCGAATGGGCCATGGCGAGCACCATCAATGCGTCTGTATCGGCCAGCGCATCAATCTCGGGCAGCTGCGCGAGTCGCTCAACCACCGGCCGCGCGACGCCAAGCGCCTCATCCAGTAGCGCCGGCTGCAGGCTGGCGACATCACACAGTGCCCCGGGCATCGACTGACCCGAGGCGTTGATCACGGGCATCAACGCGGCGTGCGCGGAGGCGCGGCGGTCATCGAGGGCCTCGACCGGCGTGCCGGGCATGAGCACGGCAACGTCCGCGTGCTCCGGCCCGTCGGCCACGGTGTAGGCGTCGCTGAGCCAGATCGGGCGGGCCGATTCACCCACCAGCCATAAACGAGGACGCGCGGTTGCGGAATCCATTCGCATGATCGCCTTTTAATGCGTCTCGGCAGGGCGCCTCGACTGCCTGTAGACTCTATCTATACGCCCCGATAGCTCAGCTGGATAGAGCAATCGCCTCCTAAGCGATAGGTCGCAGGTTCGAATCCTGCTCGGGGCGCCACCCCAACGCCTACCGGTCCGCCGTTATCCAGCCGATCGATGCGTCAAGCGACCAGCCCGCCTTCTCGGCATGCGCATGCATCAGTCGCAGCACCTCGTGGGCATGCGCGCGGATCAGCGACAGTCCGGCGATGGGCATCGGGTCGAGTCGCTCGTCGGGGGTTCCCGGCAGCGGTTGGCCCATCAGGGCGATGACGATCTCCTCATGCTGGCTTTCAACCCGCGCCTCGGTCACCAGCCAGTGGGTCCATGCCTCGGGGCCGGGTGGTGTCGTGGTCTCGCCGGCCTCATCCTGGTGGCGCTGCGCGGCCACCTGCGAGCGGGCACCGATATGCTCCAGCGCCATCACCGCATCGTGGGCGGCTTCGCCCTCGGCGGCCGGATGCGATTGCTTGAGCGTGTCATTGATGGGCTGCATGAGCCGATGCAGGGCCCGGCGGGACAGCCAGGCGATGCGCCCTTCCCCGGAGGCCATCGTCAGCCTCAGCGCAAGACGATCCTCCAGGGGCGAGTAGACGATTCGGATGCGGTTGGCCCGCGGCAGCGATATATTCGTCATTGTGCCGCCCTAGCGTCGGTTCCGACGCACCACCCGGTCGCGTTTTTTCTGCTGTCGCGGCGTGAGCTTGTTGCGGCGGCCGGCATAAGGGTTTTCGCCGGTGCGCAGCTCCAGCCGAATGGGCGTGCCATGGAGCTGGAACGCCTTGCGGAACCGGTTGATCAGAAACCGCCGGTAGGCATCCGGCAGGTCGCGGGTCTGGTTGCCATGGACCACGATGGTGGGCGGGTTGCGGCCGCCCTGATGCGCGTAGCGCAACTTGATGCGCCGGCCGCGGACGAGCGGCGGCTGGTGGGCGCTGATGGCGTCTTCAAGCACCCGGTTGAGCGCCGGTGTGGGCAATTCGCGGCGCGCCGCTGCATGCACATGCGCCACCTCCTCGAGCAGCCGGCCGACTCCGGTACCGTGCAGCGCGGAGATGAATCGTGGCCGGGTAAAGTCGAGGAATCCCAGCTTGACGTCGAGTTCACGACGGATGCGCTCGCGGTTTTCAGCGATCAACCCGTCCCATTTGTTGACCGCCAGGACCAGCCCGCGCCCCGCGTTGATGGCATGACCGATGAGGTGGGCATCCTGTTCGGAGATCTCCTGCTGCGCATCGAGCACCATGATCACCACCTGCGCCGCCTCGATCGCCTGCAGGGTCTTGATGACACTGAATTTCTCGACCCCATCGCTGACCCGGCTCCGGCGTCGCACGCCCGCGGTATCGATCAGCGTGAAGGCCCGCCCGTCCCGCTCGAACGGCACTCGGATGGAATCCCGCGTGGTCCCGGGCATGTCATACACCAGCACCCGCTCCTCGCCGATGAGCCGGTTCACCAGCGTGGACTTGCCCACGTTGGGCCGGCCGATGATGGCCACATCAATGGGCGCATCCGGCTCGTCGGGCGCTTCGGCATCGGCATCGGGATCGGCGTCGGCTGGATCGGCGGATGCCGGGGCGGCCCAGGCGGCTCCCAAGCAATCCTCCAGTACCGCACCGATGAGCTGAGTGACGCCGCGCCCCTGCACCGCCGCGATCGGCCAGGGCGAATCCATGCCCAGCGAGTGGAATTCGGCGGCGGCGACGTCCGCATCGACCCCGTCGATCTTGTTCATGACCAGCCAGACGCGTTTACCGCGGCGGCGCAGATCGCGGGTAAGGGCCTCGTCGCCGGGAGTGACGCCGACCCGCGCGTCGACCAGAAACAGGATGACATCGGCCTCGTCCAGCGCACGCAGGGCCTGACGCTGCATGTGATGATAAGTGACGTCATCGGGCTCGCCGAGCCCGCCGGTGTCCACCACCACATAGGGCGCCGGCCCCAGGCGGCCAACGCCATACTGACGGTCGCGGGTCAGCCCCGGGAAGTCCGCCACCAGGGCATCCCGCGTCCGCGTGAGTCGGTTGAACAGGGTGGACTTGCCTACATTGGGCCGCCCCACCAGGGCGATTACCGGTTGTTCCATCCGACCATGATAGCAGCCGGCAGCCCCGGTCGGGGTGGCAATCCGCGCTCACAATGCCGCCGCCAGCAACCGTTGGGTGTACGCCGCCTGCGGGTCCGTGAAAATCCGCTCCGCCGGCCCTGATTCCACCACCTGACCGGACTGCATGACGAGCATGCGGTGGCTCATGGCCCGCACGATCTTCAGGTCGTGGCTGATGAACACGTACGCCAGCCCGTGCCGCGCCTGGAGTGATCGCAGCAACTCGACGAGCTGGGTCTGAACGCTTCGGTCGAGGGCCGAGGTGGGTTCATCCAGCACCACCACCGCGGGCTTGAGCACGATGGCGCGCGCCACCGCCACGCGCTGACGCTGGCCGCCCGAGAGTTCGTGGGGAAACCGCTCAGCCAGCGCCGGGTCGAGGCCGACCTCGGCGAGCGCCTCGCGGGCCAGGACGCCGCGCTCGGCCGCATCGGCACCGATGCGGTGCACCGCCAGCCCCTCGCCGATGATCTGCTCGATGGAGAGCCGCGGGCTGAGACTGCCATAGGGGTCCTGGAAGACCACCTGCAGTCGCCGTCGCAGCGGGCGAAGCGCCCCCTTGCCCAGGCGACTAATATCACGGCCCTCGAAGCGGATCTGACCGGTGGCGGCCTGCAGCCGCAGCAGCGCCATGCCCAGCGTGGTCTTGCCGGATCCGCTCTCGCCCACGACCCCCAGGGTTTCCCCGGCGCCCACCGCCAGATCAATTCCGTCCACCGCCTTGAGGTGGCCCACCACGCGTTTCAGCAGACCACCGCGGCGCGGAAACCACACCCGCAGATCCCGGGCCTCGAGCACCGTCTGCGGATTGGCGACGGGCCGCGGTCGGCCACTGGGCTCGGCGGCGATCAGCGCCCGGGTATAGTCACTGCGGGGCTGTTCGAACACGCTGGCGGCCTCACCCTGCTCAACTACGCGTCCCTGCTGCATGACCGCTACGCGATCCGCCACCCGGCGGACCACATTCAGGTCATGGCTGATCAGCAGCATGGCCATGTCGAGTCGTTGCTTGAGATCAGCCAGCAGCTCGAGGATCTCGGCCTGAATGGTCACATCCAGCGCCGTGGTGGGCTCATCGGCGATCAGCAGCCGGGGGCTGTTGGCGATCGCCATCGCGATCATCACACGCTGGCGCTGCCCACCGGAGAGCTGATGCGGGAATGCCCCCAGACGGGCCGAGGCCTCGGGCAGCCGGACCATCTCAAGCAGTTCGACGATGCGATCCCGGGCCGCGGCGGCGCTCAGGCCCTGGTGGATGCGCAGGGTCTCACCGATCTGCTTTTCCAGCGTATGGACGGGGTTGAGCGAGGTCATGGGCTCCTGGAAGACCATGCCCAACGCACCCCCCCGGAACCGCCGCAGGGTCGCCGTGCTGGCACCGATCAGTGATTCGCCCTCCACCAGGATGCGGCCGGTGGGGTGACTGGCCAACGGATAGGGCAGCAGCTGGGGCACCGACAGCGCCGTAATGGACTTGCCCGAGCCACTCTCGCCCACCAGCGCCAGCGTTTCCCGTGCATTCAGGGTCAGATTGACGCCCTGCACGACCGGGGTCTGGCGCCCGCCCTGGCCGAAGGCGATGGACAGATCCTCAATCTGCAGCAGGGCGCTCATCCCGGGTCTCCGCCGCCAAAGGTCTTGCGCGGGTCGAACGCATCCCGTGCGGCCTCGCCGATGAACACCAGCAGCGAGAGCATGATGGCCAGCGTGAAAAACGCCGTCAGCCCCAGCCAAGGGGCCTGGAGATTATTCTTGCCCTGCGCCAGCAGCTCGCCCAGCGACGGCGACCCCGGCGGCAGGCCGAAGCCCAGAAAATCCAGCGAGGTCAGAGTGGTGATCGAGCCGGTGAGAATGAACGGCATGAAGGTCACCGTGGCCACCATGGCGTTGGGCAGCGCATGGCGGACGATGATCACCCGATCGGCGACGCCCAGCGCCCGGGCCGCCTTGACGTAGTCGAAATTGCGCACCCGCAGGAACTCCGCGCGCACCACGCCCACCAGCTGTGTCCAGCTGAACAGCAGCATGATCCCCAGCAGCCACCAGAAGTTGGGCTGCACGAACCCGGCCATGATGATCAGTAGATAGAGCACCGGCAGGCCGGCCCAGATCTCGATGAAGCGCTGCCCCAGCAGGTCCACCCGACCGCCGAAATAGCCCTGGACCGCGCCCACCGCCACACCGATCACCGAGCTGGCCAGCGTCAGGGCCAGCCCAAACAGGACCGACAGGCGAAAGCCGTAGATCAGCCGCGCCAGCACGTCGCGCGCCTGATCGTCGGTGCCCAGCCAGTTGGCGGCGGACGGCGGCGCCGGGGCCGCCGATTCGCTGGCGTAGTTGATGGTGTCGTAGTGATAGGGAATCGGTGGCCAGAGCATCCAGCCCCGGGCGTTGATCAGCTCGGCGACGTAGGGATCGCGATAGGCCGCCTCGGTAGGAAAATCCCCACCGAAGGTGGTCTCGGGATAGCTCACCAGCACCGGGAAATACCAGTCGCCGTCGTAGTGCACGAGCAGCGGACGGTCATTGGCGATGAACTCCGCACCCAGCGACAGACCGAACAGCACCAGGAACAGCCACAGCGACCACCAGCCCCGGCGATTGGCCCGGAACTGGGCCCAGCGGCGCTGATTGATGGGGTTCAGGCGCAGTCGGTCCATCACCCGTCCCGAGCCTCGAAATCGATGCGGGGGTCCACCAGCACATACATCAGATCGCCCAGCAGATTGAGCACCAGGCCGATCAGCGTGAAGACGAAAAGACTGCCGAAGACCACCGGATAATCCCGGTTGACCACCGACTCGAAGCCCAGCAGCCCGAGCCCATCCAGCGAAAAGATCACCTCGATCAGCAGCGCGCCGGTGAACAGCACCCCCACGAACGCGGCCGGGAAACCGGCGATCACGATGAGCATGGCGTTGCGGAAGACATGCCCGTAGAGGACGCGGCGCTCGCTGACGCCCTTCGCCCGGGCGGTCATGACGTACTGCTTGTTGATTTCCTCGAGAAACGAGTTCTTGGTGAGCATGGTCAGACCGGCGAAACCGCCGATCACCATTGCCAGCACCGGCAGCACCAGATGCCACAGGTAATCGAGAATGCGGGCCGGCCAGGCGAGCTGCTCCCAGTTATCGGAGACCAGCCCGCGCAGCGGAAACCAGTCCAGATAGCTGCCACCGGCAAAGACCACGATCAGCAGAATGGCGAACAGGAACCCCGGGATCGCATAGCCGACGATGACCACGGCGCTGGTCCAGACGTCAAACCCCGAGCCGTCGCGGACCGCCTTGCGGATGCCCAGCGGGATCGAGATGAGATAGGTGAGCAGCAGCGTCCACACCCCCAGCGACACCGACACCGGCAACTTATCGACGATCAGCGAGAGCACCGTCTGGTCACGATAGAAACTCTCGCCCAGATCGAACTGCGCGTAGTCCACCAGCATTTTCGCAAACCGCTCGTGGGCCGGCCGGTCAAAGCCGAACTGCGCCTCGAGCTCGGCGATATAGGCCGGATCCAGCCCGCGACCGCCGCGACTCTCGCCGGAGACCTCATCCGCGGCGACCCCCGAGAAACGGCTGGTGGACAGGTCCGCCGTGCCCTGGACCTGGGCCATCACCTGCTCGATGGGCCCACCCGGGGCAAACTGGACGATGACGAAGTTGATCAGCAGCACGCCGATCAACGTCGGGATCATCAACAGCAACCGGCGCGCGATATAGGCGTACACGCTCAGCGACTCCGCGGTCCGCGACTAGCGGTCATCCACCCGGGCCGCCCGTTCGGGGTCCACCCACCAGCTGTCCAGCGCCAGGCCATAGGGCGGGTTGTCCGCCGGCCGCCCGAAGCGATCCCAGTACGCCAGGCGAAAGCGATCGATATACCAGTTGGGGATGGCGTAGAAATGCCACTGCAGCACGCGGTCCAGGGCCCGGGTGCGGGTCACCAGTGCCTCACGATCGGGCGCGTCGATCACCGCGGTCACCAGCTCGTCGATCACCGGATCGCAGACGCCGGCCACATTGCGGCTGCCACTGATCTCCGCGGCCTCACAGCTCCAGAAGTCGCGCTGCTCGTTGCCCGGCGACAGCGACTGCGGCGCCACGTGCACGGTCATGTCAAAGTCGAACGCCTCCATGCGGTTCTGATACTGGGTGGGATCCACGGTGCGCACACTCACCTCGGCCCCGAGCCGCTCGAGATTGCGCTTGAACGGCAGCACCACCCGTTCGAACGACGGCGAGACCAGCAGGATCTCGAAGGCCATCGGCTGACCCGACTCGGTGTGCGTCAGCGTGCCATCGCGGACCGCCCAGCCGGCGTCGCGCAGCAGCGCAAGCGCCCGGCGCAGGTTGGCCCGGCGTGACCCGTCGGTGGTATCCGGCGGTGCGTAGGCCTCGGTGAACACCCGCTCGGGGAGCTGGTCGCGGTAGGGCTCGAGGAGCTCGAGTTCCGCCTCGGAAGGCAGCCCCGTGGCCGCCAGCTCGGAGTTCTGGAAATAGCTGCGGGTGCGGTCATAGGCGCCGTAGAAGAGATTCTCGTTGGTCCACTCAAAGTCGAAGGCGTACGCCAGGGCCTCGCGCACGGCCGGGTCGGCGAACACCGCCCGGCGCGTGTTGAAGAAAAATCCCTGCATCCCCGCCGGGCGATCGTGGGGGATCTCGACGCGTTTGAGCAGGCCCGCTTCCACGGCGGGCGTGTCGTAGGCGGTGGCCCAGTTGCGCGCCACGTTCTCGCGGCGCAGGTGATACTCCCCGGCCTTCAGCGCCTGCAGCGCGACGGTGCCATCACGGTAGTAGTCGTAGCTGATGCGATCGAAGTTGTAGCGCCCGCGATTGACCGGCAGATCCGCCGCCCAGTAGTCATCGACGCGCTCGTAGACGATGCGCCGTCCCTGCTCCACCGAGGCCACGCGATACGGCCCGCTACCGAGCGGCGGCGTCAGTGTGGTGGCGGTGAAGTCGCGCTCCGCCCAGTCGTGGGCGGGCAGCACCGGCAACTGACCGAGTATCAGCGGCAGCTCGGCATTGTCCGTGGTGGCAAAATGAAACTCCACGGTCAGCGGGTCGATCACCTCGACACGATCGACGTCCGCATAGTAGGCCCGGTAACGGGGGTGGCCGTCCTCACGCAGCCGGCGGAACGTCCAGGCGACGTCGTCGGCGGTGATCGGTTCGCCATCATGAAAGCGCGCCGTATCGCGCAGGTTGAAGCGGACGCTGGAGTGATCGTCGGCCACCTCGATGGAGCGGGCGATCAGTCCGTACTGCGTAAACGGCTCGTCCAGCGACTGCACGGTGAGTGTATCGAAGACCCGGCCCATGCCCTCGGCGGCGGTGCCGCGCAGAATGAACGGGTGCAGGCTGTCGAAGGTCGATGCCGCCACATTGGCGAGCTTGAGCGTACCGCCCTTGGGCGCCTGCGGGTTGACGTAATCGAAATGCTCGAACCCGGGCCCGTAGCGGGGCTCGCCATGCAGCGCCAGGGCATGCTCGGCCTCGGCCGCCAGCGCCTGGCCCATCCCGATCAGCGATCCCAGCGCGATGGCCCGCAGGGTCAGTCGGACGGCATCGAATGACAGCATTGAAAGGCTCCTTATGGCATTCATCCCCGGCGCCGCTTGGCCGCGCCAGCGCTTTTGAGTAACGTACCGAGGATTATGACAGGGGCAAAGGGGTTCCCATGGGTTTTCTTGACAATCGCAAGGCACTGATCACGGGTGTCGCCAGCAACCGCTCCATCGCCTGGGGCATCGCCGAGGCCATGCACCGCGAGGGCGCCGAGGTCGCGCTCACCTACCAGAACGAAAAGCTCAAGCGCCGCGTGGAGCAGTGCTCCGAGGCCTGTGGCGGCGGGCCCGTGCTGCCCCTCGACGTGGCCGATGATGCCCAGATCGATGCCGTCTTTGAGTCGCTGGCTGACACCTGGGGCCATCTCGACATTGTCGTCCATGCCGTGGGTTTCGCGCCGCGCGATGAGCTCGAGGGCTCGTTTGTCGAGAACACGACCCGCGCCGGTTTCGGCATGGCCCACGACATCAGCGCCTACAGCTTCATCGCCCTGGCCCGAGGTGCCCGGCCGCTGATGCAGGGACGCAACGGCAGCCTGCTGACCCTCACCTACCTGGGGGGCGAGCGGGCGCTGCCCAATTACAATGTCATGGGCGCCGCCAAGGCGAGCCTGGAATCATCGGTGCGCTACATGGCGAGTGATCTGGGCGCCGAGGGTATCCGCGTGAATGCCGTCTCAGCCGGTCCGATCCGGACGCTGGCCGCCTCCGGCATCGGCGACTTCCGCCGCATGCTCGACTTCAATGCCGCCGCCGCGCCCATGCGGCGCAACGTCAGCATCGAGGAAGTGGGCAACACCAGCGCCTTTCTGTGCTCAGACCTTGCCTCGGGCATCACCGGCGAGATCGTGCACGTCGATGGGGGCTTCCATTCGGTGGCACTGGCCGGCACCGCGATGGATGGCGAGGGCTGACCCGCCCTCGCCCCGCAGCGGCGATCAGAGATTGCTTTCGCGAATCTCCACATCCGCCCGGTCGCGGAGTGCCGCGACCACGGCCTGCACACTCGCCTCGCCGTCCAGCTCACTCAGCGTCTGCCTGAGCTGACCGCGACGTTCCGCACCGACCTCGGACGGGTCGCCGGGCTCCACCGCCTCCACCGCCACGGCGGCCCAGCCGTTGGCCAGGCGACCGACGCCGGCCCGGTCACCGCCGCCCTCCGGGCCGCTCAGCCGAAAGCCCCGCTCGCGAACGCCGGCCGGCAGTGACCGGTCATTGCGCCCACCAAGGGTGGGGGCGGTGTACTGCGCCGATTCGATGCCATCGGCCACACTCTGTAACGAGTCACCGGCGTTGACCGCGTCGGCGATCCGCTGGGCGTCCGCCCGCGCGGCGGCGGCGGCCTTCTCGTCCAGATAGGCGGTGCGGGCCTGCTCGCGGACCTCGTCCAGCGGCCGGACCCGTGCGGATCGGTAATCGGTCACCCGGACCACAGCGTAACCGCCGTCTTCGCGTTCGATCAGATCGCTGTTCTCACGATTATCCAGCATGGCGTCGCTGAAGGCGGTCTCAAGCACCGCCGGATCGCCGGCAACGCCACTGCCATCGGCGGCGGCATCGATCCACTCCGTGGATTCGACGGGGATGCCCACCGCGTCGGCCGCCGGCTCCAGCGTGGTCGGGTTCTCGAAGGCAAGCGTCTCAACGGTGTTGATCTGCTCGGTCACGCGCCGCTCGGCACGCTCCATGGCGATGTCCTCGCGGATTGAGTCGCGTATCTGCTCGAAAGGCGGCAACTCCGCCACCTGCACATCGGTCACCTCGATCAGGTGCCAGCCAAACGGCGTGCGGACCGGCTCGCTCAGCTCACCGGGCTGCAGCGACCAGGCGGCCTCGGCAAACGCATCGGCCACATCCGCCTGCTCGATCACGCCCAGCGAACCGCCCTGCGCCGCCGACCCTGAATCATCCGAGACCGCCTCGGCCACCGCGGCGAAGGACTCGCCGCCGCGAATCCGCTCGCGGGCCGCCTCGACGGTCTGACGCGCCGAACTCACCGCCGCCTCATCGGCGTCCTCGGGGACCGCCGCGAGGATATGCCGAACCGTACGCGCCGCGTCCTCGCCACTGCCGCTGGCCCGCTCGTCATAGCGCTCGCGCACCGCCGACGCCGAGACCTCGATGCTCGGGGCAATGGCCTCCGCCGACAGGCTCAGATAACGCAGCTGGACCTGTTCGGGTTCGCGGAACCGTTCACGGTTCGCCTCATACCATTCCTGCAGATCGGCATCGGTCACCTCGATGGTGTCGCGGTAGTCCGCGGTCTCGAGGGTGGCCCAGCTGAGCCGGCGCTGCTGCGCCTGGAGGGCGATCAGGCGGTCCACCGTCTGCTCCGGGGTAAAGGTCGTGGACTGTACCGCGCGCTGGAGCAGTGAAATCGACAGGTCGCGGCGGATCTGGGACTCGTAGGCCTCCGCGGTCAGGTTGTTCTGCTGCAGAAGGCTCTGATAGCGCTCGGTGGAAAAGCTTCCATCCACCTGGAACATGGACTGGCTGCGCACCGCCTGCGAGACATCGGCGTCGCTGGCCCGCAACCGCTTGTCACGGGCGTAGTTGATCAGCGCCTGGCGATCGATGAGCTGCTCGAGGACCTGCCGGCGCAGATTGTCCGTGCTGAACACGGCGGGATCGTACTGATCGCCCAGCATGCGGCGCAGTTCCGACTGGCGCTGCTGATAGGCCTGATCAAGCTGGGTGCGGGTAATCTCGGCATCCCCGACGGTCGCCACCACCTGGGGGCCGCCATTGCCGACATAGTTATACAGCCCGAACAGGGCGAAGGGGATCACCAGCAGGCCCACGATGACGTAGGCGATCCAGCCGCTGGTTCGATCTCTGATGGAGAGCAGCATGGTTGGATTCCGTATAACAAAAAGGCGCCTTGGGGCGCCTTCCTGAGGGTGGGATTGTATGGCGGAGCGGACGGGATTCGAACCCGCGACCTCCGGCGTGACAGGCCGGCATTCTAACCTGCTGAACTACCGCTCCGTTTTTCACCTTGGTGGGTGGTGAGGGGTTCGAACCCCCGACATTCGCCTTGTAAGGGCGACGCTCTCCCAACTGAGCTAACCACCCCGATAAAGCGGCGCTTAGTTTACCGCATCCTTGAGTGCCTTGCCAGCCTTGAAGCCGGGCACTTTCGAGGCCGCGATGTTGATGGACTCGCCGGTCCGCGGGTTGCGACCGGTCCGCGCCGCGCGCTCGCGCACGGTGAAGGTCCCGAAGCCGACCAGCGTGACCTGGTCACCCTGATTGAGCGCATCCGTCACGGTGGAGGCAAAGGCATCAACCGCCTTGGTGGCGTCGGCCTTGGACAGGTCGGCCGATTCGGCGACGGCGTCGATGAGTTCAGACTTGTTCATGGATGAATCCCCTTCGAAATTATTCTATCAATGATCGCCCGTTGGTCGGCTGACTCGCATGCTATCGCTACGCCCTCCCAACGACAATCGCATAGCGCCAGATCATTAAGCATTGTGAGGTTGGTCGCTGTCAAACGACAAAGCCTTTCAGTGCGGGCGTTGGCTGGTCGTGGGGGCCTCCTGGCCACTGCCGGTCTCGGCCACCGGCTCACCCGCCCCGGCAAGCGCGACCGGTTGCGAGACCAGCGCGGCGGCCAGCACTTCATCCATCCAGCGCACGGTGCGGATATCCAGCTTCGACTGGATGTCGCGTGGGATATCGGCCAGATCCTTGCGGTTGTCCGCCGGGATCAACACCGTGCGGATCCCCCCGCGCAGCGCCGCCAGGAGCTTTTCCTTGAGCCCGCCGATGGGCAGCACCTCGCCCCGCAGGGTGATCTCGCCGGTCATCGCCACTGCCGCGGACACCGGTATCCCGGTGGCCGCGGAGATCAGCGCCGTACACATGCCGATGCCCGCACTGGGTCCATCCTTGGGGATGGCGCCCTCGGGGACGTGGATATGGATGTCGTGACCGGCGTGGAAGTCGGCGGGAATGCCGAGTGACGCCGAGCGGCTGCGCATCACGGTCTGCGCCGCGTGAATCGACTCCTTCATGACATCGCCCAGCTGACCGGTATTCTGTAACCGGCCCTTGCCCGGCACCACGGCACTCTCGATGGTGAGCAGCTCGCCGCCGACCTCGGTCCAGGCCAGCCCGGTGACCCGACCCACCTGATCGCTGGTCTCGGCGACGCCATAGCGATGACGCCGCACGCCCAAATACTTATCGAGGTTCTGCGTGTTGACCTGGACCGCCTTGTCGCGCGGCTTGATCAGCACCTCCTTGACCACCCGCCGGGCGATCTTGGCCACCTCGCGCTCGAAGTTGCGCACACCGGCCTCGCGCGTGTAGTAGCGGGCGATGTCGCGCAGCGCGTTGTCGCTGACTTCCAGCTCGCCGGGCTTGAGGCCGTTGGCCTTGATCTGCTTGGGCAGCAGGTAGTGCCGGGCGATGTTGACCTTCTCCTCCTCGGTATAACCGGACAGGCGGATGACCTCCATGCGATCGAGCAACGGCCCGGGAATATCCAGGGTGTTGGCCGTGCACACGAACATGACGTCGGAGAGGTCGAAGTCCACTTCCAGATAGTGATCGTTGAAGGTGGCGTTCTGCTCGGGGTCGAGCACCTCGAGCAGTGCCGAGGCCGGATCGCCCCGGAAATCCATCGCCATCTTGTCGACTTCGTCGAGCAGGAACAGCGGATTGCGCTTGCCCACCTTGGTGAGCTTCTGGACGATCTTACCCGGCAGCGAGCCGATGTAGGTCCGCCGATGACCGCGGATTTCGGCCTCGTCACGGACACCGCCCAGCGACATACGCACAAAGCGGCGGTTGATCGAACGCGCGATGGACTCGCCCAGCGAGGTCTTGCCGACACCCGGTGGCCCCACCAGGCACAGGATGGGGCCTTTGAGTTTGCGCACCCGCTGCTGGACGGCCAGATACTCGAGAATCCGTTCCTTGACCTTCTCAAGCCCATAGTGGTCCGCATCGAGAATCGCTTCGGCCCGGCCCAGGTCGTGGCGCACGCGGGTGCGCTTTTTCCAGGGCAGCGCCACCATCCACTCGAGGTAGCTGCGCACCACCGTCGCCTCGGCGGACATGGGCGACATCATCCTGAGCTTGTTGAGCTCCTGATCCGCTTTCTCGCGCGCCTCGCTGGACATGCCCGCGGCCTCGATCTTCTGCTCGAGATCCTCCACCTCGTTGGGGGCGTCGTCCATCTCGCCGAGCTCTTTCTGAATGGCCTTCATCTGCTCATTCAGGTAGTACTCGCGCTGCGACTTCTCCATCTGCTGCTTGACGCGGCCACGGATGCGCTTTTCGACCTGCAGCACGTCCAGCTCGCCCTCGATCAGCCCCATCAGGTGCTCAAGCCGTCGGGCCGGGTTCTCCATTTCGAGGATGGCCTGCTTTTCGTCGATCTTCAGGCTCATGTGCGCGGCGATGGTGTCGGCAAGCCGTCCCGGGGCTTCAATACCCTGCAGCGAGGACAGCACCTCGGGCGGGACCTTCTTGTTGAGCTTGACGTACTGCTCGAACAGCGACATCAGCGAGCGGATCATGACCTCGACTTCGTCGTTGCCCTCCACCGACTCATCCGGCAGCGATACGGCGCTGGCGGCGAAATGGCCGTGCGCGTCGTCAAGATCGGCGACCTGGGCACGCTCGACCCCCTCCACCAGCACTTTGACGGTGCCATCGGGGAGCTTGAGCATCTGCAGGATATTGGCGATGGTGCCCACGGTGTAGAGATGACCCGCCGCCGGGTCGTCCACCTCGGCGCTGTGCTGGGCGACCAGCAGTATCCGCTTGTCCTCGGTCATCGCCCGCTCGAGGGCCTCGATGGACTTCTCCCGACCGACGAACAGCGGAATGACCATGTGCGGGTAGACGACGACATCGCGCAGCGGCAGCACCGCCATGGCGGTGCCGCTCGCCGGCGTCAGTTCCTGAGTCATAGGAATCCTCTTGGGGCCGGGCTGCCCGGCCGCGGGTCAGTCCGACGCCGCGGCAGGCTGCTGCTCCGAGCCATCATAGATCAGATAGGGGGCCGTCTCGCCGCGGATGACCGCGTCATCCACCACGACCTTGCTGACATTGTCGAGCGAGGGGAGCTCGTACATGGTATCCAGCAGGACATGCTCGACCAGGGTCCGCAGTCCCCGCGCCCCGGTGTTGCGGGCGATGGCCTTGCGTGCGACTTCGTAGAGCGCCTCGTCGCGGAACTCGAGTTCGACGTTTTCCATCTCGAAGAGGCGATGGAACTGCTTGACCAGCGCGTTCTTGGGCTCACGGAGGATCTGCACCAGCGCATCCTCATCGAGCTCGTTGAGCGTGGCCACCACGGGCAGCCGTCCCACAAACTCGGGGATCAGCCCGTAGCGCATCAGATCCTCGGGCTCGACATCCCGAAGCGTCTCGCCCACGGCCTTCTGCTGCGAGGCGTCCTTGATTTCGGCGGAAAAGCCGATGCCGCCCTTCTCGGAGCGCTGCTCGATGACCTTCTCCAGCCCGGCGAACGCACCACCACAGATGAACAGGATATTGCTGGTGTCGACCTGCAGGAACTCCTGCTGCGGGTGCTTGCGCCCGCCCTGGGGCGGCACCGACGCGGTGGTGCCCTCGATGAGCTTGAGCAGCGCCTGCTGGACACCTTCGCCCGAGACATCACGGGTGATCGAGGGGTTGTCCGCCTTGCGCGAGACCTTGTCGATCTCGTCGATGTAGACAATGCCGCGCTGCGCCTTCTCAACGTCGTAATCACACCGCTGCAGGAGCTTCTGAATGATGTTCTCGACGTCCTCGCCGACGTACCCCGCCTCGGTCAGCGTGGTGGCATCGGCAATGGTGAAGGGCACGTCCAGCAGACGGGCCAGCGTCTCGGCGAGCAGTGTCTTGCCCGAACCGGTGGGGCCGATGAGCAGGATGTTGCTCTTGTTGAGCTCGACGTCATCGCGGCCCTGGGGGGCCTGCATGCGCTTGTAGTGATTGTAGACCGCCACTGACAGGACCTTTTTGGCGTGGTCCTGCCCGATGACGTGTCCGTCAAGCTCGGCGTTGATCTCATGGGGCTTGGGCAGGCTCGCGCTCTTCTCGGCGCTCGCCTCCTCCATTTCCTCGCGGATGATGTCGTTGCAGAGCTCGACACACTCATCGCAGACAAACACAGAGGGCCCCGCAATGAGCTTGCGTACCTCGTGCTGGCTCTTGCCGCAGAATGAGCAGTGGAGCGGCTTGCCGTTGTCGTCGCCGCGACCGCCATCATTTTTGTCAGTCATGGGCTACCTTTGTGCATGCCAGAAACAGTCAATTTCGACGATGCCCGCTTTTCCACGGGCACGCAAGGCGCCGCTACTCGAGCGGCAGCTTGCTGCGATCGGTCAGGACCTGGTCCACCAGGCCATAGTCGCGCGCCGCCTCGGGATCCATGAAGTTGTCACGCTCGGTATCCTGGGCGATCGTCTCGATGGGCTGACCGGTGTGATGGGCCAGAATGCCGTTGAGACGCTCGCGGGTGTTGAGGATCTCACGGGCATGGATGTCGATATCCGTCGCCTGACCCTGGAAGCCGCCCAGCGGCTGATGGATCATGACCCGCGAGTTGGGCAGCGCGAAGCGCTTGCCCGCCGCACCCGCCGCCAGCAGCAGCGAGCCCATGCTGGCCGCCTGGCCAATGCACACGGTGCTGATGTCGGGCTTGATGAACTGCATGGTGTCGTAGATCGCGAGCCCCGCGGTGACCATGCCACCGGGGCTGTTGATGTAGAAGTGGATATCCTTATCGGGGTTTTCCGACTCCAGGAACAGCAGCTGGGCGATCAGCAGATTGGCCTGATGATCCTCCACCGGCCCCACCAGGAATATCACCCGCTCCTTGAGCAGCCGCGAATAGATATCAAATGCACGCTCGCCACGTGCCGTCTGCTCGACCACCATCGGCACGAGGCCGGTGGCCATCGGGCCGTTATCGGGGCGCTCTTCGCTCATGTTCACTCTGACTCCTGACCGTTTTTGGTCTCGGTGCTGTCTTCATCCTCGACGCCACTGGTAAGCGCGTCGAGACTCATCGGTTTTTCCACGACACTGGCCCGCTCGAGCACCCAGTCGACCACCTGATCCTCCATCACCTGGAGCTGCAGGCTCTGCATGGCCTCCTGGTTCTGCAGGTAGTGCTGCATGACCTGCTGCGGCTGTTCGTAGCCGGCGGCGATCCGCTGCAGCGCCGACTGCATGCGCTCGGGATCGATCTCGATGCTGTTCGCCCGGACCACCTCGTTGACCAGCAGCCCCAGCTTGACCCGCCGCTGGGCCTCTTCCTCGAAACGATCCGCCGGCAGATCGGGATCGTCTCCCGCGGCGCCGGCCTGACGCATCTGCTCGAGCGTCTGCTCACGGACCTGCTCGATCTCCTGATCCACCAGCGTGCGTGGCAGCGTCACCTCGTGGCGTTCGACCAGCGCATTCATCACCTGGTTCTTGATCCGACTACGAACCGCCTGGTCGCGTTCCCGCTCGAGGCTGTCGGCGATGCGCGTGCGCAATGCCTCGACGCCGCCTTCAATGCCCAGGGTCTCGGCAAAGGCCTCGTCCGCTTCCGGCAGCTCCGGGGCTTCGACCTTTTTCATGGTCACGGCGAACTCGGCCTCACGCCCGGCGATCGTGGTATCCGGAAAGCCATCGGGGAAGGTATAGCGGATGGTCTTCTGCTCACCGGCCTGCATGCCGGTCAGCGCCTCTTCGAAGGGGCCGGGCATCTGCCCGTCGCCCAGGGTGACTTCAACGTCCTCGCCCTGATTGCCCTCGAACTCCTCGCCATCGACCCGGCCGTCGAAATCGATGGTCACGCGATCACCCTCCGCGGCCGCGCGCTCGACCTCGGTGTACTCGGCGTGCTGACGCCGCAGCCGGTCGAGGATGCGATCCACGTCGGCGGCTTCGATATCCACCGCCGGGCGCTCAAGCTCAATGGACTCGATACCCTCGACCTCGATATCGGGGATCACCTCGAAGCGCGCTTCGTACTCCAGATCCTTACCGGGCTCCACCGTCAGCGGCTGAATATCGGGCGTGCCGGCGGGCCGGAGCGACTCCTGCTCGAGCGCTTCGGAATAAGTGGTCCGCACCACTTCATCGAGCACCTCGCTGCGCACCTGCGGCCCATAGCGCTTTTCCACGACTTTCATGGGCACCTTGCCGGGCCGGAACCCCTGCAGGCGGACCTGGCCACGCATCTCGCGCAGCTTTTCATCGACCTTGCCGTCCACCTGTTCGGAGGGCACCTGGACCTTCAACGTACGCTGCAGGCCGTCGCCCGACTCCACCGATACTTGCATTACCTACCTCTGGATTTTTGGTGCGAAAGGCGAGACTCGAACTCGCACGGGGGGATGCCCCACTGGGACCTAAACCCAGCGCGTCTACCAGTTCCGCCACTTTCGCGCAGTAAAACGTCATCACGCAGTATACCGGCATGCCGCATCCGGCAAAAGCTAACCCCGATGGACGCGCCCGTCCTGCGCCGGGCGGCGCCGCTGCCAGGCCTTATGGCCCTCGACCACCGCCACCACCGGCAGACTGACAAGCACCGCGACCAGCCAGTCCCGCAGACCCAGCGCGCGGGTGTCGAACAGCAGCTGCAGGGGCGGCGCATAGGTGAACAGCAGCTGGGCGAGCACGATCACGGCGATGGCGCCCAGCACGTAGCGGTTTCCCAGCAGCCCGCCGCGATTGAGGGTGCCGGCATGCAGGCGGCGGGCCGAGAACAGGTACCAGACCTCGAACAGCACCAGGGTATTGATGGTCAGCGTGCGCACCTCGGCCAGATCGCGCCCCGCGGCCTGCTCACTGAGGAACACCGCCAGCGTTCCGCCCAGCATCACCAAGGCCACCAGGCCCAGCCGCATGCCCATGCCCGGGGGGATCAGCGCCGCATCGACGGGGCGTGGCGGTCGCTCCATGACGGCCTCCTCAGCGGGCTCGAAGGCCAGCGCCAGCGCCAGTGTCACCGCGGTGATCATGTTCACCCAGAGGATCTGGACCGGCGTCACCGGCAGGACAAGGCCCGCCATCACGGCCACCACCAGCAGCAGCGCCTGGGCGGCATTGGTGGGCAGGATGAACAGGATCGACTTGACGATATTGTCGTAGACGACGCGCCCTTCGTGGACGGCCGCCTCGATGGTCGCGAAGTTGTCGTCGGCGAGAACGATCTCCGAGGACTCGCGGGCGGCATCGGTGCCCCCCCGCCCCATGGACACGCCGACATCCGCGCGCTTCAGCGCCGGGGCATCATTGACGCCGTCGCCGGTCATCGCCACCACCTGCCCATCGGCCTGCAGGGCCTCCACCAGGCGCAGTTTGTGAGCCGGTGACACCCGCGCGAACACCGAACGCCCGGCGGCGGTGCGCTGGAACTCATCGTCGTCCATGGCCTCGAGGGCGTCGCCGGTCACCCCGCGGGTTTCGTCTCCCAGCCCCAGCTGACGGCCGATCGCCGCGGCGGTCACCGCGTGGTCGCCGGTGATCATCTTAATGCGGATGCCCGCCCGCTGGGCCGCCGCCACCGCATCGATCGCCTCGCGCCGGGGCGGGTCGATGATGCCGACCAGGCCGATCAGTACAAGCGAACCGGGGCCCGCCTCCTGGTGCAGGTCCACCGCCGCGTCATCTCCGCGCTGCTCCGCCACCGCCAGCAGGCGCAGCCCGCGGCCGGCCAGCTCCTCGGCGCGACCATGCCACGCCGCTTCATCCAGTGCTGCGGTACCGGCGCCGGTGAGCACCCGGTCGCAGCGCGGCACGATGGCTTCCGGCGCGCCCTTGACCACCAGCCGCCGGGCCTCGCCCTCACCATGTTGCGTGGCCATGTAGCGATGCCCGGCATCAAACGGAATGCTGTCGACCCGCGGGTGCTGCGACCGCCAGGCCTCGACATCGACATCACTGGCCGCCGCCAGATGCAGCAGCGCAACCTCCATGGGATCGCCACTGACCTGCGTCTCGCCGGTGCTGTCCGGCGTAATGGTCGCATCGCTGCAGAGCGCGACCGCCTCGGCCAGCACCCGGGCGGTGTCCCCGTGTGGCGGGTCGTGCTGCGGATCGACGGTCTGCAGCCCATCGGCCAGCAGCAACGCCTGGACGGTCATTTCGTTGCGCGTGAGCGTGCCGGTCTTATCCGAGCAGATCACCGTGACCGCGCCCAGCGTTTCCACCGCCGGCAGACGTCGCACAATGGCATTGCGGCTCGCCAGCCGGCGCACCCCGAGAGCGAGGGTGATGGTGACGATCGCGGGCAGGCCCTCCGGGATCGCGGCCACCGCCAGGCCGACCGCCGCCATGAACATCGCCACCGGCGAGAACCCGTGCAACAGCACCCCGGCCACGGCGGTCGCCGCCCCGGCCGCGACGATGATCACCGCCAGCTGGCGTCCCAGCTGATCAAGATGACGCAGCAGCGGCGTGGTCAGTGTCTCGACCCGCGAGAGCATTTCGGTGACCTGACCGAGCTCGGTCCGGTCCCCGGTCTCCACCACGAGACCTTCGCCCTCGCCGGCGGTCACCAGCGTGCCGGCGAACGCCATCGAGCGCCGGTCACCCAGACTGGCCCCGGCTTCGACCGGCTCGTGGGTCTTGTCCACGGGCACCGACTCGCCGGTCAGTGCCGACTCGTCGACGGCGAGGCCGCTCGTGCGGATCAGGCGCACATCGGCGCTGACCTTGGCGCCGGGTTCAAGGATCAGCACATCCCCCGGCACCACCCGGGCGGCATCCACCGTCTGGCGCCGACCATCGCGCCGCACCGTGGCTTCCGGGGCGAGCATTCCGCGGATCGCGGCCATGGCGCTTTCGGCCTTGCCCTCCTGGATGTAGCCGATCACCGCGTTGATCAGTACCACCGCCACGATGACCCCGGAGTCGATCCAATGCCCCAGCGCCGCGGTGATGACCGCGGCCACCAGCAACAGATAGATCAGCAGGTTGCGGAACTGGCTGATCAGGCGCTGGAACGCGCTGCGGCGCGCCGGGGGACGTTGGCGGTTGGCGCCGTAGCGCTCGAGCCGCTGGGCCACCTCGGATTCATCGAGCCCGCCGCGGTTGGTGTCGAGCTGGTCGACGGTGGTCTCGACGCTGCGTGCGTGCCAGTCCATTGGCGCTACCAGTGACCGGTGCCGGCCTCACCCTTCCACGGGCCGACCAGCTCATCGGTCACCCAGCCGCCGTAGTAGCGGCCCGACTGGGCCTTGACCGGCTCGTCGCCGACGTAACAGGTGAGTTGCTCCGGATACAGCGAGTACCAGCCGGCGATGGACTCCGCCCCCGGCAGGGGGGCCGGATAGCGCCAGACGGCCGCCTCGGCCACCGCCGTGGGCGTGACCACGTCAAAGTACTCCGCCTCGCCCTTCCATTCGCAGAAGGTGCGCTGTGATGACGGCCGCAGCCAGCGGGACTCCATCGCCTCGGGCGGCAGGTAGAAGGCCGGCGGACTACCGGTCTCCTTGACGCGGATGGCGTGATCGCTGCGGGCCACCAAGTGACCGTCCAGGCTGACGCTGACCCCACGCGGGTCCGGTTCGTAGGCCGGCGGGCGGGGATAGTCCCAGACCGACTCCTGCCCGGGCCCGGGCTCAACCGCAAAATCCGGCCGATCACCCCCTTTGTAGCGCCAGGCCTCGCGGCGCGCGCTGATATCCGCGGGAT
Source organism: Spiribacter sp. SSL99 (assembly GCF_009805925.1). Taxonomy (NCBI): domain Bacteria; kingdom Pseudomonadati; phylum Pseudomonadota; class Gammaproteobacteria; order Chromatiales; family Ectothiorhodospiraceae; genus Spiribacter; species Spiribacter sp. SSL99. The sequence continues at coordinate 169,296 of NZ_MAOM01000011.1, read as the reverse complement.
CCGTCATGGCGCCCTCCTCGTCCAAATCGCGTTTGGTGCATTGCAACACGGGACCGAAGATTGTGCCAGTCGCCGCGGGCGTGACGCGGATCCTGAAGGGCTCGATGCAGACAGGGGCTTCGCGTACCGTGGGTCATTGTTCATTCATTTATCAGGAGACACCCCGATGGTCGACCATCGCATCACCCGCCCCGTGCTGGGCAGTCTGATCCTTGCCGGGGCATGGCTGAGCGCCCCGGCCATGGCGGCGGACTATGTCATTGACACCGAAGGCGCCCATGCCTCCATCAACTTCCGCATCAGCCACCTCGGCTACAGCTGGCTGACGGGACGGTTCAACGACTTCAGTGGCCAGTTCAGCTACGACGCCGACAACCCCGAGGCGGCGAGCATCTCGGTGGATATTGATCCGGCCAGCGTTGATTCCAATCACGCCGAACGCGATGAGCATCTGCGCAGCGACGACTTTCTGGCGGTCGAGTCCCATCCGGAGGCCGGTTTCGTCAGCACCGACTACATCCCCCACGGCGACGGCACGGCCACGCTCGAGGGCGAGTTCACGCTGCGCGGTGTGACCCGACCGATCAGTATTGATGTGGAGAAGATCGGCGAAGGCGAGGATCCATGGGGCGGCTATCGCGCGGGCTTCACCGGCGAGGCCTCGTTCCAGCTCGCCGACTATGGCATCGACTACAATCTGGGCCCGGCCAGCGAGACCGTGTACATCCAGCTCGAGGTCGAGGGCATCCGTCAGTAGGTCATCAGCATGTCGCCGGGGTCGATCCACCCCAGCGACAGGCCGACGGTGTAGAAGCTGGTCACCGAAAACTCATGGACCGTGGAGTCGGTATGGGCGACGGTGATCGCCCCGCAGACCTGCCGACAGGCGGCCTTGGTGACCTCCTGGAGCAGCGCGAAATCGCGGAAATAGGCCTTCAGGGGCGGCTGCCCCTGCGCCCTGCGCCGGGCGTTCTTGGTGGCAATGGCCTCGTCCACCGCCGCTTCCAGGCGGGTGATGGCCCCGGGGCTGGCGGCTTCCAGACAGGCTTCAAGCTGCGAATAGCGGAACTCGGTGATCACCCCCTGCCGATCGGCATCGCGGGCGTGGTAGGGGGCAATCGCCTCATCCAGGCAGACCAGTCCACGATCCAGTGACAGCCGCTCTGCGACCCGTGGCGTGATCGCCGCGATGCCCCGCGCCTCGCGCGGATCGCCCTGGGTGATCAACAAGGGGGTCCGGGAATCGGGTCGGGACTGCCAGTGCAGCCGCAGGCGCTCGCCAAGCCGCTCGGCCACGGCGGCCGGGTCACGATCGTCGCGCCCGCCGGCGCCTTCAATCACGACCGGGTGATAGCGGCTGAGGCGGCTCAGCGGATCGCCGGACAAGGCATTGCTCCGTGAATGAGGTTGCCGGGTGGTCGGGATCGGATGGTGGGCCGTGAAGGACTCGAACCTTCAACCAACTGATTAAGAGTCAGCTGCTCTACCAATTGAGCTAACGGCCCATCGAAAAAGGTGGGGTGAGCGATGGGACTTGAACCCACGACCACCGGAGCCACAATCCGGAGCTCTACCTAACTGAGCTACGCCCACCACCGATTGTTTTCCTGCGGTATGGCTGGTCGGGGTGGAGGGATTTGAACCCCCGACATCCTGCTCCCAAAGCAGGCGCGCTACCAGGCTGCGCTACACCCCGCTTCGTCCGCAGGATTCCCGCCGCATTCGTCAGGAATCCCGAAATAATACTGAGCCCCCTACTGGCGGTCAATGCGCGTATAGTGGTCTCGATCACAAGGAGTAACCATTCGATGACATTTGATGATTTCGGTCTCCAGACCGAACTGCTCGACGCCGTGAAGGCATCGGGCTACACCACCCCGACGTCCATTCAAGAGCAGGCCATCCCCCAGGTCCTTGACGGCAAAGACCTCCTCGGCGCCGCCCAGACCGGCACCGGCAAGACCGCCGCCTTCACTCTGCCGCTGCTCCAGCGGCTTGCCGCGGTCGAACCCCAGGGCAAGCGCCGCCCCGTGCGGCTGCTCATCATTGCCCCCACCCGCGAGCTGGCGGCCCAGATCCATGACAGTGTCAAGCAGTACGGCCGCAATCTGCCGCTGCGCTCGGCTGTCATATTCGGCGGCGTTGGCATGCAGCCCCAGATCGATCGTCTGCGCAAGGGGGTCGATATTGTCATCGCCACCCCGGGACGCCTGCTCGATCACCTCCAGCGCGACAACCTGCGCCTCGACCGCGTCGAGAGCGTGGTACTGGATGAAGCCGACCGCATGCTCGACATGGGCTTCATCCACGACATCCGCAAGGTCATGAAAAAGCTGCCCACCGAGCGGCAGACGCTGATGTTCTCGGCCACTTTCTCCCGCGAGATCCGCCAGCTTGCCGGGGGCATGCTGAAAAACCCTGTCGAAATCGACGTCGCCCCCAAGCACAGTGCCGCCGACACGGTGGAGCAGTCGGTCTATCGCCTGGACAAGGCTGAGAAGCGGCCGCTGCTCAGCCGCCTGATCCGCGAGGGCGACTGGCAGCAGGTGCTGGTGTTCACCCGCACCAAGCACGGCGCCAACAACCTGAGCAAACAGCTCGACAAGGATGGACTGAGCACCGCCGCGATTCATGGCAACAAGAGCCAGACGGCGCGCACCAAGGCGCTGGATGGTTTTAAAAAGGGTCACGTGCGGGTTCTGGTGGCCACCGACATCGCCGCCCGCGGGCTCGACATCGACCAGCTGCCCCATGTGGTCAATTTTGACCTGCCGCATGTGGCCGAGGACTACGTCCATCGCATTGGTCGCACCGGTCGTGCCGGCAATTCCGGTGAGGCGATTTCGCTGGTGGCGCCGGATGAGGGCAAACTGCTGAAAGGCATCGAGCGCCTGCTCAAGCGCTCCCTGCGGCGCGCCGACGCCGCCGCCTGATAGAGACTGGCGCGCCCGGCAGGGCTTGAACCTGCAACCCTCGGCTTAGAAGGCCGATGCTCTATCCGATTGAGCTACGGGCGCATGGGGCGGGATTGTACAACCATTCCCGCCCCAGATCATGTCAATGGCTGGATCCGCCCGGGCTCGGGCGGTAAAGTCCGCGCAGCGTCGAATCCACACCGGTTAGGAGCCCGCCCATGGCCGCCCGAATCATCGACGGCAAGGCGATTGCCGCCGACATCCGTGATCAGATCCAGACCGCGGTCAGCGAGCGTCGCGAACACGGTCAATCCACACCCGGCCTGGCCGTTGTGCTGGTGGGTGACAATGCCGCCTCATCGGTCTATGTGCGCATGAAGCGCCGCGACTGCGAGCAGGTGGGCTTCGTCTCGCAGGATTACGATCTGCCCGCCACCACGACCCAGGCCGAGCTCATGGCGCTGATCGATGAGCTCAATGCCAATCCCGCCACCCATGGCATCCTCGTACAGCTGCCGCTGCCCGAATCCATTGATGCCCAGGCGGTCATCGAGCGCATCGATCCCGCCAAGGATGTGGATGGCTTTCACCCGCAGAACGTCGGCCGGCTGGTCCTGCGCCTCCCGGGGCTTCGCTCGTGCACGCCACACGGCGTCATGACCCTGCTGCAGCACACCGACGTCGACCCGGTCGGGGCCCACGCGGTGGTGGTCGGACAGTCGAATATCGTCGGACGGCCCATGGCGCTCGAGCTGCTGAACGCCCGCTGCACCGTCACGATCTGCCATAGCCGCACACGGGATCTACGCGATCAGGTGGCCCAGGCCGACATCCTGGTCGCCGCGGTGGGGCGGACGGGCTTTATCCCCGGCGAGTGGATCAAGCCCGGTGCCACGGTGATCGACGTGGGCATCAACCGCCAGCCAGACGGGCGTCTTTTGGGGGATGTGGCGCCGGAGACGGCCATGGCCCGCGCGGCATGGATGACACCGGTACCGGGCGGCGTGGGACCACTGACCCGCGCGACGCTGCTGGAGAATACCCTGGCGGCCACCCGCCAGCTCGACGGCTAATCCGCCTCGCGGATCCAGTCGAGGGCGGCATCGAGCCGCTCAACGCCGATGACCTCAAGCCCATCCGGGGCCTCGCCCCGCGCCGGCGCGTTCTTGGCCGGCACAAGGGCGCGCCGGAAACCGTGCCGGGCCGCTTCCGCGAGCCGGTCCGGACCGTTCGGCACCGGCCGGATCTCGCCGGCCAGACCCACCTCACCAAATATCACCCAGTCCTGGGGGATCGGGCGATCACGCAGGCTTGAGATCACGGCCAGCAGCGCCGGCAGGTCGCTGGCCGTTTCGGCGATGCGCACCCCGCCGACGACATTGACGAAGACGTCCTCGCCGGCGGTGCTCACCCCGGCGTGACGCTGCAGCACCGCCAGCAGCATGCCCATGCGATTGCCGTCCATGCCCACAGCCAGCCGCCGCGGATTGGACAGCGGGCTTTCCGCCACCAGTGCCTGGAGTTCAAGCAGCAGCGGCCGGGTGCCCTCACGGGTGACCAGAATGGCACTGCCGGGCACCGGCTGTTCGTGGCGTGACAGGAAGATCGCGGAGGGGTTTTTCACCTCCTTGAGGCCGGTCTCGAGCATGGCGAACACCCCCAGCTCGTTGGCCGCGCCGAAGCGGTTCTTGACCGCACGCAGCAGTCGATAGCGACTGCCGGAGTCGCTCTCGAAGTAGAGCACCGTGTCGACCATGTGCTCCAGCACCCGTGGCCCGGCGAGCTGGCCTTCCTTGGTGACATGGCCGACCAGGAACAGCACCGTCCCGGTCTGCTTGGCAAACTGCACCAGCTGAGCGGCCGCCTCGCGCACCTGCGCAACGCCCCCCGGGGCCGAGCCCAGGGCATCGCTGTGAATGGTCTGAATGGAATCGACGACGAGCACCTCGGGGCGCTCGCGGGCAGCCAGCTCGATTATAGTTTCTACCCGGGTCTCGGCCAGCAGCTTGAGCCCGGCATCCCCCACGCCCAGCCGCTCGGCGCGCAGGCCGACCTGCTGGAGCGACTCCTCGCCGGTGACATACAGCGCCCCATGGCGGCTGGCAACTCGGGCCACCACCTCGAGCAGAAGGGTCGACTTGCCAATGCCCGGATCACCGCCCAGCAGGATGACGCCGCCGGCCACCAGACCGCCGCCCAGCACCCGATCAAACTCCCCGACCCCGGCCGAAAACCGTGTCTCGCGATCGCGCGGGACTTCGGCCAGTGTGCGGATGCCACTGTCGCCCGCATACTGCGCCCGCCCCTGGATGGATCCGCGGGTACCGGCGGCCGGCGTCGGCGCGCGCTGCTCTTCGAGGGTGTTCCACTCACCGCACTCCGGGCACTGGCCGGCCCACTGGGGGGATACCGCCGCGCAGGCGGTGCAGATGTAGCGGGTCTTGGTACTACCCTTGGCCATGCTCGTCTCCACGCCGGTACACCCGTTCAACACGCGGCGTCAGCCGGCAGAACAGCTCGTAACTGATGGTCCCGCAGGCCGTCGCCACCGTGGTGGCCAGCGGCGCCTCCCCCCACAGAACCACGCGGTCGCCCACCGCCGCCATCGGCGCATTGCGCAGATCCACCGCGATCATGTCCATGGAGACCTTGCCGATCAGCGGGCAGGGGCGCCCGGCCACCTGTACCGGGGTACCATCCGGCGCATGCCGCGGGTAGCCGTCACCATAGCCGATGGAGACCACCCCCACCGGCATCGACTCGGGGCAGACAAAACGACTCCCATAACCCACGCCATGCCCCGCCGGCAGCCATTTGACCGAGATCAGCGCGGCCTCGAGGCGCATGACCGGCTGCAGTGGCGGATGCGCATCGGCGTCGATCAGCGGCGATGCGCCATAGAGCATGATGCCGGGACGGATCCAGTCGGCGAACGGCTCGAGCCCGCGCAGGGTCGCCGCGGAATTGGGCAATGTCACCGGACGGGCATCATTCACCACCTCGCCGAAACGCTGCATCTGCGTGGCCGTGCCCGCATGGTCGGGGGTGTCCGCGTGGGCCAGATGCGTCATCCAGCGCACTGATCCCACGGTGTCCAGTGCCAGGAGTTGCTCCAGCGCCGACGCGGCGTCTTCCGGCAGAAATCCAAGCCGCCCCATGCCGGTGTCCACTTTGAGCCAGCAGTCGATGGGCGTCGTAATATCCGCCTCGGCCAGCGCCTGGATCTGCCAGGGCTGATGGATGACGGCGTCCAGCCGGCGCGCTGAGAGCACCGGGATCTCGCCGGCATCGAAAAATCCTTCCAGCAGGATGATGCGGTGCATCAGCCCGGCCGTGCGCAGCGGCAGCGCCTCCTCGAGGCAGCTTACCGCGTAGCCATCAGTGAGTGCCGCCAGCTCGTGGGCCACCGGCAGCAGACCATGGCCGTAGGCATCGGCCTTGAGTACCGCCATGACATTGGCGGTGGGTATCTGTGCACGGGCCACACCCAGATTGTGTCGCAGGGCGTCGAGCCGAATCGTTGCCCGGGCCGTGCGACTCACTGCCAGCCACCGCCTCCGTAGCCGGCATCGGCGATGAAGTTCTCAAAGCGCGTGTACTGTCCCAGAAACGTCAGCCGGACGTTGCCGATGGGCCCGTTGCGCTGCTTGCCGATGATGATCTCGGCCGTCCCCGCGTCGGGGCTTTCCTCGTTGTAGACCTCATCGCGGTAGATGAACACGATGACGTCGGCATCCTGCTCGATCGCTCCCGATTCGCGTAGATCCGACATGATCGGGCGCTTGTTGGGACGCTGCTCGAGACTACGGTTGAGCTGCGAGAGCACCATGACCGGAACGCCCAGCTCCTTGGCCATGCCCTTGAGGGCCCGGGAGATCTGGGAGATTTCGGCGGCGCGGTTTTCCTTGAATCCCGGCAGCTGCATGAGCTGCAGATAGTCCACCAGCACCAGGCCCAGGCCGTGTTCGCGCTTCAGGCGCCGACAACGGGCCCGCATTTCGGTGGGGGTCAGGCCCGGCGTGTCGTCAATGAACAGGTTCGCCTGCGAGAGCAGGTTCATGGTGCTGGTCAGTCGCGGCCAGTCATCGTCATTGAGCCGGCCGGATCGGATCTTCTGCAGCTCGACCCGCCCCAGGGACGAGAGCATGCGCATGGCCAGCGCGTCGGCGGGCATCTCCATGCTGAACACCGCCGTGGGCGGGCCGCTCTGCAGCGCCGCCGCCTCGGCGATGTTCATGGCAAAAGTGGTCTTGCCCATGGAGGGCCGCCCGGCGACGATCACCAGATCGCCGTCCTGCAGGCCCGAGGTCATGCGGTCGAGGTCGGTGAACCCGGTCGGCAGGCCGGTGACGTCACTGTCCTGGTGATAGAGCGTGTCGATGCGGTCGACCACATCCGGCAGCACATCGCGGACGCCGACAAAACCGCGCCGGTTGCGCCCGGACTGTTCGGCGATCTGAAAGATCTGCCGCTCGGCGTTGTCGAGCAGATCAGCGGAGTTCTGGCCCTCGGGGTTGAACCCGGCATTGGCCACTTCGGTGCCCGCTTCGATGAGCTGGCGCAGCACCGACTGCTCGCGCACGATGTCGGCATAGGCGCGGATGTTGGCGGCACTGGGCGTGTCCCGCGCCAGCAGGCCCAGATAACCAAGCCCGCCCGCGCTCTCGAGGAGGTCGTTGGACTTGAGCCACTCCGAGAGCGTGACGGCGTCCATGGGCTGGCCGGATTCCGCCAGACCGTCCAGGGCGCGGAAGATCAGGCGATGATCGCGACGGTAGAAGTCCGCCTCGCTGACGCGATCGGCGATCTGATCCCAGGCATTGTTATCGAGCATGAGTCCGCCAAGCACCGCCTGCTCCGCCTCGATGGAGTGCGGTGGCACCTTGAGTGCCTCGGCGCTGACGGCATTGCCGGACTCAACCATCCCGGGTGCGGGCCCTTCAGGCGTCGCCGCTGACGTTCACATAGGCCGTGGCATTGACGTCGGCATGCAGATGAACCTCGACGCTGTACTCACCCACGGCGCGGATCGGGCCATCGGGCATGCGCACTTCGTGGCGGCCGACTTCGACGCCGGCGGCGGTCAGGGCCTCGGCGATGTCCTGCGGGCCGATCGAGCCGAACAGCTTGCCCTCTTCGCCGACATTGGCGGCGATGGTGACGGGCTGGGCGTTGACCTGCTCGGCACGCTGGCGTGCCGCGGCCAGCTCTTCGGCGGCCTTGCGCTCAAGCTCGGCGCGCTGGGCCTCGAAATAGGCCACGTTCTCGGCCGTCGCAGGCCGGGCCTTGCCCTGCGGGATGAGATAGTTCCGACCATACCCGGCGCGGACGCGGACCGTGTCACCCAGCCCCCCCAGGTTGGCCACTTTTTCCATCAGAATGACTTCCATTTTTCGTACCCCGACTTCAAGTCTGTTCGTTTGTCAGCTCTCGGGCGCAAGCCGCGCCCGAAAATTCATGATTGGATCGGCCAGGCCGATCAGTACCGCCGGTCGCAGCAGCAGCGGCAGGACCAGGTAGAACCCGACCAGCCAACCGGTGTGCCAACCGCGGCGGGCGACGATCGCATGCGCCACCGCCACCGCCTGCAGGATGAACACCGCGCCCAGAATGGTGCCCAGGTCCGCCAGTAGCCCCGGCGCGTTGAACGCCCCGGCCAGTACCGCCGCCGCGGCCAGCGCGGCAAACCAGCGACTCAGGTGCAGGTCATGAAACTCGCTGCGGAATCCTCCGGGATTGTACAGCATCGCCTGCCACCAACGACCCAGCAGCAGACACAGCAGCGCCACGCCGAGGACGTTCGTCACCCACAGACCGGTCAGTCGCGGTGCGAGCTGCTCCACCGTCCGATCCCAGCCCTCGCCGGGCGGCGCGGCGAGCAGCTGTTGCGAAAGCACCTCGAGGACCTGGCGCCAGAACACCGACGGATCCCCGTAGAGCCCGTAAAACGCCACGACGGCACCCGCCGCCACCAGCGCACCGGCCTGGATGGCGGTCGCCAGCGATACCCGGACCCGCAGGACCTGGGCCATGCCCATGACCGGCAGCCAGATCAGCGCCAGCGGCTGGAGCACCGCCAGCGGTGTCCCCAGCATCACCGCGTAGATGGGCACCAGCGCCGCGGTGGCACCCGCCAGGATGAGACCGCCCTCGGCCAGCCCCCGGCGCAGCGTAATCAATGCGAGCAGCCCGGCACTCAGCCAGAACAGCAGCGGCATCAGCGCGCCGAGCGCGACCACGCCCACCGCGGCAAGGCGGCTGCGCATGGCGAACTCGAGCAGGGCACGCATCAGCGGGGGCCGGGCGCGGTCACGCGCTCAGTGGCTGTCCGTGTACGGCAGCAGCGCCAGATAGCGGGCACGCTTGACCGCGGTGGACAGCTGGCGCTGATACTTGGCGCGGGTGCCGGTGATCCGGCTGGGCACGATCTTGCCAGTCTCGGTGATGTACTGGCGCAGCGTGTTCAGGTCCTTGTAGTCAATTTCCTTCACCCCTTCAGCGGTGAAGCGGCAATACTTACGGCGACGGAAAAAACGGGCCATGTCTGAATCCTCTATTCGGTCGGGGTCATCCGCTCGAGGCGGCTGACGCTGATGATGATCGGGTCGGTATCGGGCGTGCGCTGACGGGAGCGGCGCATGTAACCACTGACGCGGACCGGGCTGCCGGCGGGCAGCTCATTGAGCTGCTCCGCCAGCGGCGTGCCGGCGGCGCTGACCCCCACCCGGAATCGGATGGGGCGCGAGGCGCCGGCCTCGGTCTGCTGCGATTCATGCTCGATCAGCCCGCGGGCGATCGGGACGCCGGCCGGCGAATGACGAAGTCCCGCGGCCTCGACCAGCCAACCGGTCAGCTCGACGTGATTGCTCACGCGCCGGTGTCGGTGTCCGCCTCGTCGGCGGTATCACGCTCGCCGCCATCGGTGTCGGCGTCGGCGTCATCACGCTCGCGCCGCGGGGGCCGCTCACGCTCTTCCTCCTGTCCCTTGGCAAGGGGCGACGGGTCGGTCACCGCCTCGCTGCGCGCCAGAACCATGTTCCGGATGACGGCGTCGTTGAAGCGGAACATCGATTCCAGCTCTTCGATATCCGAGGGCTCGCACTCGATGTTCATCAGGACGTAGTGCGCCTTGATGAGCTTGTTGATCGGGTAGGCAAGCTGGCGCCGCCCCCAGTCTTCAAGCCGGTGGATACTGCCGCCGTTGCCCTCGATGAGCCCGCGATAGCGCTCGATCATGGCAGGGACCTGGTCACTCTGGTCGGGATGGACCAGAAAGACGATTTCATAGTGCCGCATTGTGGCTCCTTTCGGTTGATCCGGCCTGTGCCGGGAAAGCCGCCCGCCATAACGGGCAGCAAGGAGAAATCAGCGTCGGCTGATTAATCCATCAGTATAGTCGAGCGGGGTGTCAGGATAAAGCGCTGCGCTGCCGGACCGCCTCGAACAGCACGACGCCCGTGGCGACGGAGACATTCAGGCTCTCCACGCGGCCGGCCATCGGAATGGCCACGAGGGCATCACAATGCTCGCGGGTGAGCCGCCGCAGCCCGGTACCCTCGGCGCCCATGACCACCGCGACCGCCCCGCTCAGGTCACTGTCATGCAGGCCGATGGCCCCCGTATCGGCCAGACCGAACAGCCAGATCCCCCGATCACGCAGATCCCGCAGGCAGCGCACCAGGTTGGTGACCTGATACAGCGGCACCGCCTCCGCGGCCCCGGCGGCCACGCGGTGGACCACCGGCGTCAGGCCGGCGGCGCGGTCGCGGGGCGTAATCACCGCATCCACACCCGCCGCATCGGCGCTGCGCAGACAGGCGCCCAGATTATGGGGATCCTGCACCTGATCGAGGACCAGGATCAGCGGCTCGTGCGCGAGCCCGTCCAGATGCTGCGCCAGATCGCCCTCATCCAGCGGCGGCCGGCCCTGCCAGGCGACGATGACACCCTGGTGATTGAAATCCGGCAGCTTCTCATCAAGGGCGCGCGGGTGGCTGACATGCACCGGGCACTTCAGCGCCTCGAGCTGCCGGCGCAGCTTCTGGTGGCGGCCGTCACGACGGCGGCTGTCCAGCCATACCTCGCGCACCCGTGACGGGTCGTAGCGCAGGGCCGCCTGCACTGAGTGGAGGCCACCGATCAGCGTTGTCTGGCTCATCCGCGCCGGCGGCGGTTGCGCGACTCCGAGCGACGGCCGTTGCGGGACTTGCCCCCCGACTTATTCCGATGCTTGCCCTGGTCCCTGCCCTTGCCGTTGCCTTTCGACCGGCTGCCGGCGCTGTCACCCAGCGGCTCGCCATCAGGTCCCAGGGGATGGGCAATGGGGTCGAAGTCGATCTTGCCGTCGTCGACGTTCACCTGGGCCAGCCGGACCCGGATGCGGTCGGTGAGCCGGTATTCCTTGCCGGTGCGCTCGCCCACAAGGCGATGGCCGATGGCGTCGAAGTGGAAGAAGTCCTGCTCGAGGTTGGTGATATGAATGAGCCCGTCGACGTACAGGCCATCCAGTTCGACGAACAGCCCGAACGAGGTCACGCCGCTGATCACACCGGTGAACTCCTCGCCAATGCGGCTCGCCATGAACCGGCACTTGAGGGTCATCAACGCCTCGCGGGTGGCTTCCTCGGCGCGGCGGTCGGTCATTGAGCAGTGCTCGCCCACGGTCACCAGCTGGTCTTCGGTGTACTCGAACGCCTCGATCGGCTGCTTGGACAGCACATGCTTGATGCCGCGATGAACGATCAGGTCGGGATAGCGACGGATCGGCGAAGTGAAATGCGCGTAGGCATCCAGCGCCAGTCCGAAATGGCCGGCGTTGTCCGGGCGATACTCCGCCGCCATCATCGAGCGCAGCATGATCGACTCGATGAAGTGGCGGTCGGGGCGCTGCTTGACGGTTTCCATCAACGCCGAGAAGTCCTGGGCGGTGGGCTCGTCGCCACCCCCCAGGGTGAGACCGGTCTGGGCCAGGAACTCGCGCAGATTCTTCAGGCGCTGCTCCGCCGGCGGCTCATGCACCCGGTACAGCGACGGGATGCGATGCCGGCGCAGGAAGCGTGCGGTGGCGACATTCGCCTTGACCATGCACTCCTCGATCAGGCGATGGGCATTGGTCCGCTCGGCGGGATGAACGTCGGCCACCTGGCCCTGATGATCAAACTCGATCACCGACTCGCTGGTATTGAAATCGATGGCGCCGCGCTTCTGGCGATCGATCCGCAGCGCATCGAACACCGCGTAGAGATCGCCGATGTGCTTGAGCAGCGGCTCGTGCTCACGCAGCAGCGAAGGGTCGCGCTCGTTATGGATCGCGTCCACGTCCTCGTAAGTCAGGCGCGCCGCCGACTTCATCAGCCCCTCATAGAACCGCGAGCGCTTGAGCTGACCCTCACGGTCGATCTGCATTTCGCAGACCATGCATAGCCGGTCGACGCCGGGATTGAGCGAACACAGTCCGTTGGAGAGATTCTCCGGCAGCATGGGCACGACATTGCGCGGGAAATAGCAGGAATTGCCGCGTTCTGCCGCCTCCGTGTCCAGCGCTGAGCCGGGCGTGACGTAGGCGCCCACATCGGCGATCGCCACGATCAGTTTCCAGCCGCTGGCGGTGGGCTCGCAGTAGACCGCGTCGTCAAAGTCACGCGCATCGGCACCGTCGATGGTCACCAGCGGGAGCTGGCGCAGATCCTTGCGCCCCGCCTTGCTCGACTCGGGCACCTCGTCGCCAAAGCCGGCGGCTTCGGCCAGCACCTCGTCGGGCCATTCCACTGGTATGCCGTGGGTGCGCGCCGCAACCGCCACCTCGTCGCCCGGGGCGATGCGGGTGCCGAACACCTCGATGATGCGGCCGATGGGCTGACGGCGCTGCGAGGGCTGACTGACCACTTCGGCGGTCACCAGCTCGCCGTTGGCAGCGCCATTGGCGTCCGCGCCGGGGATGATCAGATCCTGATGCAGGCGCTTGTTGTTGGGGACCACAAAGCCGATCCCGCTTTCCTCGTAGTAACGCCCGGCGATTTCCTGATTGGCATGCTCGATGATCTCGACCAGTTCGCCGGTGGGTCGGCCATCGTCATCGTCGCCGGTCAGTCGCACCACCACCCGGTCGCGGTTGAGCAGCCGGTGCATCTCGCGGGGGGCGAGATAGACATTCGGCCCCGGACGGTCGGGATGGACGACCCCCGAGCCGTCCGGCGACGAGCGGATGCGCCCGCGCACCAGCTCCTGGTTATCGACCACCACATAGCCGTTGCGCCGGTTACGCACCAACTGGCCGTCACGCTCCATGGCCTTGAGGCGCCGCCGCAGGCCCTCGAGCGCATCCTCGTCGGTCAGCCCGAACAGTTCGGCCAGGTCCTTGCGGGACAGGGGGCGGGCCTGGGCCTCGAGTTGCTGGGTGATGTATTCCCGGCTGGGAACCGGGGATTCGTACTTGCCTTTCTCGCGATCGAGATACGGATCGCGGGAGGGATCCGCGCTTTCGGTGTCTTTTTCTGTCATGGCCGACAGGATACGGCATGCGCGTCACGGTGCCTACGCGAATGCTCGATTTCGTTGACAGATCCGGGGCCCGTCGGTACTCTTCGCTGCGTTGTTGAGGACGGCCTCATCAATGCCGAGGTGGCGGAATTGGTAGACGCGCTAGCTTCAGGTGCTAGTGGGGGAGACCCCGTGGAGGTTCAAGTCCTCTCCTCGGCACCACATCTGACTTCGATTCGCATTTGAATCCCTCCCCTGCCTGATCAATACTTGTCCATTGAACGCTTGACGATTCAATGGAAAGGAATTGATTCCATGTCAGACCGTGCCGACCGCTCCGATGACGAGCTCTATGCCTCGCACACACTCGCCATGGGGCTCGAGAAATCGCGATTCCCTGAGGCCACCGCCGATCCCCGCGCCGTCAGCTCCGCGATCCGCGACGAGCTGCTGCTGGACGGCAACTCGAGACAGAACCTCGCCACCTTCTGCCAGACCTGGGAAGAACCCGAGGTCCACGCCCTCATGGACGTGTGCATCGACAAGAACATGGTCGACAAGGACGAATATCCCCAGACCGCGGAGATCGAGGCCCGCTGCGTGCGGATGCTCGCCGAGCTCTGGCATGCCCCGGACGGGCCGGCCACCGGCTGTTCAACGACCGGCTCGAGTGAGGCCGCCATGCTCGGTGGCCTGGCGATGAAACGCCGCTGGGAAGCCGGGCGGAAGGCGGAGGGACTGAGTACCGAGCGGCCCAACCTCGTCACCGGTCCGGTGCAGGTGTGCTGGCACAAGTTCGCCCGCTACTGGGACATCGAGCTTCGCGAAGTCCCCATGGCGCCCGGCCGCCGGCTCCTCACCGCCGAGGAGGTGCGCCGGCACTGCGACGAAAACACCATCGGCGTGGTCCCGACGCTGGGGGTCACCTTCACCGGCGAGTTCGAACCGGTGAAGGCGATCAGCGATGCGCTCGACGCGCTCGAGCGCGACACCGGGCTGGATATTCCGATTCATGTCGATGGCGCCAGTGGCGGCTTCCTCGCCCCCTTCTGCGCGCCGGATCTGGTCTGGGACTTTTCCCTCCCGCGGGTGCGCTCGATCAATGCCTCGGGCCATAAATTCGGTCTCGCCCCCCTCGGCGTCGGCTGGGTACTGTGGCGCGAGCAGAGCGACCTGCCGGAGAACATGATCTTCTGGGTGAACTACCTGGGCGGCGACATGAAGGACATCGCACTCAACTTCTCCCGCCCCGGCGGTCAGATCGTGTGTCAGTACTACAACTTCGTGCGCCTGGGCCGCGAGGGCTACGCGCGGGTGCATGGCGCCTGTTACGACACCGCGGCCTATCTCGCCGGCGAGATTGCGGCAATGGGCCCCTTCGAGATCATCTACGACGGCGATCGATCGCGCGGCATCCCGGCCGTTTCCTGGAAACTCAGGGACGGGACGGATCCGGGGTTCACGCTGTTCGATCTGGCCGACCGGCTGCGGGCACGCGGCTGGCAGGTGCCGGCCTACACGCTGCCGCCGGCCTGCGATGATCAGCCGATCCAGCGCATTCTGGTGCGTAACGGCGTGAGTCGCGATCTCTGCGAGCTGCTGGTTGCCGACATGCAGTCCGCCCTCGCCCATCTGGAGGCGCATCCGGCTCAGGTGCCGCTCGGCGAGGCCGAGGCCTCGGGGTTTCACCACTAGGGGGTTCCCGTTGGCGCTGCGGTTCTGGCAATCGCCCGGCTACGACGCCGGGACCGCCGGCTTTTTTGCCGTCGGCTCGCTGCTGTTCATGCTGGGGGCGGCCCTGTCGCTGGTCACCAATCCGCTCACCGGCACGCAGATCGCCATCGTGTTTTTCCTCGGCTCGATCCCCTTCACGATCGGCGGCTTTCTGCAGAATTTCCAGGCCGCGAATGCAACGGATCCCTCGCCCGCCGGCGAGCACCGCCCGGCCAGACGGGTGCGGCTCGTCGGCTGGCGCCCCGGTAGCCTGACCTGGCTCAGCTCGGTGACCCAGTTCGCGGGCACCGTCGCCTTCAACGTCAATACGTTTGATGCCATCTACCCCGGCATCGGCTGGTACGACCGGGACGTCACGATCTGGGTGCCGGGGATGATCGGATCGGTGCTGTTCCTGATCTCGGGTTATACCGCCTTTGTGGCGACAAGCCACGGCGCCTGGTCATGGCGGCCGGCGTCGCGGGACTGGTGGAGCGTGGCGGTCAACCTGCTCGGCTGCATTTTTTTCATGACCGCCGCGGTCACCGCCTTCGTACCGCCCGAGCGGGCACCGGCCTGGATCGCGGCCGTGGCCAATATCCATCTCTGGCTGGGTGGCGCCTGTTTTCTGATCGCCGCGTTACTGACGATCGTGGGCAGTCTCAGTGATCGAAGGGGTGGCGCCGGATGATCGTATCGCGCCGGTCGGCCCCGGTGGAGATGATGTCCACGGGCACGCCACACAGCCGCTCGATGGTCTCGAGATAATCCCGCGCCGCCGCGGGCAGATCCGCGTAGCGCTGGATCCCCAGCGTGGAGGTCTTCCAGCCCGGCATTTCCACATACTCGGGCTCGCATTCCGCCAGCGCCTCGGCACCGGCGGGCAGGACATCGCTGCGCTGGGCGCCACAGCGGTAGCCGGTACAGATACGCAGTGTGTCCAGCTCGTCGAGCACATCGAGCTTGGTCATGCACAGCCCCGACAGGCTGGAGATCTGCGCCGCCCGGCGCATCGCCACGGCATCAAACCAGCCGCAGCGGCGTGGGCGCCCGGTGGTGGAACCGAACTCGTGACCGCGCTCCGCCAGGTGGCGTCCCAGCTGATCCGAGAGCTCGGTGGGAAATGGCCCTGCCCCCACCCGGGTGGTATAGGCCTTGGTGATCCCCAGCACATAATCGAGCTCGAGCGGTCCCACGCCGGTGCCGGTCGAGGCCGCGCCGGCGGTGGTGTTGGATGAGGTGACGTAGGGATAAGTCCCCTGATCGATGTCCAGCAGTGTGCCCTGCGCGCCTTCAAACAGCAGGCTGTCACCCGCCGCCCGGTAGCGGTGCAGACGATGGGAGATATCGGCCACCATCGGCTCGAGCTCCGCGGCCATCGCCAGGCACTCCTCCTGAATCGCCTGGAAGTCCTGCCCGGCCTCGCCGTAATAGTGCTTGAGCACGAAATTATGATAATCCAGCAGCTCGCCCAGCTTGGCGGCCAGGCACTCGCGCTGGAACAGATCGCCGATGCGGATGCCGCGCCGCGCCACCTTGTCCTCGTAGGCGGGACCGATGCCCCGCCCCGTGGTGCCGATGGCGGCCTTGCCGCGGGCCCGCTCGCGGGCCTGATCGAGGGCGATGTGCGAGGGGAGGATCACCGGGCAGGCCGGGCTGATGCGCAGGCGCTCGCGCGCCGGGACACCCGAGGCCTCGAGGGCGGTGAGCTCGTCCATGAGCGCCGCCGGCGAGATCACGACGCCATTGCCGATCAGACACTCCACGCCGTCGCGCAGGATGCCGGAGGGGATCAGATGCAGGACGGTCTTGTGGCCGTCGATCACCAGGGTATGGCCCGCGTTATGCCCGCCCTGGAAGCGCGCCACCGCCGATACCCGATCGGTGAGCAGATCCACGATCTTGCCCTTTCCCTCGTCCCCCCACTGGGAGCCGATCACCACCACACTTTTTGTCATTCGTTCTCCGCTGGTTCGATGGTCTCGATCTGCCAGTCGCCGCCGGCGGCCTGTACGAGCTGGCGATTGCAGCCTTGACCGGCCGCTGCCCCGGGATGCCCGGGCAGCGCCCAGATCACCGTTTCGCCGGCCTCGCGCAGTGCCGCCACGCGCCGGCGCAGCGCCTCGTCCGCTGACCACGGCGCGGCAATGGCGCCGCCGCCCGGTGGATTGTCGGTGGTCGTCGCGGCCGCCCGCCGCAACGCCTTGAGATCGGCGCTGAATCCGGTGGCCGGCCGCCCACGCCCGAAGACCGCCCCGATGTCGTCATAGCGCCCGCCACGGGCCAGCTCGCCGGACACCCCGGGCGTGTAGGCCGCGAAGACGATTCCGGTGTGGTAGCGATAGCCGCGCAGTTCGCCCAGATCGAAGTGCAGCGTCATATCCGGTCGTGCCGCGGCAAGGGCCTCGGCGGTTCGGGTCAACGCCTCGAGCGCGGCGTCCACGGGTTCGCCGGCCCCGGCCAGAGCCTCCGCCGCCGCCGTGAGGACCTCCGCGCCGCCACTCAGGCCCGCCAGTGCCGAGAGCCGGCGATGATCGGCCGGAGCGACGTCGAATTCCCCCAGCAGTGCCTCGATATCAGCGGTGGATTTGCGCTGCAGGGCATCCCACAGACGCGCTTCGGCGTCGCCCTCGAGGCCGGCGGCACTGCAGAGTCCACGAAAGATACCCACGTGACCGAGGTCGACATGCAATGGCTCAATGCCGGCGGCACTGAGGATCTCGGCCATCAGACCGATGACCTCGACATCACTCTCGATACCGCCGTGGCCGTACAGCTCGGCGCCCATCTGCAACGGGTTGCGTGACCCTTCGGCCCCCTCGGCGCGGGTGCGCAGCACCGTACCGCTATAGCAAAGACGCACCGGCCCCTCGCGGCGCAGCTGGTGGGCATCGATGCGCGCCGCCTGCGGCGTAATATCGGCACGCACCCCCATCATCCGCCCGCTCATCTGATCGGTGAGCTTGAAGGTCTGCAGGTCAAGATCGTGGGCGACACCCGAGAGCAGCGCCTCGAGGTACTCGATGACCGGCGGCATCACCAGTTCATAGCCCCAGCGCGCGCAGCGCTCCAGGCTCGACTGGCGCAGGTGCTCCAGCGCCGCCGCCGCCGGCGGGAGCAGTTCTTCAACCGAGTCGGGCAGCAACCAGGGGCTGTGCGGGCCCGGCGATCTGTCAGTCATGAAATCGTCCTTCAGCGAACCAGATAAAGCAGCAGGATACCGGCCAGCATTGATGCCACGCCGGTCAGCCGAAGGCTTTTATCATTTTGCTGGACGATAGAGAAGAGCGCCCGCCGCAGATTGCGGGGGCTGAGAAAGGGCAGGATCCCCTCGAAAATCAGAAGCAGCGCCACTGCGGTGAGAAGATCCTGCATGGTCGGGCGCGTCGATCAGGGCGAGGTCGTTAACGAGTCGAGCTGATCAAAGTACCGGAAGAACTCCGAATCAGGCGACAGCACCAGCATGTCGGTGTCGTCGTTGAAGGTGTTCTCGTAGGCGCGGAGGCTGCGGTAGAAGCGGTAGAACTCCTCGTCGGCCTCATAGGCGTCAGCGTAGATCCGCGTCGCATCGGCGTCCGCGGCACCGCGCACCTCCTCGGCCTCACGCCGCGCCTCGGCGAGGATTTCCTCGCGGCGACGGTCGGCCGCCGAACGGATCCGCTCGGCCTCTTCCTGGCCCTCGGCCCGGAACTGGCGCGCGACCTGTTCACGGGCGGCGACCATGCGGTTGAACACCGACTCGCTCACGCCCTCGGGCAGGTCCACACGCTGCAGCCGGACGTCAAGAACGCTCACGCCCAGTGAATTACCGGCCTGACTGGCCGCGTCGGTCAGCAGATTCATGATCTCGGCCCGGTCCCCGGAGATGACCTCCTGGACCGTGCGCTTGCCGAATTCGGCCCGCAGCCCGTCACGGACGATTTCCGACAGCCGCAGGTTAGCCTCACGCGGGCTGGCCCGCACCGTGATGTAGTACTGCTCGACGTCTTCCACCCGCCATTTCACGAACGTATCCACGATCAGGTTCTTCTGCTCGCTGGTCAGAAAGCGCTGCGGGCTTTCGTCCAGCGTCTGGACGCGGGCATCCACCTTGCGGACGTTGTTCACGAACGGAATCTGGAAGTACAGGCCAGGCTCGAAGTCGGTCCGAACGACCTCACCCAGTCGAAACTTCAGTGCCCGCTCGGTTTCCTTGACGGTGAACGTCCCGAAGGTGATTCCAATGACCAGCAGCAGGACTACCGCCGCCACGATTGCACTCAGGCGATTCATTAGCGTGTCTCCCGCATCCGCAGCGAACCGCTCGATGCGCTGCTGCTCTGTGAGCCGCTCGAGCTGCTATTGCTCGAGACGGTGTTGTTCATGGACGAACCGGCGGTGTCGCCTGAATTGCTCGATGAGGCTCCACCCGAGCGCATCATCCGGTCGAGCGGCAGATACATCAGCTGCTGGCTCGACTCATTGTCGATCAGCACCTTGCCGGTGTTACCCAGCACCCGCTCCATGGTGTCGATGTACAGGCGATCACGGGTGACCCGCGGTGCCTGGGCATAGGCCTGCTGCTGCTGGCTGAAGCGGCTCGCGTCACCGCGGGCGTTCTGAACGATCCGGGCCGTGTAACCCTGGGCTTCCTCCGTCAGGCGGGCGGCCTGCCCCTGCGCCCGGGGAATCACCTCGTTGCGGTAGGCCTCGGCCTGATTGATCAGCCGCTCGCGGTCCTCACGCGCCTTGATGGCATCCTCGAAGGCGGGCTGGACCTGCTCCGGCGGCTGCGCATCCTGAATCACCACCTCGACCACGTTGATGCCGGTGTTATAGCCCTCCATGGTCTCGACCACCAGCTCACGGGTCTGCTGGGCCACCTCGGTCCGTCCTTCAGTGATGACGAAGTCCATGTTGCGCTTGCCGACGATCTCGCGCAGGGCGCTCTCGGTCACGCTCTTGAGCGTCGCCTCGGGCTGCACGAAATTGAAGATGAAGTCCGCCGCATCCGAGATGGTGTACTGAACCGCCAGCTGCACGTTCACGATATTCTCGTCTTCGGTGAGCATCAGGGCTTCAGAGAGCACGGGCCGCGTCTGCTGCGCCGCCACAGCCTGATAGCCGATGGTCACCCGCCGGCGCTGCGAGACATCCACGGTCTGCACCGCGCTGATCGGGTACGGCCAATGCCAGTGCGGCCCCGGACCCGCCGTTTCCTGATAGGCCCCGAAACGGGTCACGACGCCGCGGGTTCCCTGATCGACGATGTAGATTCCGGACAGGAGCCAGACACCCACGAGGACGGCCACGATGATGCCGATGCCCTTGGCACTTGGCAGACCGGGGCCACCGCTACCGCGGCCGCCATCACTGCCGCCGGAACCACGGCCCCCGCCGGTCTTTTTACCGAACAGTCCCTCGAGGCGCTGCTTGGCTTTGCGGATTGCCTCGTCGAGGTCGGGCGGTCCCTGATTGCCGCCGCGATTGCCCCCGCCACTGCTCCAGGGATCGCGGTTGTTACCGCCGGGTTCGTTCCAGGCCATGAATGTTCTCCAGTAATGATCGGCCGGCGCTGTGCGTCGCACCAGACCGGGGATTCTAATGAGCCACTGCGCCCGCGGGCAAGTTGGCATCGGTGAGCGGGATGAGTTCCGCCGTCAGGCCCTCATGTCGATGGAGCCGTGCCAGCGCCCGCGCCGGCAGTTCCACCACTAGTTCGATGGCCCCCTGCTCGGTGATGCGCTCATCGAGCACGTCACCGAGCGCATAGAAGCGCGCCCGCAGGCGACCTTCCGCGGGGCTGAGCCGGATCAGGCCGCGGGCCTGCTCGGCGCTGACCCGCTCGGCGATGGCGGCGTGGAAAAGGTCCAGCCCGGCGCCGGTGGCCGCCGACAGCCAGACCGCCACCGGCCGACCGTCATCATCACGATCAATACGTGGCGCCACGCCCCGCGCATCGATCTTGTTGTAGACCCGCAGCTGGGGCACTTCATCGGCGCCCAGCGCCTCGAGCACCGCTTCGACTTCGCGGGCGTTTTCCTCGCGGATGGGATCAGCGGCGTCAATGATGTGCACCAGCAGCTCGGCCTCGACCACCTCCTCGAGCGTGGACCGGAACGCCGCGACGAGCTGCGGCGGCAGATCGCGGATGAACCCCACGGTATCGGCGATGACCGCCGCCTCGCCACCAGGCAGCTCAATGCGCCGGAGGGTGGTATCCAGCGTCGCGAACAACTGATCCGCGGCGTAGACGCCGGACGCGGCGACGCGGTTGAACAGCGTCGACTTGCCGGCGTTGGTATAGCCCACCAGCGAAACCGCGGGCAGATCCTGCTGGCGGCGCGCCTTGCGACCCTGGTCGCGCTGCTGACGAACCCGCGCCAGGCGCTTTTCAAGCTGTCGGATGCGGGTCCCCAGCATCCGCCGGTCGAGCTCGAGCTGCGTCTCACCCGGGCCCCGCAGGCCGATGCCGCCCTTCTGGCGCTCGAGATGCGACCAGCCGCGCACCAGTCGGCTGGCCAGGTGCCGCAACTGGGCGAGCTCGACCTGCAGCTTGCCCTCATGCGAGCGGGCGCGCTGCGCGAAGATGTCCAGGATCAACCCCGTCCGGTCCAGCACCCGGCACTGCAGGGCATGCTCAAGGTTGCGCTCCTGCACCGGTGACAGGTCGTGATTGATCAATACCAGATCGGCGCCATGCGCCTGCATGGCCTCGCGCAGTTCATCAACCTTGCCGCCGCCCAGGTAGGTGCGCGGGTCGGGCCTGCGGCGCCGCCCGGTCTGTCGGGCCACCACAACGGCACCGGCGGAACCGGCCAGGGCCTCGAACTCGCGCAGCGCCTCGTCGGCGTCGACCACGCCGTCGTCCACCTGCACGAGGATGGCGTTCTCACCGCCGCCGGGGCGATCGAACAGCTGCGCCGGGGCGGTCTCCAGCGTGGGCGAGGCTTCACTCCGGGTCGGTTTCGGGATCTCGCTCCTCCTGCAGAAGCTCGCGGACGTTGCGCGATGGCACGATCGTGGAAATGGCGTGTTTGTAGACCAGCTGACTGATCGAGTTGCGAAGCAGGATCACGAACTGGTCGAACGAGTCAACCTGGCCCTGGAGCTTGATGCCATTGACCAGATAGATCGACACCGGGACCTTTTCCTTGCGAAGCGCGTTGAGGAAGGGTTCCTGCAGTGATTGTCCTTTCGACATGGTGCCGTGACTCCTTGCTTGTCCGCGGCGATTATTATTGTCCGTTTCGATCCCTACGCTACCACGCGATTGATGAGATCACTAAGCCTGTCACAGGGCCTGTGCGCCAGCGGATCGAGCCATTCCAGACGATCCTCACGCCGCAGCCAGGTCACCTGGCGCCGGGCGAACTGACGCGTCGCCACCGTGCCCCGAAACGCCAGGTCATCACGGGGGATGCGCCCGTCGAGATACTCGACGATCTGGCGATACCCCACCGCCCGCATGGCAGGCAGATCGGCGTGGATATCGGGACGCGCCCAGAGCCCGGCCACTTCGCCGATCACCCCTTCGGCCAGCATCGCGTGAAAGCGCTGCTCGATGCGCGTATGCAGCATCGAACGTGATGCGGGCATTACACCCACTTTGACGACAGGACCGGGCAACGGTTCCGGTGCCGCCGTTGATTGCAGGTGACTCAATGACTGACCGGTCAGCTCGTAGACCTCGAGCGCCCGCTGGATGCGCTGTGCGTCATTGCGATGCAGCCGCTGCGCGGTGCTCGGATCGACGCCCGCCAGCCGTGCGTGCAGGGCCGCCCAGCCCCGCACCCGGGCCTCCGCCTCGAGACGGGCCCGCACCCCGGCGTCCGCCGCCGGCAGGCGCGATAGCCCGTGCAGCAGCGAACGGAAATAGAGCATGGTCCCCCCCACGAGCACCGGCAGACGCCCGGCCTGCCGCGCCGCCGCGATATGCGCCCGGGCATCGGCGACGAACTCGGCCGCGGAATACGCCTCGGCCGGGTCGCGGATGTCGATCAGGGCATGCGGGGCCCGTGCCTGGACCGTCGGTGAGGGCTTGGCGGTGCCAATGTCCATGCCTCGATAGACCATCGCCGAATCGACACTGATCAGATCCACGCCACCACGCGCATGCAGGGCGAGGGCCAGATCGGTCTTGCCGGCCGCCGTCGGCCCCATCAGACAGACCACCGGGAGCGTATCCGCTGCCATGGGGACTAGCGGCCGCGCAGAAAAAGCCGATCAAGGTCCGCCATGCCCAGGGACACCCAGGTGGGACGGCCATGATTGCACTGATCGATGTTGGGGGTGCGCTCCATTTCGCGCAGCAGATTCTCCTGCTCGGCCGGCGTCAACCGCCGGTTGGCGCGCACCGATCCGTGACAGCCCATGGTCGCCAGCAGATGCTGCTGGCGGGCCTCGATCGCGACCGCTCCCCGATCAACGCGCAGATCCGCCAGCACATCGCGCAGCAGCGCCTCACCATCCGCCCGCGCCAGCAGCGCTGGCAGACCGCGGAGGCGGAGCTGCTCGGGACCGACCCGGTCCACATCCAGGCCCACCGCCTCGAGCAGCGGCTGACTGTCCTCCACCAGGTCGGCCTCGGCCGGCGTCACATTGACCGCCACTGGCATCAGCAGCGGCTGGCGCGCCACACCCTCGTCCCGGTACTGGCGCTTGAGGCGCTCGTAGACGATGCGCTCATGGGCCGCATGCATGTCCACAAGGACCAGACCGCTGGCCGATTCGGCAAGCACATAGACACCATGAATCTGCGCCACCGCATGCCCGAGCCGCGGCACCGGGTCGGTGGACGCCGGCGCTTCGGGCGCGGGCGTGCCAGCGTCGAGGGTATCGCCGTAGACCGCTCGGGCCTCGGCCACGGGCAGTGCCAGGACACCGGTCTGCGGCGCCGCGGCCGCGGGTGGCGGACCGGGCGACGCTCCACCGGACTCGGACGGCGCGGTCGCGGCACTCGCACCGCCCTGGGCGAGGGCGCGTTCCACCTGGCGGTGGAGGAAATCGAAGATCAGCCGGCTGTCGCGGAACCGCACCTCATGCTTGGTCGGATGGACATTGACATCGACCCGGGCGGGATCCATCTGCAGGTGCAGCAGATACGCCGGATAGCGATCCTTGAACAGGACATCGCTGTAGGCCCGCCGCAGGGCCTGCATGACCAGTCGGTCGCGGATCATGCGCCCGTTGAGGTAGACATACTGCAGATCCGGCTGACCCCGTGAGGCCGTTGGCAGGCCGAGCCAGCCCTGTAGGCGCAGCCCCGCGGCCTCGGCATCGATGCGCAGCGCTGCATCGACGAAGCTGCCGCCCATCAGTTCGCCCACACGGCGCTCGGCCGCCTCAGGCCCCAGCGCCGGCAGATCCAGCAGCCGCCGGCCGTTGTGCGTCAGCGCTAACCCCACCTCGGGGCGCCCCAGCGCGATCCGACGGACCAGCTCCTGGATGTGGCGCAGCTCCGTGCGCTCGGTGCGCAGAAACTTGCGCCGGGCCGGGACGGCATGAAAAAGGTCCCGCACCGTCACCGTGGTGCCCGGCGGATGCGGCGCCGGTGCGGGCGTATCCGAATGATTCGGGGTCAGGCAGTAGCCATGCGCCTCGGTGGCCGCCCGCGAGGTGATCTCCAGCTCCGCCACCGAGGCGATGCTGGGCAGTGCCTCACCGCGAAAGCCGAGGGTGGCGATATGCTCGAGGTCATCCAGCGCACCGATCTTGCTGGTGGCGTGGGACTCCACCGCGAGGGGCAGATCGGCCGCGGTCATGCCGCGGCCGTCGTCGCGGACGCGGATCAGGGTCAGCCCGCCGCCCTCGAGATCGACCTGAATGCTCTGCGCCCCGGCATCGAGGGCATTCTCGAGCAGTTCCTTGAGCACCGAGGCCGGTCGCTCGATGATCTCGCCGGCGGCGATCTGATTGACAAGCTCGGCGGCGAGACGCTGGATCGCCATGCCGCTCAGGGGATCCGCAGCGTATGACCGGCGACGATGGTGCTGCCCGCCAGCTCGTTGGCGCGGCGCAGCTCGCTCACACTCACCGCATGGCGCTGGGCGATGTCGGATAGCGTGTCGCCCGGCCGCACCCGATATTCCTCGTCGCCGCCCGACAGCGCCAGCGCCGGACGCGTCTGCTCAACATAGGCGCGGACCCCCTCGGTCAGGCCGGCGGCCAGCTGATGCTGATAGCTCGACGACTTCAACCGGCGCTCCTCCTCGGGATTGGAGATGAACGCCAGCTCCACCAGCACGGAAGGCATATCGAGCGACTTCAGCACCGCGAAGCCCGCCTGCTCGACACCGGTGCCGTGAACATCGCCCAGCGTATCGAGCTTATTGAACAGCACATCGGCCACATCCAGGCTTTCTTCAACCGTGTGCGCGCGGGACAGATCCACCAGCACCGAGGCCACCTGTTCGTCCTTGTCGGCCAGCGACACGCCGCCGATGCGATCAGCGCGGTTTTCGCGCCGGGCGAGCATGCGCGCCATTTCACTGGTCGCGCCGTTGCGCGAGAGCACGAACACCGACGAGCCGCGCACCCGCCGGTCGTGGAAGGCATCGGCATGCAGCGAGACAAACAGATCCGCCCCCGCCGCCTGCGCCTTGCGGGTCCGCTCGCGCAGGCCGATGTAGTAGTCACCGTCGCGGATCAATACCGACTCGAGCCCCTGGATGGCGTCGATCCGGTCGGCAAGCTTGCGCGCCACCGAAAGGACAATGCCTTTCTCGTAGGTGCCGGCGGCCCCGATCGCGCCCGGGTCCTTGCCGCCATGCCCGGCATCAATGGCGACCACGAAGGGCTCAGCGGCCTGGTCCGGGGCCCGGCGGACGGCCGTGTTGGGCTGCGGATCGCTGAGGTCCACCACCAGCCGATGCCCGCCGGTGTCGTTGGGCGTCATCGCAAACGACTCCGCGGCGACGGCCCGGTTCAGATCAAGGACGATGCGCACGCCCTGATCGCGGCGGCCGCTGCGAACCCGCCGGATCGGCCCCTCGTCGCGGATGCCCTCGATCTGGTCGGCGCTGATGCGCCCGCCGTGCAGGTCAATGACGGCTCGGTGCGGATCGGTCAGCGTAAAAAGGCGGTGATCCGGTGCCCGACTCAGGTCAAAGACCACCCGCGTATGACTGGGCCCGTCCCAGGTGCGGACGTCCTCGACCAGCGTCGCGCCCAGCGCGGCGCCGGCCAGCGGCAGCATCGCCAGGGCGATGGCGATCGAAATGATCCAGACAGGTAAGCGCATGATGCCTGAGAGTACGCCACAGGCCGATGACGATTTCAAGAAATGCCTGCATTCATAACAGGATAGCGCCATGTCCTATTGCATCGCCTGAATCAGCTGCATCGCCGTCGGCCAGTCGCGGGAGTGACTCTCGACGGTGACGTCCCGACCCGGGCCCGCGGCGGCCAGTGACACACTCAGACCGGGCGGGGGCAGCACGCCGGCGCCCCGCGCCGGCCACTCCACCAGCAGCAGACCCGCGTCCACCCAATCACGCAGGCCGATGAACTCGAGCTCCTCGGCATCCGCCAGCCGGTAGAGATCGAGGTGGAAGATCGGTGGATCGATCAGGGCATAGGGCTCGACCAGGGTGTAGGTGGGACTGCGTACCGCCCCGGCATGACCCGCCGCCCGCAGCCAACCCCGCACCAGCGTGGTCTTGCCGGCGCCAAGGTCGCCGATCAGGTGCACACAACCGCTGGCCGGCTGATGGCGGTGCAGGGCCGCCCCCAGGGCCTCGGTGGCCGCCTCGTCGACAAGGTGCCCCCGGGCGCGGGTCATGGGTTGATGACGCCACGCAATTGCGCGAGCACGTCACCGGCCAACAGCCCCCGCTCGCCGCCATCGGCCGCCCGGTCAGCGGCCCGGGCATGCGCCTGCACGCCCAGGCAGGCGGCCTCGAAGGGCGGCCAGCCCTGGGCCCGCAGACCCGCGATCACGCCGGTCAGCACATCGCCCATGCCCCCGCTGGCCATCCCCGGATTGCCCTCGCCCGCCACGCGCCGGCGGTGCCGGTCGGCAATCAGCGTGCCGGCGCCCTTGAGCACCACCACACCGCCATAGCGCTCGACCAGTGCGTCCGCCGCTGCCCAGCGATCGTCGAGCACCGCCTGGATGTCGACGCCCAGCAACCGCGCCGCCTCGCCGGGATGCGGCGTCAGTATCCAGTCCTCGCGGTGACGGGGCTGTCCCGCCAGCAGATTGAGGGCATCGGCGTCGACCACCAGCGCCCCGGCGTGTTGCATGCCGCGGTCAAAGGCGCATCGCCCCCATTCCGCCTGGCCCAGGCCGGGGCCGAGGGCAACGGTGTCAGACCCGGCGATGACGGCCTCGGCGAACCCGGCGGCGGCCATGCCCGCGACCATCAGCTCCGGCCGTGCCGCGAGCACGGCGCCGACATGGGCCGACCGCGTCAGCACCGACACGCGCCCTGCCCCGCTGCGCGCGGCGGCTTCGCCGGCCATGCGTACCGCACCGCCCATGCCATGATCGCCACCCAGCACCCGCACATGGCCGAACGCCCCCTTGTGGGCCGTCCGCGGCCGCCGTCCCAGGGCGTCTGCCAGCGCCGCGGCCGGCAAACGCCAGGCGGCCGGCGTCATCCCCGCATGGACCGCATCCGGGACGCCCAGATCGTCGAACATGATCTCACCGACATGGTCGGCGGCATCGCCGGTGAAAAGGCCCTGCTTGAGCCCGATGAATGTCGCCGTGACCGCCGCCCGCACCGCCGTTCCCAGCACCCGGCCGCTCGCCGCATGCAGCCCCGACGGCACATCCACACTCAGCACCGGACACTCCGCTGCATTGACGGCATCGATCAACGCCGCCAGGCGGCCGGTCACCGGCCGGTCGAGACCCGTGCCCAGCAGGGCATCGACCACCCCATCCGCCGCCGCCAGCGCCTGCTGCGGGTCGTCAATCGGCGTGAGAATCGCCAGCGCCGCCTCCGCGGCCCGCCGGGCATCGCCCTCCAGCCGGGATGGATCGGTCAGCGCCCACAGATCAACCGACCAGCCGGCCTCGGCCGCCCGCCGGGCGATCACATAGCCGTCGCCGCCGTTGTTGCCGCCGCCACACAGCACCAGCAGACGGCCCGGTTGCGGCCAGCGCTGTTGCAGCGCCTGCCAGGCCGAGCGGCCGGCGCGCGCCATCAGCACGCGACCGGGAATGCCTTCGTGCTCGATGGCACGACGGTCGAGCTCGCGGACCTGTGCCGGGGTGTAGAGGGCATAGGGCAGTGTTTGCATGACAGGGATTATAACGTGCTCACACCCGCCTCGTCCGAGGCGTTAAACTGCGTGGATGGCGCAGCCGCTTGACAGCTCCCGACTCCTGCCGACGATCCGCCAATGGGCGAGCGAACTCGGCTTCGACGACGTGGGCGTGGCGCGACCGGCGCTTGCTGAAGACGAGCGCCATCTGCTGCGCTGGCTGCAGGATGGCCGCCACGGCACCATGACCTGGATGGCCCGCCACGGCGTCAAGCGGGCCCGCCCCGAACGGCTTGTGCCGGGCACGGTGCGCATCCTGAGCGTGCGCATGGATTACCGACCGCCGGATCTCGAGGCCGACGACGCGCTCCTTGCCGACAATCGCCGGGCGTTCATCGCCCGCTATGCGCTGGGCCGGGATTACCACAAGCTCATGCGCAAGCGCCTGCAGGCACTGGCCAACCGGATCGATACCGCGGTGGGGGGATTCGGCTATCGGGTATTCGTCGACAGCGCCCCCGTGCTGGAGAAGGCCCTGGCGCGCAACGCCGGGCTGGGCTGGATCGGCAAGAACACGCTGGTCCTCAACCGCCACGCCGGGTCGTACTTTTTTCTCGGCGAGATATTCACGGATCTGCCCCTGCCCGAGAGCGAACCGGTGGATGATCTGTGCGGCAGTTGCCGGGCCTGCATCGATGTCTGCCCCACCGGCGCCATCACCGGCCCGCAGCAGCTCGACGCCCGGCGCTGTATTTCGTACCTGACCATTGAGCATGAGGGCAGCATCCCCGAAGACCTGCGCCCTGCCATCGGCAATCGCGTGTTCGGCTGCGACGACTGCCAGGCGGTCTGCCCCTGGAATCGTTACGCCCAGCCAACGGATGAGGCGGATTTCCATCCCCGCCACGGGCTGGAGGATGCCTCGCTGGTGGCGCTGTTTCGCTGGGACGAGGCGACATTCCTGAAGCGCACCGAGGGCTCGGCCATCCGCCGACTGGGTCACGAGCGCTGGCTGCGCAACCTCGCGGTGGCGCTTGGCAACGGGCCCGCAGACGCCGACGCCATCGAGGCGCTGCGCGAGCGCCTCGAACATCCCTCGGCCATGGTGCGCGAGCACGTCACCTGGGCGCTGGAGCGGCTCAGTCGTCCCGGCGCCGCTGCAGCGGCTCACCCGTAGTCGGGTCGATATCGGTCTCGATCACCATGCCCTGGCCATCGATCATCATGACCTCGTAAGCCCCGTCATCGATCTCGATCTCATAGGGGGTATAACCCTGGGATTCGAGCTGCTCGGCCACCTCGAGGAGGCTCATCCAGCCATCACGCGGCATGTCGTCGTCCCGATCATGGCGATCATCGCCATCGGCCATGGCAATGCCGGCACTGACGAGCACGGCAACGGCGAGACCACCTGCGAGGCCCGGGATCATTCGATTGCGATTCATCATTGATACTCCTTACGAATTTTGCGAGTGCAGCCCCTTGCTGCGGGACCCAATCTGCCACCCGGCGACTGACCGCAGCCTGACGGGGGCTGTCAGGGATCTGTCAGGCGGCGGCGCGCTACACTGGCGGCATGAGAAATGCGATACCGGCCCTGCTCGTGGTCGCGCTGCTCGCCGCCACTGCGGTCTATGCCGATGACGACCACACACGCGCCCGCAAAGCGCTTGAGCGCGGCGAAGTGCTGCCGCTGACCGCCATCCTGGCGCGCGTCCGCGAGCAGTACCCAGGCAATGTCCTCGAGACGGAGTTTGAGATGGAGGACGACGGGTATCGCTACGAACTGGAGCTACTCGACGAGGATGGCTATCTGCTGGAGATCGAGCTGGATGCCGCCACCGGGGAGATCCTCGAAGTCGAGCGCGAGGACGACTGATGCGCGTACTGGTGGTCGAAGACGATCCGCTCATCCGCACTGATCTCGGCGACGCCCTGACCGCCGCCGGCTTTCTCGCCGAATCCTGCGGCGATGGGAACGAGGCGCTATTCCTCGGCGATACGGAAGGCTATGACCTGATCGTGCTTGATCTCGGCCTGCCATCACTGGATGGCCTCAGCATCCTGCGCCAGTGGCGCGACAACGGCCGTGGCATGCCCGTGCTCGTACTGACCGCGCGCGGCACCTGGAGCGAGCGGGTGGCGGGTATCGAGGCCGGCGCCGATGACTATCTGCCCAAACCCTTCCACATGGAGGAGCTTGTGGCCCGGGCGCGCGCCCTGGTGCGTCGGGCCGCCGGCCATGGCAGCGCGATCCAGACGCTCGGCGACCTGCGCCTCGACACCAATCAGATGCGCGTCACACAACGGGGCACGCCAGTGAGTCTGACCGCCCTCGAATACCGGCTGGTGGCCTACCTTTTCCACCACCGGAATCGAACCGTCCCTGTGACAGAGTTGCTCGAACATCTCTATGGCGATGATGAATCCCGCGACGCCAATGCCATCGAGGCGGTCATCACCCGCCTCCGTCGGAAGATGGGCGCGGGGGTCATCGGCAACCGTCGCGGCTTTGGCTACTACCTGCGCGGGAGCGCCGGGTGACCCGCGGCTCGCTGCGCCTGCGCCTGGCGCTGGCGGGTGCGGTTGCCATCTGCCTCAGCCTTGCACTCGCCGGATGGGGTCTGACCCTGCTGTTCGCCGCCCATGTCGAGCGGCGCGCTGTCGGCGAGCTGGAAACCCACCTGAACCAGGTGCTTGGCGCACTGGAGCAGACCCCAAACGGCGCGCTGACCCTCAGCAGCCAACCCGCCGACCCACGCTTTCGGCAGCCCTATGGTGGGCTTTACTGGCAGCTCGATTCCGCCGAGGGGACGCTCCGCTCGCGGTCACTCTGGGACTGGCAGCTCACACTCCCCGCCATCTCGCCCACGGACGGACTCGCGGTATTACGCGACCTGCGGGCACCCGACGGCCGACGCCTCCTTGGCGTGGAGCGCAGCGTCGTGCTCTCTCCCTCACTGGGTGGTGACATCGTGACCCTCCTGCTGGCGATGGACCGGAAGGCGCTGAGCGCGGCGACCCGCGACTTTGCCGGGGATCTGCTGCCCTATCTCGCGCTGCTTGCACTCGCACTGATCGCCGCCGGCTGGCTGCAGCTTCGCATCGGCCTGCGCCCGCTCGGCGAGCTTGGCCGGCGCCTCTCGGCGATCCGCACAGGCGATGCCGAGCGCCTGGGCGAGGATTTCCCGAACGAGGTGAGCCCGCTCGCCTCGGATTTCGACGCACTGCTCGCCGCCCGTGAGGCGGAAATGCAGGCCGCCCGGCAGCGGGCCGGTGATCTCGCCCACGGACTGAAAACGCCGCTCCAGGCGTTGCTCGGAGAAAGCCAGCGGCTACGCCAGGCAGGTCAGAAACACACCGCCGGGAGCATCGAGCAGATCGTCGGCCGGATGCATGAGCATGTCGATCGCGAGCTCACGCGCACCCGGGTCGCGGCCCGCGCCGGCCGCGCCAGCAGCGATGTCCCCGCGGTCATTGCCTCGGTGGCCGATGTCATTATGCGCACGCCGGCGGGTGCCCGCCTGGACTGGGACACATCGGCGACGACCGCCACGCCGATGCCGGTGGCACTGGATCCGGCGGATCTTGCCGAAGCGCTGGGCGCACTGCTGGAGAACGCCGCCCGCCATGCGAGCCGACGTGTGGTGGTCCGCACCCGGATCAGGGATACCCGGTCGATCGAGGTCAGCGTGCGGGATGATGGTCCCGGCCTGCCCGAGTCGGCCCTCACCGAGCTACTCGATCGAGGGGCGCGGCTTGACGAGCGCAGCGGGGACACGGGCCTCGGCCTCGCCATCTGCCGCGAGATCGTCGAAGGCGCGGGAGGCCGTATCAGGCTGGAGAATGCCCACCCGGGGCTGCGCGCACGCCTGACCCTGCCGACGGCGCGCCAGGCCCAGCGCCTAACCTAACCCCGCCAGTCGCGGTAGCGGGCGATGAGCCCCGCGGTGGAGCCATCCACCCCCTCAGCGGCCTGACCGCCGGCGATCAGGGGCTTGAGCTCGTCGGCCAGCACCTTCCCCAGCTCAACACCGAACTGATCGAACGCGTTGATCCCCCAGACGGCCGCCTCGACGAAGGTACGATGCTCATAGAGCGCGATGAGCGCGCCGAGGGTGGCCGGCGTCAGTGCCTTGAGCAGGATGGTGTTGCTCGGCCGGTTGCCGGGGCACCGCCGCGCCGGGGGCATGTCGGCGTCGCCGCGGCCCTGCATCAGCGCCTGGCTCTGCGCGAACAGGTTCGCGGTGAGGGCAAGGGGATCACCCCGCTCGCCGGCCACCGGACGGGCCACACCCACAAAATCCACCGGCACGACGTCGGTCCCCTGATGCAGCGCCTGGAAGAAAGCATGCTGCCCCGGGGTCCCGGTCTGCCCCCAGATGGCCCCCGCCGTGGGGATACTGACCGGATGGCCCGCGCGGTCCACCGACTTGCCGTTGCTCTCCATGACAAGCTGCTGGAGATAGGCGGACAATCGACCGAGGCGCTCGGTATAGGGCACCACCGCCTGGCTGCGCCGACCCAGCAGCGTGCCATTGAATATCGAAACCAGGCCGAGCAGCACCGGCATGTTCGACTCAAGCGGCGCTTCAGCGAAATGCCGGTCCATGGCATGCGCCCCGGCCAACAGCTCGTCAAACGCCGTGGGACCAATCGCCAGCATGATCGCAAAGCCCACCGCCGACCACAGCGAGTAACGCCCGCCGACCCAGTCCCACATGGGCAGCGCCAGCTCGGGATCCAGACCCAGTTCGCGCACCCGATCCAGGTTGGCCGTGATCGCCAGGACCTGGCGCTCAAGGACCGTGTCAGACGGCACGCTGCGCCGCAGCCAGGCCATCGCCTCGTGGGCGTTGGCCATGGTCTCGACGGTGCCGAAACTCTTCGAGACCACCAGCACCAGGGTGCGCTCGGGATCACACTGGCCCATGGCCTGCTGCCACTCGACGCCATCGACGTTGGCGACGAAATGCACCGTCGGGCCATCCGCCAGCGGCGCCAGCGCCTCCAGCACCAGCCGCGGCCCCAGATCCGAGCCGCCGATGCCGATATTGATGACATGCTCGATGGGCTGGCCCGTTGCCCCGGTCCGGCGGCCGTCACGGATGGCCGCCGCCAGTTCGGCCATGCGCGAGCGCGTAGTGGCCACCTCGCGGGTGATCGCCGGCGCCGCCCAGCCAGTCCCGACGTCCGGGACCCGCAGCGCGGTATGCAACACCGCCCGTCCCTCGCTCTCGTTGATCGGCTCGCCGGCGAGCATGGCGTCGCGCTGGCCGGCCACATCCCGCGCCCGCGCAACCTCGAGCAGACGCTCACGGGTCTGCCGGTCGATCGGCTGCTTGCTGTAGTCAAGCAGGATGCCGGCGGCGGTCAGCGAAAAATGCTCGAATCGCCCGGCATCCGCGGCAAAAAGGCCATTGATGGACTGCTCGGCAAGCCGGTCGCGCGATGCCCACAGGGCCTGCCAGGCATCGATCGCCTCCAGTGTCTGCATCCTTTGCCCCCTTATCCGGAAGACGGGCGAGTCACCCGCACATTGTCGATCAACCGCGCACGACCGAGGTAAGCCGCCACTGGAATCACCCACTCGCGATCGTGCGGCCCGGCCGGCGCCAGGTCTTCCGCCCGCCGGATCTCGAGATAATCCACCGTCAGGCCCGCCTCATGAATCCGTGCGCGGCCGTCGGCCAGGAGTCGCTCGAAGTCGGTCTCGCCGGCCTGCAGCCGGTCAGCCAGGGCGCAGAGGGTGCGGTAGAGCACCGGCGCCCGCTGCCGCTCGGCGGGTTGCAGATAGGCATTGCGGCTGCTCATCGCGAGGCCGTCCGACTCACGCGCCACCGCACCGCCGACGATCTCCACCGGCAGGCTGAGGTCATCCACCAGCCGGCAGATGACCCGATACTGCTGATAATCCTTGAGGCCGAACACGGCCAGATCGGGCTGGACGATGTTGAGCAGTTTCGTCACCACCGTGGCCACGCCAGTGAAGTGCCCCGGCCGCGATGCCCCGCAGAGGATGTCGTTGAGCTCCGGGACCTCCACCCGCGTGCGAAGGCCCGGCCCGTCCGGGTAGATCGTCCCGACGTCGGGCGCGAACAGCCAGTCGGTCTCGTGCGCCCGCAGCGCCTCACAGTCCGCCGTCCAGGTCCGCGGATAGCTCTGGTAATCCTCACCGGGCGCGAACTGCGTCGGGTTGACGAAAATGCTCGCCACCACCCGATCGCTGCGCCGGCGCGCTTCATCGATCAGGGCCAGATGGCCGCCATGGAGATTGCCCATGGTGGGCACAAAACCGATTCGCTCGCCGTTGCGGCGCCACTCCGCCACCTGCGCGCGCAAAGCGGCCGCATCGGATCCGATCTGCATGGGCTACTCGAACGTGTGCTGGAGCTGGGGAAACTGCCGCGTCCGCACCGCCTCGACATAGGCCTCGAGCGCCGTCTGGATGCGGCCGGTATCGGCCAGAAAATCGTGACTGAAGCGCGGCGGCTGCCCGGGGGTGATCCCCAGCATGTCCTGGAGCACCAGGATCTGGCCGTCGCAATCGGCGCCGGCGCCAATGCCGATCAGCGGTCGGTGGGTCTGCTCACGCACCCGGGCCGCCACCGCCGCCGACAGGCATTCAACCAGCAGCACATCCGCGCCGGCGGCTTCCAGCGCCCGCGCATCGTCAAGCACCTGCTGCGCGCCGGCCTCGTCGCGGCCCTGCACCCGGTAACCCCCGAGCTGACCGACCCGCTGCGGTCGCAGGCCGAAATGGGCGCAGACCGGCACACCCGCCCGGGACAGCGCCTCGACCACCGGCGCCTGGGCGGCATGCGCCTCGACCTTGACCATGTCCGCGCCCCCTTCTTTCATCAGCCGGGCGGCGCTTCCGAGGGCGGCGCGATCATCGGTGTCGCTGAGAAACGGCAGGTCCACCATCAGATAGGCGCGCTCGAGCCCCCGGGCCACGCAGCGCGTGTGATACACCATGTCGGCCAGGGTGACCGGCACGGTGCTGGCGTGGCCCTGCATGACCATTCCCAGCGAATCGCCCACCAGGACCACATCGACGCCGGCGGCGTCCACCTGGCGGGCAAAGCTGTAGTCATAGGCCGTGAGGGCGACGATGGGCGCCTGCTCGGCTTTCATCCGACGCAGGGTTGCAAGCGTGACGGTCCGGCTCATGCTGTCAGTCCTCCTCCACCGTCAGTTCGGCGCCATCCAGCGCGGCGGCCAGCTCGCTCACCCGGCCCAGCCCCGGAATCCGCCAGTCCGGCGCGATCTCCGCCCAGGGCACCAGTACGAACGCGCGCTGCGCAATCCCCGGGTGCGGCACCGTCAGCGCCGGGGCACTGATCTGGCGGTCATCATAGACCAAC
This sequence comes from Spiribacter sp. SSL99, assembly GCF_009805925.1. NCBI lineage: Bacteria > Pseudomonadati > Pseudomonadota > Gammaproteobacteria > Chromatiales > Ectothiorhodospiraceae > Spiribacter > Spiribacter sp. SSL99. The sequence continues at coordinate 133,628 of NZ_MAOM01000011.1, read as the reverse complement.
AGATCCAGGTCGAGCGGCCGCGGCCCCCAGCGCCGCCCCGAGCGGTCCCGCCCGGCGGCCGCCTCCAGCGCCTGCAGCCGGGTCAGCAGCGCCTGCGGATCGAGCCCGGTCTCCAGCGCTGCCACCGCATTGACGTAATCGGGTTGATCGGCGGGCCCCATGGGGGGGTTGCGGTGACGCCGTGACGCCGCCACACAGCGCGTCCCGGCAATGCCGTCGAGGGCCTCAATGGCGGCCCGCACCTGCGCCCCGGGACCATCGAGGTTGCTGCCGATACCGACAAACGCCCGGCTCATCCGTCCCCCGCGTCCGGCGCAGGACCCCGCCGGCGGCCACCGCGCCGACGCCGGCGGGCCGGTGTGGGTGGCGGCGCGTCTTCGCTGCTTTCGGTATAACGCTGCCAGGCATCCGCCAGCTCCGGGTCCACCAGCCCCGCATCACGGCGCAGCAGCAGAAAGTCGTAGGCCGCCCGATAGCGCGGGTGCGAGAACAGTCGACGGGCCTTTTTATCGGATGCCGAGTGAAAGCGTGGCTGCAGGGCCCAGATTTCGCGCATCGGCAGGGCAAACCGCTTGGGGATGGCCACCTGCCGAAGCTGTCGCTCCAGCGCCTCGGTGACCGACTGCTCGAACAGCTCCGGGTCGATGCCCGGCTCGAGCCGAGCGGCCGGCAGCTGCCCGAGGATGGCCGGCCACAGCAGCGCGGCAAACAGGAACGCGGGCGTCACCGGGCGGTCATTGTTGACGCGCGCGTCGGTGCTCTCCAGCGCCCGGGCCACAAAGGTGATGAGCTGGCCGTGATCGTCATCATCCAGGGCGGTATCGCTGGCCGGGAACAGATACCGGAACAGGCCGTGGTGGCGCAGCGCCTCGAAGGTTTCCACCCCCTGGCCGGCCATGAACAGCTTGAGCACTTCGTCGAACAGCCGCGCCGGCGGAATGTCGTCGAGCAGATCGGCCATGCGCGGGATCGGCGCGGCGGTGGCCGAATCGATGGTAAAGCCCAGCTTGGCGGCGAACCGCACCGCGCGCAGCATGCGTACCGGATCTTCACGATAACGCACCGCCGGATCGCCGATCAGTCGCAGGCGGCCGGCCTGCAGATCGGCCATACCGCCGGCGTAGTCCACCACCGAAAAGTCAGCGATATTGTAGTAAAGGGCATTGATGGTGAAGTCGCGCCGCAGGGCGTCCTCTTCAATGGTCCCGTAGACGTTGTCGCGGAGGACGAGGCCGTCTTCGACCACATGGTCCTTGTCCCCCGAGTCGGCGTCCGGGGTCATCGCCCGGAAGGTCGCCACCTCGATGATCTCGGGCCCCCAGTGCACGTGGGCCAGACGAAACCGTCGGCCGATCAGTCGGCAGTTGCGGAACAGCGCCTTCACCTCGTCAGGCGTGGCGTCAGTGGCCACATCAAAGTCCTTGGGCTCGCGGCCCAGCGACAGATCGCGCACGCCGCCGCCCACCAGGTAGGCGCCATAACCGGCATTCTTAAGCCGATAGAGCACGCTCAGCGCCTTGTCACTGATCTGTGCCCGCGAGATCACATGCTGATCGCGGGTGATGATGGTGGGGTCGACCCCCTGGGCTTGCGTGACGGTCACGGTCTGAACTCAGCCTCTTGTGCGTGAACAACGAGGCCGTATAATAACAGGCTGTGCTGAGGACGCCGATCACGGCCACAGCATGGGCTTGAAACGACATTGCTCCCATCGTCTAGCGGTAAGGACGCCGCCCTCTCAAGGCGGAAACCGGGGTTCAAATCCCCGTGGGAGCACCATTCAATCAACCACTTAAAGCCCCGCCGCCAGAATCTGTTTACAAGAACTCAAGATTCGCAGTTAATCGATAACCGCGATTGCGGACAGCCCCGAGGACCTCGCCGCGCAGGCCGACCGCACGGAGCTTGCCGCGAAGCCGGGTAATGCGGACTTCGAGGGTATTCTGGGCATCCTGGTCCAGATCCATGCCGAGCAGTTCCATGACCTCCCAGCGCTCGAGTCCATCGGTGCCGGCCAGGCTGAGCTGGTACAGGAGACGGCATTCGGCTTCGGACAGGCGAATCTCCTCACTGCCCCGCCTGAGCGCTCGCCAGGATTGATGGACAATAGCGGTATCAGGACGATCCGGTGAGTGCAGTGTCCGTTTTTCGAGTCGTTTCACGGCAGCCAGCAGAAGGTCGGGGTCGATTGGTTTGGTCAGATAGACGTCTGCGCCGATTTCATAGCCTCGAGTGATGTCCTCAGTACGCTCACGCGCGGAGGTCACGATGATCCCGACGTTGGGCGCTGTCTGGCGGATTCGCGCGATGAGCTCATAGCCACTGACGGTCGGCAGGTTGAGATCGATCAAGTAGAAATCCGGGGTCTCAGTGAGTTCGGCGAGTTCCTCGGCTGCGGCCACCCCCACAACCTGATACCCCTGACCGCGCAGGAAGCGGGCGGTCAGTTCCTGCAGTTCGATATTATCTTCAACCAGTGCGATGACGGTCATGATCTTCCTCGGGTTGCCTGCGATTCTCGCTTGCCGGTGACGGCAGGGTAAGGATGACGGAAACGCACCCGTCCCCTGCGACCAGCTCGACATCAATACCCATCCGCTCGCTGAGCTGTCGGACGATATAAAGGCCGAGCCCCGTGCCGGATTGCCCGCTTGCACGCTCCGCCCGGTAGTACTTTTCAAACGCCCTGCTCGAATCCGGTTCCGTTCCGCGTTCAACGCGATTGGAGAGCCGCAGGGTCACCACCTCGGCACTCTGCTCGATGGACACCATGACGGGATGGGGCGGTAGTCCGTACTTACCAGCATTGCTGATGAGGTTTGAGAGCACGACGCGGAGCAGCTCAGGATCCGCCTGAACGATCGTGGGCTGACCCTCGCGCTCCAGGTGTACGCCGCGCTCCTCACCGAGCGCATCGACAAGCGCACCCAACTCAAGCGGTTGCGGGCGTACCTGCAACCGCCCCCGCTCGAGTTCTTCGACCCGGTCGGCCTGACGCAGCGCATGATCGATTGCCTGCGTGGCGCGTCCCACGGTTGCGCCATCGAGGGCGTCCATGTGGTGGGCGAGACGCAGCGTTGCCAAGGGAGTGCGCACCTCGTGGGAGAGCATCTCGAGGAGCTCCCCCATTTCCTTTCGCCGCAGGCTCTGTTCTTTTGAGCGGGCCTGCAGCAGCCGGGAACGTTCCGCAAGCGTATTCCGCTGCCGGATGATCACCTGCTGGCGGCGAAAGAGGATCCAGGCGATGTAGGCGCCGGGCAGAACGGCGTAGTTGATGAAAGAGAACTCCAGGAGTCGGGCAAACCAGGCACTCTCGATGAGCGTGCCGGCGAACAGCAACGCGAGGGGGAATGCCTGGAGCAGGAAATAGATCGCCAGCGTGCCGCGGTTAATGACATAGACCGCTCTGCCCGACGGCCGACAAAAGGGAGTAAGCACCAGCGCAAGCACCAACGTCGCCAGTGCTGAGGCGTTATTGATCTGCAGCGCCAGCGGGACAGCACCAAGGCCAAAGGCTAACAGTTTCGAGAGCGCACTCACTGCGATCACACCAGCAAAAAGCCGTGTCGCCCAGCGCCCGCCAATCTCGCGCAGCAGCATCAAATCAAAGACCTGTGCCACCGTGATATATGTAAGCGCGGTGGCGTTGTGTGCGAGGTCCTGCGTAAGGATAGCCCCTTCGCCGAAGAATGGCCGCGTGAGTCCGGTGTGAATGAGCAGGGTCAGCAGATAGAGCGACAGCCGGGCGATGAACGCCGCCACCAGCGGTGTGGGCGAGGCAATCATTGCCGTCGCTGCCCAGAGCAGATAGAACAGCGTGGCTGCGATCGCGATGCTGATCAGCAGATAGAATGCTGTCCCTTCGCCCTGTAACGCGGTCTGTGATCGCACTTTCAGGTGAGGCTGCATGAGATTGTGTGAGTTGAAGCGGATCAGCAGGCCTTCGGCGATGTCCGCGTCCGTCAGGGCCAATGCGTAGGTGCTCGGGACGATCCCTCCGGCCGTTGGTTGCCGGTCGCCGGCGATGAGCCGGGGCGTCGGCGTCGCTGTATCGCGATAGATCGTGATGTGGTCGAGATGGACTGGCCGGATAAGCAGCCAGGGGTTATCGGGCATTGCACCGGGCGCTGCAAACCCGAGCCTCATCCAGACAGATCCCTCGACAAATCCGAGTGTCTGTCCAATCTGGTACGGCTGCCAATCCGCCCGTTCGCCGGGTATCGCTGGCGCTTTGGTGATGAGGTATTCGGTCGGGTCGATGGCTGGATCATCCGCCAGGGCCGCCACCGGCATCAGCATGATCGCGAGCACAACCATGACCCCGATAACGCCGTCATCGAGGCGACGGAATGGCGCGATCACCCCCGCGCTAACGTCGTTGCTTCGGCTTTCGGCTGTCATGCCGTTTCACGCTATCCGCCCTCCCGTCGCCCCGGCCATGCCCGAAGGGGCCCATTCCCTACCTACACGGCATCCCAGCCTACATCCTCTGCCACAGTAAGGGGTTGTAAGGTTCTCTGTTGATGGTGCTCTAACGTCACTTCTGAGTTCAGTTATTACCGGATGACGGTTATGACTGAAAAGTCGTGATAGAGAGGAGTCAATCATGAAACGCAACGCAATTAGCCCGCAGCGCACCATCGTAGCCGGAGGCGTCGCCGCACTCATGCTGGTTTCATCAAATGTTTTGGCGAATAACGCTGATACGACGACGAACTTAGAAGTGACGTTATCGCCAGTAATGACTATTACGTGCACACCGCTCAAGTTCGGAGAACTGTTCCTGCCGACCGGAAGCCGAACCGGCGGCAGCACTGTAATTAGTTTTGCCCCTGCAGATGGTGGCCTCAATACAGGCGGCACACAGGATGAGGTGACTTTTGGCGAGGGGTCACAGCCGGGAACGTGCACCGTCTCTGATGGCCCGGACAGCACTGGGCTCGACATAACCTTTCAGAAATCTGATGGATCGAACTTGGCCACTGACGGCACCGAAGCGGTTAATCTTGGGAGCGAAGGTGATGCTTCAGTCACGACTCCAGGGTCGCTGACTATAGCGCCAAAGGTAACATCGACGGTTGTCACCACAGATGCGAACGGGGGTGGATCTTTTAATATAGGTGGGGAGATCTCTATTCCAGACAGTCTTGCTGAGCAGAACTACGGCGAGCATTCGGCCACTATCACGGTGATAGTCACTGACAATACTTGACGGGCAATCTACCGATATACGTCTGTTGAAGAATCGTTATGGTAGGCGCTGAGCGAGGGCAAGAGATGTAGGTGGTTCACATCGGTTTGTGGATGGCGTGTACCGCATGTATGGACAACGTGTCTTGTGTGTATGCAGGGGACGGCTATGGACGGCAAATTGGATCGATTGATACCACATTCCATGCAACCCCTCGCTGGCGCTATTCTGCGGTTTTATCACGGCGTCTGGCTACGCTTCTATGCGTTTGGTTCCTGTTGTCAACGGCCATTAGTTTCAACCGCCTGTACGGACATCAACTTTGATCCGGAGCCCGGCGGTGAGCCGGCAGTTTTCTCCTTCAGCGCGTAGCTCCCACCACCCAGGTTGAGGTTATGCGAGTGGTGGATGAGCCGGTGGATGACGGGAACTGCCACCTGTTCTTCTGCGAAGAACTCACCCCAACAAAAGACGTGATGTTAATGCTTCAAAGGTCGCATAGTGCCAGTAGTTTGTCGGTACCGGCAGACAGAGCGTTGGGACGGTCGCCATGAGCCGTGTAGACGGTAAAGTACTGGCGTCAATTATGGTTTTTGGGGCGGTACCGCCCGGATTGTGGTGGTGGGCAAATCAGGCCCATTAAATCGCACCTGCCGATGAGTCCCCTGTTCCAAGCCGTAGAGGAGCGGGTCGATGTAGCAAGGAGTTGTAGTAGAGTTGTGTAATCATCAATCAGTTAGGGATTTGGTTCCTCGCATCGGCGCGATTACCGTGCGTTGTCTTTTAGGGGCAGCTTTGATGGTGCCGGTTGCCTCTTATGGCATCTCGGTCTCTGTCACCGATAGCGTTTTGGTCCTCGATGAAAGGTCTCGATCAGGGCAAATCGATTTGCTCAGCATGACACCGTCGCCGGTGGAGTTCGAGGTGCGTCCGGATGACCTCCCGGACGAGGTCAATGACGGGCAGGACTACCTGCGGTGGGCGCCCGAGCGCACCGTGGTGCCCGCAAACCGCTCACGGCCGTTGCGGATGGTCTTTCGTCCACCGGCGGATCTGCCGGCCGGTGAGTACATCGTGCGGCTCGCCGTCCAGTCCCGCGAGGTGGACTACGAACCGGATTTTGGTGACAGCGAGTCAGAGGAAGGCGAGCAGGGGCTGTCGGTCGGTGTTGCCCTGCAGCCTGTGCTGCCGGTCACGGTCTACATCCGTCACAACGTCGATTCGCCCTCGTTGAGCGTCGGCGAATTCACGCCATCGCCGGATGATGGGGACACTCACGGGTATTTCACGGTCAGCAAACCGCCTGAAGCGATCAGCTTTATCGGGACGGTGGCCCTTGTCGGCGCGTCGAGCGGCGAGCGCTACACAAGCGGCCGGCTGCGCATGGGCAACACGGTCGATGAACAGCGTGTCCGGGTGCCGAGAAGTGACGGTGACACGGGTCTCGAGGAGTCGATCTGTTTGCAGATCTGGCCCGAATTCCCGGCCCGTGGCGAGCCGGAACAGACGGTGTGTCAGTGAGCGCATGCCTGCCCGGCGTGTGTCGCCCTGATCACGTCGGTTCAAGAGGGGGGTTCTCCGCGCCATGGGCCGGGGTGCCGCCGGAATAGTCCTATTGCTGGGAATGGTGACTGCCATGGCGGCAAGGGCGAGCGAGGAGGCGGCGTCCACGAGTCCGCAGTTGACGCCCCTGTTGGTCGAAATGACGCTCAACGGTCGCTCGATCCCCGACTTCCATGATGTCTACGAGTCCTCCTCGGGACAGCTTTGGTTACCCATTGAGGCCATTGTTCGCGCGGGTGAGGGGCAGGCCGGTTCCGCTCGCGATGGGCGCTATGCACTGTCGCTCGGCGCGGAGCGGCCGTCGGTCGAGATCGACATCAACACCCGCCGATTGAGTGTTGGGAACGCACAAAAGCCCTGGCCGGCCGAGGCAATCTTCCAGCGCGATGGCCGCCTGTACGTTCAGTCACAGCGTGTCGAGCGATGGTTTGGTATTGCCGCAAGCCTTGGTGAAAACGGCCTCTCCGTTCGTCTGCAAAGCGAGCGCCCGCTGCCTGTGGATCTGCGGGTGCTACGTGAGCAACGCTGGCGCGATTTCGATCGTCCTGGTGTCGCGACGGAGAGCCGCTACCACCGCTTTGATGCCCCCTATAGCGCCTGGGGCACACCCCGAGGCACGCTGCAGATGAGCACGACGGCCGATGAATCGGCCTCGAGCCTGCCTCTGCGTGCGAGCGGGTCATTCAATGTCGAGGCAGGCTACGTCTCCAACCAAATCTTCTACAGCGGTAATGACCGCGGGGGGCTGCAAACACTGCGCTGGCGGGCTGGTCGTGAATCGCCGTCTGGCAGGGCATTCGGCATCCACGGGCTTTATCGTCTGCACTTTGGCGATGTCAGTGGCCTGCGAATGCCGCTCGCGGGGGGTGGAGCGCAGGGCCGCGGCCTGCGCTTTAGTACGGCACCGCGCTCACGGCCTGAACTGTTCGATGTCATCCGCATTGAAGGGGATGCCCTGCCGGGTTGGGACGCCGAGCTCTATCGCGGCTCGGCGCTGATCGACTTCCAGACAATCGACGCCGATGGGCGCTATGAATTCGAGGATGTGCCGCTCGGGTATGGCGCCAACCGTCTACGTGTTGTGCTCTACGGACCCTCCGGTGAAGTTGAGGAGCGCCAGGTTGAGCGCACGATCCCTGCCAGTCAGCTCAGGGCCAGCGAGCGTCATTTTCGAGGCAGCGTCACGCAGACCGGACGCTCGACCATCGAACTTAATGATGGGAACAGTGCACCCGGTGATCATGTCCGCCTGCGCGGCGACTTCGGTATCACCAATGGACTGACCGCAAGCGCACTGATGAGCCTCGACAAGGATCCATGGTCGCGGTTCAGCCCACGCTACGACGATGCGCCCGTGACGCTGGACGGTGAACCAACCGGCGATGTCGAGCGGGCTACCGGCGGTTTTGCCCTGCAACCTGACCTCGGGGTGGTGCGCACGGAACTGGTGAGTCTCCATCAGCGCGACGGTGCCAGTGCCCAACAACTCGACTTAAGGTTTCCGCTGTTAGCCGGCTTTGGCGTGTCCGCGGGCTACCGTCACTACACCGATGGGTTCCTGACCACCGGGCGTGAGTCGCGCAGCCGCCTCATTGACGATCGGCTGCGGCTGCGACTAGGCGGCAATCTGGGTGGGATCGGCGACCTCGATTTTGGGTCGCTGCGCCTTGAACTCACCCTCAGCCGATTCGACTCCGGTGGCGATTTGAAAGAGTACGAGCTCGACTGGCGCCACTCGATCGCCGCCCTGCGGCTCTCCCATACACTCTCACAAACAAGGGCATCGGATCGGCGTCGTACCCGCTATCGACTTCTCGCCGCCTATCGGCATGGCAAGCTCTCGGCGAGAACCCGATTGACGGCTAATGGCGGATCGGTAGGCGATCTCTCCAATACCAACGTCAGTGGATCGCTGGATTATGCGTTCATGGAAGCCCCACGTCTTTCCGCAAAGATCAGCCACGGCACCGGCGATCGCGACGCCTCTGCTGGGCTTAACTTTAGCCATGAACTTGGCCCGGCACGCCTCACAGCCTCAGGAGGCGTCGATCAGTCGGGTGACTGGTCGGTGGGCCTTCGTATGACCATTGGGCTCGGCATGGAGCCGGCGACGGGGCCGGTGCTCATGCCACCGTCAGCGGCCGATACCGGGGCGGTAGCGGTATCCGCGCGCGCCGGCGACCGGCCGATGAAGGGGATCGGCTTTCGCGTCAATGGCCGACCCCACCCGGTGCGCACGGACGATACGGGCCGTGCCGTCATCACCGGTCTCCCGGCCCATCGCAAGGCGCGTATCACGCTTGATCGCGACACGATGGTCGACCCGTTCCTCACCACGGCCAGTCCACGACTGGAACTGGTGCCACGCCGCGGCTACACCCACCAGATCACCATGCCGTTCGCCGATGCGGCCAGCGTCACCGGCTATGCGCGACGTGCCGATGGCTCAGCGATCCAGGGCGTCGAGGTGATCGCCGAGCGGGTCGACGGGCAGGACCAGACCGCGACCCGCTCGCTCTCGGATGGCTATTTTTCGTTTGATGTCCTCAGCCCGGGGCGCTGGCGGGTGCGCATCAGTGCGGACGCACTTCCTGACGACTGGCAGAATCCACCGGTCAATCTGGCGCTTGACGCGGGGCAACAACGCTTTGATGTCGCCGTGACAGCCACGCCGCCGGAGTCATGACGGATGATCATCCGGGGCGGTCTTCATCCATGGACTCTCCTGTGGGGCATCGCGCTTGGGCTTTTGCTATCAGTCACAAGCCCGCCCGGGCACACGACGGGATGCGAGGGCGTTGAGGTAGAAAAGAAAACCGACCTATCCCTCGGCACGCTGCGCACACGGCCCGGCGCGCATGGGTTCCTGGAGCTGCATCCCCGCAATGGCGTTGCGGCAACCGGGAGTGGTCTGGTGCACCAGGGGCCCAGTGGCGTAGCGGTTGTCCGTGTTGCAGGCGTCCCCGGCAGCCGGGTGACGCTCGCCATCGATGTGGCCGCCCGGACCGATCATGATAAGCATTATCTGCGGCTCGTTGAGCTCATTATCAGAACACGGGAGGAGCAAACCCGTTTTCCCGCCGATCACGCAACCATCACGTTGACGCTACCGGATGAGAAGAGCCCGCAGGGCCTTGCCGTATCGGAATTTCGCATTGGTGCGGTGGTGCGCTACCGCCATGTTTCGGGGGGAACGGCGCTGCGTTATCGCTTACGGACGCGCTGCATGGAAATTGACTGAAAGTGGCGGAATGACGACGGTCCTTCATAGCCCCACCAGTGTCGCCCACACCCCGCAAAACCCGTATCCTCTCGAGCATGATCTCCCCGGAAAACCGTCCCAGCCTCCTGCGCCGCCTGGCCGCCGTTCTCTACGACGGCATGCTGCTGATCGCGCTGTGGATGGGTGCAGGCGCCCTGTGGATCGCGTTTCAAGGGGGTGAAGCGGCACCCGCCGGCGACGCGCTGTTCCGCGTGTATCTGCTGGCGGTGGCGTACGCGTTTTTCATCGGCTTCTGGGTCTGGGGCGGCAACACGCTGGGGATGAAGGCCTGGCGGCTGCGACTGGTGGATGCCGACGGCGCGAGGGTGACGACCCGCGCCGCCACGCACCGATTCTTTACGGCAATGCTCTCGTGGCTGCCGGCCGGGCTCGGTTTTTTGTGGGCGATGATCGACCGACAGGGCCTGACCTGGCACGACCGGCTCTCGCAGACCTATCTGATGCTCGAGCCCAAAAAGCGCTGAATCCGCCCCGGCCGGCGATCACCGCACGCGCCGCAGCGCCACCAGCGCAATCAGCAGGAACAGTCCGGTGGGCGCCAGGGCGCTTGCCGCCGGCGGCAGACCGTAGACCAGCCCGGCGTTGCCGAGAAACCGATTGAGCAGGAAAAACGCCAGACCGATCAGCACCCCCAGAAACACCTGCTGCCCCACCCCGGTGCTGCGCTGTGAACCAAACACCAGCGGCACCGCCAGCAGCAGCATCACCACCGTGGCCAGCGGTGTCGCAAGCTTGACCCACAGGGCGAGCTGATATTGATCACTGCGCAGTTCGTTGGCCTGCAGATACTTGATATAGCGAAACAGCTCGCGGGCCGGCAGCGCCTGGGCATCCTGCACCACCACCTCGAGGGTGGCCGGGCGCAGCTGCCCGCCAAGGGTGATGCGCTCGCGGGTCTCGACGCGGATCGGGAAGTCGCCCAGCGCGGTCACCCGGGCGTCGCGCAGCTGCCACTGCCCGTTGACGAACCGCGCCCGCGGCGCCGTCACGATGCGCATGAGTTGATTGCCGTCGATTTCATAGGCGCGCACCCCGGCGAGCAGGTCGGCGCGCACCACGCGGTCGGCGCGCAGGCGATAGTCGCCATCCCGTGCCCACAGACCGCCGCCGACGGTGCCGATGCGACCGCCCGCGGCCTCCGCGCGAATGGTCTGGGCCAGCTGATTGGCCGGCGGCGCGACAAACTCCCCCAACAGCCCGGCCAGCACGGCGAGGCCGATGCCGGCCACCACCACGGCGCGGGCGATCTGGCCCACGGAGCGGCCCACCGCCCGCATCACGATCAGTTCGCTGCGGGCGGCGAGCGCTCCCAGGCTGACCAGCGCACCAATGAGTGTGGCCATGGGAAAGGCCTCGTAGGCGCGCTGCACCATCGAGAGGGCCACCACCGCCATAGCGGCCGCCAGGTCATAGTCGCCGCGGCCGATGTCATCGGCCTCGTCGATGAACTCGAACACAAAGCTGAGGCTGACGATGACCACCAGGCCCATCAACGCGCCCACAAGCACGGTGGCGGCGATGTAACGGTCGAGCCGGTTCATGCCGCCCGCCGCCGTCGCCACTGCCATCCCAGCATCCCCCGCAGTGCGGCCAGTACGATCAGCAGCGCCAAACCATGCACCCAGGCCACGCCCAGCCAGCGCGGCATCACTCCGCTCGCCAGCCAGTCGCTGGCGGTGTAGAGCAGGTTGAAATAGATCATGAACAGCAGCACGGCGGTCACGACCCGGCCGTACCGGCCGCTGCGCGGGTCGCTACGCGCCAGGGGCAGACTGCCCAGCGCCAGCACCAGCACCATGACCGGGAATGACAGGCGGCGCTGGAGTTCGGCCCGCGCGCCCGGCGCCTCGCTTGCCCAGAGCGCGGCGAGGGGCTCGGCATCGCGGCCAACGCCGGGGTCCACAGGATCCGGCTCGGCGATGCGCACGCCATGCTCGGCGTATTCCATGACCCGCCAGGCGGCCTGACCGGCCCGCCCGTCGTAACGCCAGCCGTCCTCCAGGACCAGAAACTCGCCCGGTGCCACGCCGTTGATCTGACGCTGCCCGCGCTCGGCCACCCAGATCTGGCGGGTACCCTCGACGCGGCGCTCGGCGAACACGCCGCGCAGGGTGCCGTCATCATCGATGCGCTCGACATAGACCGTGACGTTGTCGCCGGGGCTCAGAAACCGGCCCGGCTGGACCCCGCCAAAGCGGGCCTGCTGCTGGGCGTTGGCCAGCACCTGATCGGCTTGACGTTCGGCGGCCGGCCCCAGCGACAGCGACAGTCCGCCCACCAGCACGGCGAGCGGTACCGCAAAGGCGAAAATCCCGGTATAGACCCGGCCGGGGCCGATGCCGCAGCCCGCCATGGCGGTCATCTCAGAGTCGCGGTAGAGCCGTCCCAGCGCCATGACACAGCCCAGAAAGAAGCTGCCCGGCAGCACCACCCCGAGGTTGGCGACGGCCTTGAGCCCCAGCAGGGTGAAGATCACCTCGGGCGGGATGTCGCCACTGGCCGCATCGGCCATGAACTGGATCAGCCGGTTGGTCAGCAGCACCACCACCAGCACCACGGTGACGCCCAGCCAGGCCAGCAGCACTTCGCGGCCTACATAGCGGGTCAGGCGCCTCACGACCACGACAGTGACCCTGTGCCTGCGGTAATCTGTAACGGTTTATGCAATGTGGTTGTATCCATGCCAGATCGCCGTGACCGGCTCATGGTACAGCGCCGGAGCGAATGATGCCGCGCGTCGATTTCTACATCCTGGATCAGGCCGACCCGGCCCAGCGCACGCACTTCTGCTGCCGGCTGGCCGCGCGCGCCTGGCGCGAGGGGCTGCGGGTCTGGATCCGCACCGCCGATGCGGCCATGACCGAGCGACTCGACACGGCATTGTGGACCTTTGATGAGGCAAGCTTCATCCCCCATGGCACCACGGCGCTCGACGGCGACAACCCGATCGTGATCAATGAGGCCGACAGCCCCGGCGCCCTGCTGATCAACCTGGGCGACTCGCTGGCCGCCGACTGGCAGCAGCGCGACCGCATTGCCGAAATCATCACCGCTGACGAGGCGACCCGCCAGGCCGGCCGCGCACGATACCGCGACTACCAGCAGGCCGGCGCCGCCCTGCAGACCCACCGCATCGACCACTAGGAGCGCTCACCGCCCATGGAAAAGACCTACACCCCCGCCCGCATCGAGTCCCACTGGTATGCGCAATGGGAGCAGGCGGGCTATTTCCGGCCCGGCGAGTCGGGGGATCCCTACTGCATCATGATCCCGCCGCCCAACGTCACCGGAACGCTGCACATGGGCCACGCGTTTCAGGACACGCTGATGGATGTGCTGGTGCGCTATCACCGCATGGCGGGCTACAACACGCTCTGGCAGCCCGGCACCGACCACGCCGGCATTGCCACGCAGATGGTGGTCGAGCGCCAGCTCAATGCCGAGGGCCATGATCGGCACGCCCTGGGACGCGCGGCATTCGTCGAGAAGATCTGGGAGTGGAAGGCGCAGTCCGGCGGCACCATCCAGAACCAGATGCGGCGCCTGGGTGCCTCGGTGGACTGGTCCCGCGAGCGCTTCACCATGGACGAGGGCCTGTCCGAGGCGGTCGAAGCGGTGTTCGTGCAGCTCTACCGCGAAGGCCTGATCTATCGCGGCGAGCGGCTCGTGAACTGGGACCCGGTGCTGCAGACCGCGGTCTCCGATCTGGAAGTCGAGTCGGCCGAGGAGCAGAGCTCGATCTGGCGGCTGCGCTATCCGATCGTCGACAGCGACGAGTGGCTGGTGGTGGCCACCACCCGGCCCGAGACCATGCTGGGCGACACCGCGGTCGCGGTGAACCCGGACGACGAACGCTATCAGTCACTGATCGGGCGCCGGGTGCGCCTGCCGCTGGTGGACCGCGAGATCCCCATCGTCGGGGACGACTACGTCGACCCGGCGTTTGGCACCGGCTGTCTCAAGATCACCCCCGCGCACGACTTCAACGACTACGAGGTCGGTCTGCGCCATGGCTGCACGCCGATCAACATCCTCACCGAGGATGCCCGCATCAACGCCAATGCGCCGGCGGCCTACCAGGGGCTCGACCGCTACGCGGCCCGCGAGCGCATCGTCGCCGACTTCGAGGCCGCCGGGCTGCTCGACGGCATCGACCCGCACCGCCTGATGGTGCCGCGCTGTGATCGCACCGGCGTGGTGGTCGAGCCATTCCTGACCCGGCAGTGGTTTGTCGATCTGACCCGCGAGACCCAGTCGAACGGGCGGCCGGGCGGCTGGCGCGAGATCACCCGACCGGCGCTCGACGCCGTGCGCAACGGCGACATCCGCTTCGTGCCCGAGAACTGGACCAAGACCTACTACAACTGGCTTGAGGACATCCAGGACTGGTGCATCAGCCGCCAGCTGTGGTGGGGCCATCGCATCCCGGCCTGGTACGACGCCGAGGGCGCGGTCTATGTCGGCCGCGACGAGGCGGAAATCCGCGCCCGTCACGACCTGGGCCCCGAGGTGTCGCTGCGCCAGGACGAGGATGTGCTCGACACCTGGTTTTCCTCGGCGCTGTGGCCTTTCTCGACACTGGGCTGGCCCGAGGAGACCGTCGAGCTCAATCGCTTCTACCCCACCAGCGTGCTGGTCACCGGCTTCGACATCATCTTTTTCTGGGTGGCCCGGATGATCATGATGGGCCTCAAGTTCCGCGGCGAGGTACCGTTCCGCGAGATATACATCCACGGACTGGTGCGCGACAGCAGTGGCGCGAAAATGTCCAAGTCCAAGGGCAATGTGCTGGACCCCCTCGACATCATCGACGGCATCGACCTGGAGTCGCTGGTCAAAAAGCGCACCACCGGGCTCATGCAGCCCCAGCGCGCGCCGGCCATCGAGGCACAGACCCGGGAGGCCTTCCCCGAGGGCATTGCCGAGCATGGCACGGATGCGCTGCGCTTCACCTTCGCGAGCCTTGCCACCACCGGTCGCGATGTGGTCTTCGACATGGGCCGCGTGGATGGCTATCGCAACTTCTGCAACAAGCTCTGGAACGCCGCACGCTACGTGCTGATGAACACCGAAGACCGGCTCGAGGGCATCGACGCGGGCGAGATGAGCTACGGCACCGCCGAGCGCTGGATCGTCACCCGGCTGCAGCGCACCGAGCAAACCGTCAACGAGGCCATCCAGAGCTATCGGCTGGATCTGGCCGCGCAGGCCATCTACGAGTTCACCTGGGACGAGTACTGCGACTGGTACCTGGAGCTCAGCAAGCCGGCCCTGCAGGGCGATGCCGACACGCCACAGGCCCGCGGCACGCGCTACACCCTGGTGCGGGTGCTCGAGGGACTGCTGCGCCTGCTCCACCCGATCATGCCGTTCATCACCGAGGCGATCTGGCAGCGCGTGGCCCCGGTGGCGGGCCTGAGCGGCGAGACCATCATGACCCAGGCGTTCCCGATCGCCGATCCGGAGCGCATCGACACCGCCGCCGAGGCCGAAATCGACTGGCTGCAGCGTTTCATCCTGGGGATACGGCGCATCCGCGGGGAGATGGACATCGCCCCCGGCAAGCGCCTGCCGGTCATCCTGCAGAACGGCAGCGACGCCGATCGCCAACGCGTCGAGCACCATCGCGCCGCACTGGACTTTCTCGGTCGGCTGGCCTCGATCGATTGGCTGGGCCCTGATGAAGCGGCCCCGGAATCGGCCCTGGCGCTGGTGGACACCCTGGAGATCCGCGTGCCGATGGCCGGTCTGATCGATCGCGACGCCGAGCGGGCCCGACTGGAAAAGGCCCGCGCCCGTCTCGCCGACGATCTGGCCCGCACCCGCGGCAAGCTCGACAATGCCGCGTTTGTGGAAAAGGCACCGGCCGAGGTTGTGCAGCGCGAGCGCGACAAGCAGGCCGAAACCGAGTCGGCACTGGCCCGCATTGACGAGCAGATCCGTCGCGTCGAGCGCCTCTAGCCGCGGGCCGGCGGCGGGCTGACGGCCAGAGCCCTAGTCGCCCGGGGCCCAGGCCGGTGTCTGGCCGTGGATACGCAGACTGCCTTCATCCACGGCCAGTGCCAGGCGCCAGTCGCCATCGCGGCGGCGCAGGAAGCCGAAAGCCCGGCCCAGGTCCAGCCACGCCCGTACCTCGCCGGGCAGCACGGCGACCAGCGCCTGGTCGATGACCAGCTCGGTGTCAAGGCGCAGCGCCTCCCACAGGACCATTCCGCTGGCACCGGCGTGCAATCGTTCGGCCATCGCCGGGCGGATCCGCAGACTGGCCTCGCCGCTCAGTCCCTGCCCCTGCGGGGTCTCGAGCCGTAACGCGGCGAGCGACAGACGGGGTGACGCGCTGGCCAGTGCGGCCAGGGACGGCCGCCACTGATCCGCGCTGAGCGTCAGCAGCGCCGCGGCGTCGATCCGCTCGAACTCCACCACGGCCCGGCCCTGCAGCGGCGCCACGTCGGGCAGCTCGAGCGCGTCGATGACGAGCCGTGCGTCACCACTCCAGACGCCCGCCGCCCCGGGCCGACCCGCCACCGGGCGCAGATCGGTGCTTGCCCGAAGCCCACCCAGTTCGAACAGGTCCGGCGCCCCCGCCAGCTGCTGGACACGGACTGCGATTGACTGGGTATCAAAGCCCAGATGCCCGCGTACCGAAATGCTCTCCGCGTCGCCGCCAAGCCGCTCAAACGCCGGCGCCAGCGCGCCGGTGGGCTGCAGATGACCGTCAAAGGCCACACCCCGCCAGCCGTGCCGCAGGGTCTGCTCCAGCACCCAGTGCACCGGCTGCGGGGCACTCAGCCCAAGGGCGGCGCGCCATGCCGGCGGCATCGTCGACGCCGGCAACACCAGCTCGGTCCGCACGGACGCGCGGTAGAGACCGCGCTGGTAGTCGACGACCCGCGCCGTCGCACCGGCACCGACCGTCTCGCTGAGCGCGCGCTGCCACTGCTCGACCCGGTGCTGCCAGGTCTGCTCGGCCTGCCAGCCATTGAACACCGGCAGGCCCGCCATCACGGCGGCCAGCGCCACGGCCGGTATCCCGACCCACCATCGCCAATGCCTGCCCATGGATCATCCCGCTGCTGCCTTGATGGTCGTTCAGCCTGCCCCATTTGCATTTGCACGGCCACCGGCCGGTCGGCATACTCAGGCCTTCCAACAATCTGAACCCACGTCGCCAGGGGAGTCTCCGGACTGAGAGTGCGCCATCGCGCAGACCCTGGAACCTGAACCGGATCACACCGGCGGAGGAAGCGCGACATGCCCATCATCCCGCTCGCAGCGGTCAGTGCCGCCCTGATCGTATTCGTCCTGCTCGGGCTTCGGGCCCGGCACAGCCGCAACCTCGACGATTACCTCACCGCCCGACGCAGCCAGACCGGCACGACCCTGGGGCTGTCGTTTCTGGCCTCGGGCATGGGGGCCTGGATTCTGTTCGCGCCCCCCGAAATCGGCGCGTTCGTCGGACCGGTGGCGGTGGCCGGTTATGCCATCGGCTCGGCGCTGCCGTTCATCATCCTGGGGCTGATCGGCCCGGCCATCCGCCGGCGGCTGCCCAGCGGGCGCAGCCTGACGGAGTTCAGCGCCGGGCGTTTCGGCAACGGCTTCCGCGCCTGGGTGGCGATCCTCTCGGTGCTTTATATGCTCTGCTTTCTCGCCGCCGAGCTGACCGCCGTGGGGGCCATCACCGCCCTGCTCTCGAATGCCGACGGCCGCTATGCGATCACCGCGGTGGCCGTCGCGACGGTGATCTACACCGCGGCCGGCGGCCTGCGCGCAAGCCTTGTCACCGACCGCTGGCAGGCCGGGCTGCTGGCGGCGCTGATCATGATCGTGGCGGCCGCAGTGCTGGGCCTCGCGCCCGAGCGCCCGGCCGGCACCGGCGGCAGCCTGCCCACGCCCGCCCTCGGCGATGCGCTGGGGGTGGCGCTGACACTGATCATGGCGGTCACCGCCGCGAACCTCTTTCATCAAGGCTACTGGCAGCGGGTATGGGCGGCCCGGGATGACCACGCGCTGCGGCGCGGCGCGGTGATCGGCGGGCTGTCCACCATTGTCGTGGTGGCCATGCTGGGGGCGGCGGGACTGCTGGCAGCCAGCCGCGGACTGCCTCTCGGCACACCGCCGATCCCGCTGTTCGCGCTCATCACCGATGCCCCGGCCTGGCTGACGCTGCCGGCGCTGGTGCTGGGCATCACCCTGGTGGCCTCATCCGTCGATACCCTGCAGAACGCCCTGGTGTCGCTGGGGGTGACGGAGACCGGTTGGCTGCAGCGCCGCGGCGCCCGCTGGCTGTCGGCGCTTTTAATGATCCCGGTGGTGCTGATCGCCTGGCAGCAGATCTCGGTCCTGCGATTGTTCCTGATCGCCGATCTGCTCTGCGCCACCGCCGTGATTCCGCTTTTGAGCGGCCTGTCGGACCGGGTCTCCCCGCGTGCCGCGATCCTGGGCGCGGGGGCCGGGCTGGTCGGCGCGGTGCTGCCCGGTGCCCTTGCCACTGGCAGTCTGATGGGCGGACTGCAGGTGGCGAGCTTTCCCGACAGCATCCCCACGCTGGGGCCGTTCATGGGCGCCCTGAGCGCCTCGGGCCTGGTGGTCGCCGCGCTGGCGCTGCGCGGCGGGCGGGCTAACCGGCCTGACTCAGCACCAGGTTGACGATCACCAGCAGCACAACAACGAACACCACGGTAAAGATCAGCCCGGCGATGATGAAGTGCGCCGGGTTGCCGTGCCTGAAGTCGCGCTGCCGGGCGGCTTCGGTCTGCACGCCGAAGGCCGCGGCGGCTGTGCTCTTAAGGGCCTGCCACAGCGAGACGCGGGCGGGCCGGTCGCCGGAGGGTTGCGGGTCAGTCATCGGGTCGGATCCTCCTTGGGGTCGATGCGCGTGAGTATAAGCGCGCCCGCCAGAAACAGCGCAATGAGCGCAAGCATCGAGTAGCGGACGTCGCCCAGCCATACGCCCAGCGCACCAAAAAGCGGTGGGCCGATGAGCGCAGCGGATTTACCCAGCACATTGTAGAAGCCGAAGAACTCGCCCGCACGCGCCGCGGGAATCAGCCCGGCATAGAACGACCGGCTGAGCGACTGCACCCCGCCCTGGGCCACACCCACCAGGGCGGCAATGGCATAGAACTCCCACGCCGCCTCGATGAATGCGCCCCACAGGGCAATCCCGATATACAGGGTGAGGCCCATGAGGATGCCGCGGCGCGGCCCCAGCCGCGCCCCCACGACACCCATCAGCAGGGCGGCGGGAAAGCCGACGAACTGGGTAATGAGCAGCGCCAGCATCAGGTCGGTCTGGGCAAAGCCGAGCGAGCGGCCATAGGCCACCGCCATGCGGATGGTCGTACCCACCCCGTCGATGTAGAGGAAGTAGGCCAGCAGGAACAGCCACACCGGACGATAGGCCCGCAGGTGGGCGAAGGTGGCGCGCAGCTGACGCAGTCCGCCCGCCAGACCGGCGGCCCCGGCGCGTTCGCGGGCCGGCTCGGGCACCAGAAAGGCCAGTGGCAGCGAGAACAGCGCCCACCAGACGCCGGTGACGATGAATGCCGCCAGCGCGGCGTCCGTCGCCGAGCCGAACCCCAGCATGGCGGGCTGCATGATGGCGACAATGCACAGCAGATAGACCAGTCCGCCGCCCAGGTAGCCGACACCGAACCCGAGTCCCGAGATGGCGTGCCAGCGTGCCGGCGGGGCGATGCCCACCAGCAGTGCATCGTAGAACAGGTTGGCGGCCATGAAGCCGATCACTGCCAGGGTGAACAGCGTGGCCGCCGGCAGGCTGGCGCCGGCGGGCACCCAGGCGAGCGCCGCAGTCAGTGCCGCGGCGGGCAGGGCGAACCCCAGCAGTGCCTGTTTGCGGCGCCCCGCGCGGTCGGCCATGGCCCCGGCGAGCGGCGCGATCAGCACGATCACCGCGCTCGCCAGGCCATTCGCCCAGCCCAGGCGCAGGTTGGCCTGGGCGGGGCTCGCATCGGCACTCCAGTAGTCCTGGAACAGGATGGGGAAGATCCCCGCCATCACCACCGTCGCGAAGGCCGAATTGGCCCAGTCGTAAAGCGCCCAGGCCACCACCACCCGGCGGCGTTCACCGCCCGGCCTCATCGCCGCCCGACCGGTGCGACCTCCCGCAGGTCATAGCGCATGACCAGGGCGTCCTCCCGGCCGTCGTCAGTCCGGTAGTAGCCCGGGCGCCGGCCGACCCGGCGAAAGCCGGCGCTTTTGTAAAGGCGCACGGCCGGGGCATTGCTCGGTCGCACCTCCAGGAACACCGACTCCGCCCCCAGCTGCTCGGCGCGCTCGAGGGCCTGTTCGAGCAGTGCCCGGCCAAACCCCTGCCCGTGCCAGTCGGGATGCACCGCCAGGTTGAGGACATGCGCCTCGCCGGGGCCCATCGCCAGCACTACATGGCCGACGATGCGATCGGTGGCTAACTGCACCCAGCATTCATAGCCCATGCGCAGGCAGTCGCGGAAGATGTTCTGCGCCCAGGGAAAGCCATAAGCATTGGCCTCGACGCCGTGCACGCTGGGCACATCGCGGCGCCGCATGGGCCGGATCACCGGCAGGAAGTCCACCGGCGCGGCGGTCATGCCGACGCCCCGCGAAGCGCGCGGCGCACCGCCACCAGATCGGCCCAGGCCCGGGCCTTGGCATCGGGCCGGCGCAGCAGATAGGCCGGATGATAGGTCGCCCGCAGCGGAATCCCGGTGTCACCAAACCGGTGCCACTGATCCCGCAGCCGGCCCATGGCCTGCCGACTGCCGGTGAGCGACTGCGCCGCGATCTTGCCCACGGCCAGAATCACCCCGGGCTGGATCAGCGCCAGCTGGGCGTCCAGCCAGGGGCGGCAGGCGGCGATTTCCTCGGCGGTGGGATCGCGGTTTTCCGGCGGCCGGGACTTGACCACGTTGGTGATGAACACGTCCTGCTGCCGATCGAGACCCATGGCGGCCAGCATGGCGTCGAGCAGCTGACCGGCACGGCCGACGAACGGCTCGCCACGGCGGTCCTCCTCGGCCCCCGGGGCCTCGCCGATGATCATCAGCCGCGCAGCGGGGTCACCCACCCCCGGCACCGCGCGCTGGCGGGTGGCATGCAGCGGGCAGCGCTGGCACGCCTCGATCGAGGCGATCAGGCTGGACCAGTCACCGCCCGGCTCGGCCGGCGCCGTCTCACTGACCGGTTGACCCGGCCGGGCGCGTGACCGCCACACCGTCAGGCCCATCTCGTCGAGCATCCGCCGGCGCCGCTGGTCGATCATGCCGCCCCGCGCTCCGCCGCGCTCAGACGCCGTCGGTCTGGGGGTGGGTCCGCCCGCCGGTGGTGCGCAGGCGATTGAGGGCGTTCAGATACGCATTCGCCGAGGCGATGACAATGTCGGTGTCCGAGCCCTGGCCATTGACCACCCGGCCGCCCCACTCAAGGCGCACCGTCACTTCGCCCTGGGCATCCGTGCCCGAGGTGATGTTGTTCACCGAGTAGAGCAGCAGCTCGGCCCGCACGTCGAGCAGCCCATCGATGGCCTTGAACGCCGCATCCACCGGCCCGTCGCCGGCGGCCTGGTTATGCCGCTCCTCGCCGTCGATCTCGAGGGTGACATCCGCCACCGGTGTCTCGCCGGTCTCCGAGCAGCAGCGGAACGCCACCAGCGTCACGCTCTGGTCTTCTTCCATGGCCGCCACCGCCTCGGTGGCCACGGCCTGAAGGTCTTCATCGAAGATCTCGTGTTTCTTGTCCGCCAGGTCCTTGAAGCGCTGGAAGGCCTCGTTGAGCTGCGCCGCGGTCTCAAAGCGGATGCCCAGCTCATCGCAGCGGCTGCGGAATGCGTTACGCCCCGAATGCTTGCCAAGCACCATCCGGTTGGTGCCCCAGCCAACGTCCTCGGCCCGCATGATCTCATAGGTCTCGCGGTGCTTGAGCACGCCGTCCTGATGGATCCCCGACTCGTGGGCGAAGGCGTTGATGCCCACGATCGCCTTGTTGGGCTGGACCTGAAAGCCGGTGATATTGGCCACCAGCTTGGAGGTGGGCACGATCTCGCGAGTCTCGATGCGGGTATCGCAGGGCAGATCGTCCTGGCGTGTGCGCACCGCCATGACGATCTCCTCGAGCGCGGCGTTGCCGGCCCGCTCACCCAGCCCGTTGATGGTGCACTCGATCTGCCGGGCGCCCTCACGGACCGCCGCCAGCGAGTTGGCCACCGCCACACCCAGATCGTTGTGGCAGTGCACCGACCAGACCGCGCGGTCGGAATTGGGGACGCGCTCGCGGAGGTCACGGATCAGCCCGGCGAACTGCGTCGGCAGGTTGTAACCCACGGTATCGGGGATATTGATGGTCGTGGCGCCGGCGGCAATGGCGCGCTCGATGATGCGGCACAGGAACTCCGGGTCGGAGCGGCCGGCGTCCTCGGGCGAAAACTCGACGTCATCACACAGGTTGCGGGCACGGCCGACCGCCGTCACCGCCCGCTCAATGACCTCGTCGGGCTGGAGCTGGAGCTTTTTTTCCATGTGCACCGGCGAGGTGGCGATGAACGTGTGAATACGCCCCGCCGGCGCCGGCGCCACCGCCGCACCGGCGCGGTCAATGTCCTGCTCGTTGGCCCGGGCCAGCCCACAGACGCGCGCCTCGGTGATGGTCTCGGCCACTGCCCGCACCGACTCGAAATCGCCCTGGCTGGCGGCGGGGAAACCCGCCTCGATCACGTCCACACGCAGTCGCTGCAGCGCCCGGGCGATGCGCACCTTCTCTTCGCGGGTCATGGAAGCGCCCGGCGATTGCTCGCCGTCGCGCAGCGTCGTATCAAAGATGATCAGCCGGTCGGCTTCACTCATCATTCTTTCCTCACGTGTGATCGTCCTGCCAGTCTAACCCGCGTGCCGGCGTCTGCGCCGCCGGCGTCGCCGGATGACTGTCAGAATCGGCCCCGAGCTGAGATACGTCAATGCAAGCCCGAACAGCACCAGCGGCGGGTGGACCGACATCAACGCCACGCCCATCACGCCCAGCACAATGGCGACGAAGGGCACGCGGTAGCGGAAGTCGATTTCCTTGAAGCTGTCGTAACGCACGTTGCTGACCATGAGCACGCCCGCCACCACGGTCAGCACCAGCGCCGGGATCCCGGCCGGCCAGCCGCCGAACTCGAGCCGATCGCCGGACCAGACCATGCCGGCCAGCGCGGCGGCGGCGGCAGGACTGGGCAGTCCCTGGAAGTAGCGCTTGTCGGCGACGCCCACCTGGGTGTTGAAGCGCGCCAGCCGCAGCCCGGCGCAGGCGGTGTAGATGAACGCCCCGACCCAGCCCAGCTTGTCCCACATCGAACCCAGCGCCCCCAGGTCATCCAGGGCCCAGGCAAACACCACCAGCGCCGGCGCCATCCCGAACGAGACCATGTCGGCGATGCTGTCGTACTGCACGCCGAACTCGGTCTGGGTGTTGGTCAGGCGCGCCACCCGTCCGTCGAGGCCATCCATGACCATCGCCAGCAGAATGGCGACCGCGGCGGCCTCATAGGCACCCGACTGGGCGGCCACAACGGCGTAGAAGCCGAACAGCAGCGCCAGCGTGGTGATCAGATTGGGCAGCAGATAGATGCCGCGGCCCGAACGGCGCGGCATCTCCCGGGGGTCGGTCATGACGACCTCGGCATCGCGCGGATCCGCGCCTAGTTGCGGTCCCGGTCCACCAGCTGATTGGCCTGGATCCACGGCATCATGCCGCGCAGCTTGCTGCCGACGGCCTCGATGGGATGCTCGGCCGCCCGCCGGCGCATGGCCTTGAGCCGCGGCTCGCCGGCCTTGCTCTCGAGCACGAACTCCTTGGCGAACTCGCCGTTCTGGATCTCCTCGAGCAGCTCGCGCATGGCCTGGCGGGACTGCTCATTGATCACCCGCGGCCCGCGGGTGAAGTCACCGTACTCGGCGGTGTTCGAGATCGAGTAGCGCATGTTGGCGATGCCACCCTGGTAGAGCAGATCGACAATCAGCTTGGTCTCGTGGAGGACTTCGAAGTAGGCCATTTCCGGGGCATAACCCGCCTCAGTAAGGGTCTCGAAGCCGGCCTCGATCAGCGAGGTGATGCCGCCACACAGCACGGCCTGCTCGCCGAACAGGTCCGTTTCGGTCTCTTCCTGGAAGCTGGTCTCGATCACGCCGGAGCGGCCGCCACCGTTGGCCGATGCATAGGCCAGCGCGATCTCACGCGCCCGACCACTGGCATCCTGCTCGACCGCGATCAGGCTGGGCACGCCATTGCCCTCGACATAGGTCGAGCGCACCAGATGACCGGGTCCCTTGGGGGCGACCATGACCACGTCCATATCGCCCCGCGGCTCGATCTGCTGGTAGTGGATATTGAAGCCGTGAGCGAAGGCGATGGCACCGCCGGTGCGCAGGTTCGGGGCCACGATCTGCTCGTAGACCGCGGGCTGGTGCTCGTCCGGCAGGGTCATCATGACCAGGTCGGCCGACGCCACGGCATCCGCCATCTCGGCGATCTCCAGACCGGCGGCCTCGGCCTTGGCCGCACTCGCCGAGCCGGCCCGCAGGCCCACAACGACCGGGACACCCGATTCCTTAAGGTTGTTGGCATGGGCGTGGCCCTGCGAGCCGTAGCCGAGAATGGCCACCTTCATGCCCTGGATGATGGAAAGATCGGCGTCCTTATCGTAATAGACCTTCATGGCTCCCCCGATGGATGGTTTCAGACACGCATTTGTTTGTCGCCGCGCGCGATCCCGATGACCCCCGAGCGCACCACCTCCATCGGCGTCTGGTCGCTGAGCAGCTCGAGGAACGCATCCAGTTTGCTGCCGCGGCCGATGACCTCGATGGTGTAGGTCTTGTCGGTGACATCGACGACGCAGGCGTCGAAGATATCCGCCAGTCGCTTGAACTCCTCGCGGGACTCGCTGGCCGTGGCCTGGACCTTGACCAGCATGAGCTCGCGCTCGATGTGGCGGGCCTCGGTGATGTCCAGCACCTTGACCACGTCGAGGAGCTTGTTGAGCTGTTTGCGGATCTGCTCGACGGTCTGCTCGTCCCCCTGGGTGACCAGGGTCATACGCGACAGGGTCGAGTCATCGGTGGGCGCGACCGTGAGCGAGTCGATGTTGTAGCCCCGGGCGGTGAACAGCCCGGCGATGCGCCCCAGCGCACCGAACTCGTTCTCGACCAGAATGGAGATGATGTGTCGCATACCCTGTCGACCAGCGCCGTGTGATCCGCAATTGACGTAATGTAAGCCGTGCAAGTTACGGCGCGCGCATGGGGGCGTCAAGGACAGGGGTGGGCGACCCGGCGGCGGTCGGCTAACCTGTGGGTTTTCGACCGATGACAGGACAGGCCAGCATGCGCACCAGCCGTTTTCCACTTTTCACCAGCAAGGAGACACCGGCCGATGCCGAGATCGTCAGCCACCAGCTGATGCTGCGGGCCGGCCTGATCAAGCGCCTGGGCGCCGGACTCTATACCTGGCAGCCGCTGGGCCTGCGTGTGATGCGTCGGGTCGAGCGCATCGTGCGCGAGGAGATGGACCGCATCAACGGTCTCGAGGTGCTGATGCCGGCGGTGCAGCCTGCCGAGCTGTGGCGCGAGTCGGGTCGCTGGTCGCTGTACGGCCCGGAACTGCTGCGCCTCGAGGATCGCCACGAACGCGACTACTGCATCGGCCCGACCCACGAAGAGGTGATCACCGATTATCTGCGCCAGGAGCTGCGCAGCTATCGCCAGCTGCCGGTGACCTACTATCAGATCCAGACCAAGTTCCGCGACGAGATCCGCCCGCGCTTCGGGGTGATGCGCGCCCGCGAGTTCGTGATGAAGGATGCCTATTCGTTCCATCTCGATCAGGACTCGCTCGAGACCACCTATCGGGACATGCACGCCGCCTACAGCGCCATATTCTCGCGGCTCGGCCTGCGCTTCCGCTCGGTCGGCGCCGACAGTGGCGCCATCGGTGGCAGCGTCTCGGAGGAGTTCATGGTGCTCGCCGACTCCGGCGAGGACGAGATCGCGAGCTGCGATCAGTGTGATTACGCCGCCAACACCGAACTGGCCCGCAGTCGCCCGGCATCGCCGGCGGCCACCGATCCGCTGCCCGCCGAGCGGCGTTCGACGCCGGGCATCGAGAGCGTGGCGGAACAATGCACGCTGCTGGGGCTCACCCCCGGACAGGTCATCAAAAGCGTGGTGGTCATGGCCGACGAGGCGCCGGCGGTGCTGTTCGTCGCCGGCGATGACGAACTCAACGAGGTCAAGGCCGCCCATGCCCTGGGCGCTGAGACGGTGCGCCTGGCCGAACCCGCCGAGGCCTTGGCCGCCACCGGGGTCCCGCGCGGGTTCATCGGCCCGCGCGACCTGCCCGCCGGCCTGACCCAGCTTGTCGATCACCGCGCCGCCACCCGGGTCAACTTCTCGAGCGGTGCCAATCAGGCCGACAGCCACTGGATCAATCTCAATTGGGACCGGGACATGCCCCTGCCGCCGACGGCGGATCTGCGTACCGCGCTGGCCGGCGAAGGCTGTCCGCGCTGCGCGGACGGCCGGCTCGAGATCCACCGCGGCATCGAGGTGGGCCACATCTTTCAGCTCGGCAACAAATACAGCGAGGCCATGGACGCCCGGGTCCTCGACGAGGCGGGCGACGCCCGGCCACTGATCATGGGCTGTTACGGCATCGGTGTCTCACGGGTGGTCGCCGCGGCCATCGAGCAGAACCACGACGCGCACGGCATCCGCTGGCCTGCCCCGCTGGCGCCCTTTGATGTGGCGATCGTCAGCATCGGTGCCGAGCGCTCAGCGGCCGTAGCCGAGGCCGCCGAGCGCCTCTATGCCGATCTGCAGGCCGCGGGGCTTGATCCGCTCTGGGATGATCGCGACGCCCGCCCGGGGGTCAAGTTCGCCGACATGGAGCTGATCGGCATCCCCCATCGGGTGGTGATCGGTGAGCGCGGTCTCAACGCCGGCGAGCTGGAATACCGGGCGCGTGACGCCACGGCCAGCGAGGCCCTGCCGCTGGATGATGCGGCCAACCGGCTGGTGGCCCGGATCCGGGACTGGGCCTGAGCGGTGGACACGGCGAGGTCGCAGCAGCCGGCGCGGGTGCTGATCGCCGGCTGCGGGCGGATCGGCACCCGACTCGGCCAGGGGCTCGCCGACCAGGGCCACTCCGTATTCGGCCTGCGCCGCCGGCCCGAGGGCCTGCCGGCACCGATCATCCCCTGCGCCGCCGACCTCAACGCGCCCGCCGGGCTAGCCGATCGCCTGCCCGGCGGGCTTGATCGCGTGGTGGTCATCCTGACGCCGCCGAGCTATGACGATGCCGGCTATCGACGCGGCTATGTGGAAGCCCTCAGCCACCTCTGCGCGGCACTGGCGGCCTCGGGCAACGCCGGGGCGCGACTGGTGTTCGTCTCGAGCACCGGTGTCTACGGCGAGAACGGCGGCGCCTGGGTGGATGAGTCGACACCGCCGGTGCCGTCACGATTCTCGGGACAGCGCCTGCTTGAGGCCGAGACGGTGGCAGCCCGGCATCCGGGCGGCAGTGTGGTGGTGCGGTTTGCCGGCATCTACGGGCCGGGGCGGGAATCCCTGCTGCGGCGGGTGGCATCGGGTGCCGGCTGCCAGGCCGAGCCGCCGCGTTATACCAACCGCATCCACGAGGACGACTGTGTGGCGATCCTCGACTGGCTGAGCGGCCACCCGGATCCGGCGCCGCTTTACCTCGGCGTCGACGATCGACCCTGTCCGCAGTGCGAGATCATGGACTGGCTGGCCGCCGAGCTGGGCCAGCCGACGCCGGCGCGCACCGCTGGCGAGGCGATGGGCCGGCGTTGCAGCAACCGGCGGTTGAAGGCGGCCGGCTATCGACTCCGGCACCCGGACTATCGCAGCGGCTATCCGTCGCTGTTGGCCGAGCGCCGCTCCAACGTCTGAATGGCGCTGTCCTGGGCGGCGTAGTAGGCCGCCAGATCGCGCATATCCTCTTCGCTGAGCGCGGCCGCCTGGCCGTTCATGATGGCGTTCTGCCGGTCCCCGCTTTTGTAGGCCTTGAGCGCATGCAGAAGGTAATCGGCATGCTGGCCGGCGAGCATCGGAAAGGCGGGGTTATCCGACGCGCCGTTGGCGCCGTGACAGGCCGCGCAGGTCTGGGACTTGGCCTTGCCGGCCTCAATGTCGCCGATGGACTGGGCCTGGGCGACTCCGGCGGCCAGGATCAGCAGCGCGCCCAGGCATCGAATGCAATGCATCATCACTGCCCCTCCGGTCCGCGCGATTCGAAGTACGCGGCGATGTCCTGAATGTCCTCATCACTCAGCGTCGATGCCAGCGCCTGCATGGTCGTGTGCTGACGCGCGCCGCTGCGATAGGCCTTGAGCGACGAGACGAGGTAGCCGGCGTGCTGGCCCCCCAGCTTGGGCACCCGATAAGAGGGGTACGCGTTGCGATAGCCCTCGACGGCATGGCAGCCCAGACAGGTGTAGGCCTTGGCGCGGCCCGCCTCGATATCGCCCTGGGCACTGCTGAGCCCGGGCATCAACAGCGCCGCACTCAGCGCTACTCCTCCAATCAATCGCCCGCAGATCATGGTTTCTCGTCTCGCCATTGATAACTGCGCAAAGTATCGCGGGAAAGTTGATATCGGTCAATTTGCGCGGGACGCCCGGACGGTGGGGTCAGACGATGGCAAAGCCCTCGCTGCCCGGATCGGCCACGGGCTCGGCCTCCACCGAATCGACCCGTGCCGCGGGCGGGCCGCTCCAGAGCCACTCGCGCAGCGTCTCGACCGCTGGCTCGGGGCCACAGACCACCACCGAGACACTGCCGTCGGCGCGGTTTTCGACCCAGCCGCGCAGTCCCAGCGCGATCGCCTCATCGCGGGTGGCGGCCCGGTAGTACACCCCCTGCACATGACCGCGTACGCGGAACTGGTGGCAGGCTTCCTGTGTGTCGTCCATCGTCACCTCCTGGCTGCTTGCGTGTCGGTAATCTAACACCCAATATTGCGCCATGAGCTGCGAAATCCTGATCCTGTACTACAGCCGCCACGGCGCCACCGCGACCATGGCGCGCCGGATCGCCCACGGCGTCGAGGCCGTCAGTGGCGTGAGCGCGCGGGTCCGCGCCGTGCCACCGGTCTCGGAGGTGTCCGAGGCCACCGCGCCACCGGTGCCCGATGCCGGCCCACCCTACGCCGCGCTGGATGACCTGGCCGAGTGCGATGGACTGATCCTTGGCAGCCCGACGCGGTTTGGCAACATGGCGGCACCGCTCAAGCATTTCCTGGATCAGACCACCAGCCTGTGGCTGAGTGGTGCGCTCAACGGCAAGCCCGGCGCGGTGTTCACATCCACCGGCAGCCTCCACGGCGGTCAGGAGGCGACCCTGCTGTCGATGATGCTGCCGCTGCTGCATCACGGTCTGTATCTGGTCGGCCTGCCCTACACCGAGGCCGGTCTGACCGCGACCACCACCGGTGGCACCCCCTATGGCCCCAGCCATCTGGCCGGGGCCGAGGCCGACCGGCCGGTGGATGACACCGAGGCGGCCCTCTGTCAGGCGCTGGGATCAAGGGTGGCGCAGGCGGCCCTGCGGCTGGGCGCCCCGGGCGACCCGCGCCCGGCATGAAGGCGGTCAAAGGCAAACCCCCGGCGGCGGCCGGCGAGACCGCGCGTGAAGTCGCCGCGTCGCGGCTCTACTGGATGGCCGCGGGCTGTTACGTCGCACTGACCGCGCTGCTGTTCGCCTGGCTGATCTGGCTGGCACCCCCGCCGGAATCACTGCGCAGCCCGGTACTGCTGATCTTCCTCCTGCCGCTGGTGCTGGGCCTGCGCGGCGTGCTGCATCGGCGACGCTACACCCTGCAGTGGACGGGCATGCTCATCCTGCTGTACTTCATCCACGGACTGCTGGCGGCCACCGGTGCGGCGCCCCAACGCTGGCTGGGCGCCGCGGAGATTCTGCTGACGCTCGGCTACTTCAGCGCCGTCATGCTCATCCTGCGGCGCGGCAAGCAGCGCCACAAAGCGGGTCAGTCCGCGGGCTGACCGCGTAGCACCGACTGGATGAAGGGCACGGTCAGCCGCCGGCCGGCCTGCAGCGAGGCACTGTCGAGCCGGTCCACCACTCCCAGCAGATGGTTCAGATCGCGGGCCTGGTGGCGCAGCAGATAATCGACGCCGGCGGCGGGCATGCGAAGTCCACGCCGGGCCAGCGCACCGGTCAGTATCTCCCGGCGGCGAGCGTCATCGGGGGGCGTCAGGCGCAGGCGCAGCATCGACTCAAGCCGTGAGACCAGATCCGGCAGGGCAATCCCCAGACCGGCCGGCGCGCCCGCGGCGGCCACCATCAGCAGCCCGCCAGCATCCCGCAGGCGATTGAACAGGTGGAAAAAGGCCTCCTGCCAGTCCCCGCGCCCGGCCAGCAATTCGAGATCATCCACCGTGACCAGCGACAGGGACTCAAGCCCGTCCAGCGGCGCGGTGGGGCCGTCGATGTGCTGGCCGAGGGGGATGTACACCGCGGTCCCGCCGGCGGCACTCATGCGCCCGCAGGCGGCCTGCAGCAGGTGGCTGCGGCCACTGCCCGCGGGCCCGGTCAGGTAAAGCGACTGGGCGAACCAGCCGGTCAGCCCCTCGACGGCGGCCACCGCCTGCTCGTTGCCGGTGGCCACGAACGCCTCGAGATCGGCGGCGTCGTTCCAGCGAAAATCCAGCGCCAGCTGCGCGCCGCGGCCCTGATCGATCATTGCCGCCAGCGGTAGCCATCACCCGTGGGTTGCAGGCGCGGATCGGCGGCCAGGGCCCGCTCGACGCGCCCGGCGTCGACGCCGATGGCCAGCCGCCAGCGCACCCGGTCCCCGCCCACCTCGGCGGGGATCACGCGGGTGACACCCACCAGTTCGCCAAGCCGCGCCGCCACCGCCTGATGGGCGGCCAGCGAGTCGATGCCGTCGACGCTGACGGTGAGCTGGCGGCGCGAATCGGGATCGGCGACGTAAGCGAGGCTCTGGCGAAGGCGCTCGGCCAAACCGCGCGCGCCCGCGGCCATCACCGCCTCGAGGCTTGCGGCACGGGTCCGCCAGCGCTGCACCGGCTCGCCGTCGCCGGGCAGCAGTGTCCAGCGCACTTCATCCTCCCGGCCCGCACCCTGCTGAAGACGCCCCATCAGCACGGCGTCGGCGCCGTATCGCTCGGAGGCGGCGCGCACCGGCTCGACAAAGCCGCCGGCGATGTCGGCAAAGCCCAGGTTACGACGATCCTGCAGATCCATCAGCGGTGCGACGGGGCGGATCCCGAGGGGACGGGCCGCCGCCTCCAGCGCGTCGAGCAGCGCCTCGCCCCGGTCGCTGCCAGCAATGAACCGCTCGCCATCGCGCTGGGCGCCCAGCCAGACCAGCACCGTGGGCGGCGACGGCGGCCAGACGGCGACCCCGTCACGGGCCAGGGCGTTGCGGATGGCGGTCCGCGAGAAACGCACCAGAAGGCGGGTCTCGCGCTCCGCCCGGTCGCCGTCATCCACCTCGACCGAGCGATAGGAAAAGCCATTGACCGTGTCACTGACCCGCCCGCGCAGGCGCTCGGCCACCGCCGACCGGACAATATCGGGCTGGCCGGTGAGGCGCACCAGAAGCGCGTCAAGGGCCTCGACAAGCGCGTCGTCGCGGGCCGCGGCGCTGTTGTCGGCCACCGGCACCTCGACGGCGCCGAGGTTGTCCTGAGCCGGCACCACCGGGGCCATGACCAGCACGGTTATCCCCATGGCAAAAGCGAGACTGATGCGCAGCACGTTCAACATCCGAGTGAGTGGCGAGCCCGTGACCCCAAGAGGTTTTAAGGTACCATGACGCCATCCACCGGCACGACCAGACCCAGACAGGAGCGAGATCTTGGACTCCCCAGATTCCCGACCCGGACTGACCTACCGCGACGCGGGCGTCGACATTGATGCCGGC
This sequence comes from Spiribacter sp. SSL99, assembly GCF_009805925.1. Taxonomy (NCBI): domain Bacteria; kingdom Pseudomonadati; phylum Pseudomonadota; class Gammaproteobacteria; order Chromatiales; family Ectothiorhodospiraceae; genus Spiribacter; species Spiribacter sp. SSL99. Next base: position 101,634 of record NZ_MAOM01000011.1, on the reverse strand, counting down.
GCCGATCTTGTCGAGCGCATCAAGGGCGATGTCGCCGCCACCCGGCGCCCGGGCATGGTCGGCAGCCTTGGCGGGTTCGGCGGACTCTTCGAACTGCCGGTGGAGCGCTACCGCCACCCGCTGCTGGTGGCAGGCACCGACGGCGTCGGTACCAAGCTGCGCCTCGCGCTCGAGACCGGCCAGCACGATGGCATCGGCATCGATCTGGTCGCGATGTGCGTCAACGATGTCATCGTCGGCGGTGCCGAGCCGCTGTTCTTTCTTGACTACTACGCCACCGGCCGGCTCGAGCCGGCCATCGCCGAGCGGGTCATCCGCGGCATCGCCACGGGCTGCCGCGAGGCGGGCGCCGGGCTGATCGGCGGCGAGACGGCCGAAATGCCCGGGATGTACCGCGAGGGCGACTATGACCTGGCCGGCTTCTGCGTGGGCGTGGTCGAGCGCGATGCGCTGATCGACGGCTCGGGCATCCGCGCCGGCGACTGTCTGATCGCCCTGGCAAGCAGCGGGGTGCACGCCAATGGCTACTCGCTGGTCCGGCGCATCCTCGAGCGGGATCCCGACGCCCTCAGTCGATCGCTGGACGGCCGCCGCATTGATGAGTGGCTGCTGGCCCCCACGCGGATCTACGCACGCACCGTCCAGCAGCTGCAGCGCGAGGTGGCCATCCATGGCATCAGCCACATCACCGGTGGCGGGCTCACCGACAACCTGCCACGCATCATGCCCGAGGGCCTGAGCGCGCGCGTCGACACCGGCAGCTGGCAGTGGCCGGCGCTGTTCGACTGGCTGCAGACCACCGGCGGGGTGGACATCGCCGATATGCGCCGGACCTTCAATGGCGGCGTCGGTATGGTGGTGATCGTTCCCCCGGACCAGGCCGACCTGGCCATCGATCAGCTGCGGGCAGCCGGCGAGACGGCCTGGCGCCTGGGCGACGTGGTGCCCGCCCGCGAATCCGCCAACGCGGTCATTTACCAGGAGGGGGTTTGAGCGATACCGGCGGTTTCCGCATCGCGGTGCTGATCTCCGGCAGCGGGACCAACCTGCAGGCCATCATTGATGCCGTCCAGTCCGGGCGGATCGCCGCTCATGTGGACCGCGTGATCAGCAACCGTCCCGACGCCGGGGGGCTTGAGCGCGCCGCCGCGGCCGGGATCGCCACCGAGGTGATCGATCACCGCGACTTCGAGCGGCGCGAGGCCTACGATCAGGCCCTGGCCGATCGGCTTGAGGCCGCCCGGCCCGATCTGATCGTTCTGGCCGGGTTCATGCGCATTCTGGGGGCGGCGTTCGTCGCCCGGTTCACCGGCCGGCTGATCAATATCCACCCGTCACTGCTGCCCGCCTACCGCGGCCTGCATACCCACGAGCGGGCCATCGCCGCGGGGGAACGGCAGCATGGCTGCAGCGTGCACTACGTAATCCCCGAGCTGGACGCCGGCCCGGTGATCGCCCAGGCGGCGGTCCCCATTTACCCGGACGATGACGCCGCGCGACTCGCCCGGCGCGTGCAGGCCATGGAGCATGTCCTCTACCCCCAGGTGGTGGGCTGGATCGCCGACGGCCGGGTGCAGCTGGGTGACGGCGGCGTCCGCCACGATGGCCGGATCCCGCCGCATCCGCCCTGCCTGACGCCGACGGCGGCCACCCCGGGCTGATGCGCGGCGCCTGGCTCTGCGCCATGGCCCTGGGGCTGTTGCTGCTGGCGGCGAACGCGGCGACGCTGGCGACACCCGTCGAGGCGCCACCGGCGTTCAGCGCCCGCTATGACGTCCGCAAGGCTGGATTGACCCTGGGCCACGCCGAGCTGCGCTTTCGCCGGCCGGCACAGGACCGCTACCTCTACCGGCTGTCGGTCCAGCCCAATCGTCTGGCCGGGCTTTTCTACTCGAGCAGCGTGCGCGAGATGAGCATCGGCCACATCCAGGCCGACGGCTTCCGGCCCGACGTCTACCGCTACACCCGCAGCGGCGGTGACGACGACCGGCGCGCCGAGCTGCGCTTCGACTGGGAGGCGATGCGGGTGGTCAACGATGTGGCCGACCGCCCCTGGCGCATGGCCATTACGCCGGACACCATCGATCGGGTGATCAGTCCACTGCAGCTGATGCACGACCTGGCCGAGCGGGATGACGGCGATGACACCCTGGTCTATCGCATCGCCGACGGCGGCCAGCTCAAGACCTATGAGCTGCGCATCGGCGACACCACCCAGGTGGATACCCCCGCCGGCCGCTTCGAGGCACTGACCGTCCACCGCTCGGACCCGGACAGCGATCGGGTGACCACGCTGTGGGTGGCGCCGGCTCTGCGCTATCTGGCCGTGCAGGTGGAGCAGCGCGAGGCCGGTGATCGCAACTTCCGCATGGTCCTGAGCCGTCTGGACGGCCTTGACCGCCGCCGCTAGGGCCGCGGCAGCGTCACCCCGCGCTGGCCCATGTACTTGCCCGAGCGGTCTTTGTACGACGCCTCGCAGACCTCGTCCGATTCCAGGAACAGCATCTGCGCCACACCTTCGTTGGCATAGATCTTCGCCGGCAGCGTCGTGGTGTTGGAAAACTCCAGGGTCACATGGCCCTCCCACTCGGGCTCGAGGGGCGTGACATTGACGATGATGCCGCAGCGCGCATAGGTCGATTTGCCCAGACAGATCGTGAGGATGTTGCGCGGAATGCGGAAGTACTCAACGGTGCTTGCCAGTGCGAAGCTGTTGGGCGGGATGATGCAGACGTCCGACTGCAGATCGACGAAGCTCGATTCGTCGAAGTTCTTCGGATCGACCACCGCCGAGCTGATGTTGGTGAAGATCTTGAACTGATCGGCGCAGCGCACGTCGTAGCCGTAGCTCGACGTGCCGTAGGAGATCATCCGCTCGCCGTCGGCCTCCCCCCGTACCTGCCCGGGTTCGAACGGCTCGATCATGCCGTCCTCCGCCATGGACCGTATCCAGCGATCGGATTTGATGCTCACTGTGTCTGTTCCCCCTGCCCTAGTCGTCGTCGACGACGATATTCGGGAACCGGCTGGCGCCCGCCGGATCCTGTCGTGAAAGAAGTGCCGCGGTCCGCCGGGCCGCCTCGCGGAAGCGCTCCGCCGCCGCCGATGCCGGTGCCGCCGTGACGGTGGGCGCGCCCTGATCGGACTGCTCGCGGATGCCGATCTCCAGCGGCAGCGCGCCAAGCAGCGCAACCCCCTCGTCGTCGGCCAGTTGCTGGCCACCACCAGTGCCGAACAGTGCCTCCTCATGGCCGCAGTTCGAGCAGATATGCAGGCTCATGTTCTCGAGGATGCCAAGCACCGGCACCTTGACCTTCTCGAACATCCGCACGCCCTTGCGGGCGTCCAGGGTGGCGATGTCCTGCGGCGTGGTGACCACCACCGCGCCGGCCACCGGCACCTTCTGCGACAGCGTCAGCTGGATGTCACCGGTGCCCGGCGGCAGGTCAATGATCAGGTAATCGAGCGCATCCCAGCGCGTATCGTTGAGCAGCTGGGTCAGCGCCTGGGTCACCATGGGCCCGCGCCAGACCATCGGCGAATCCTCCTCAATCAGAAACCCGATGGACATGATCTGCACGCCGTGGTTTTCCAGCGGGAACATGGTCTTGCCCTCGGGGCTGTCGGGCTTCTGCCCGACCACGCCCATCATCCGCGGCTGGCTGGGGCCGTAGATGTCGGCATCCAGGATGCCCACGCGGGCCCCCTCGTCGGCGAGGGCGAGGGCCAGATTAACGGCGCAGGTGGACTTGCCGACACCGCCCTTGGCCGAGGCCACGGCAATGATGTTGCGGACGTTGTCCATCGGCTTGAGACTCGCCTGCACCTGACGGGCCCCCACCGACCAGTCCACGCTCACGCTCACCGACCGCGCGCCGGTCGCCTCGCGCACGGCGGCTTCCAGCGTGCCGCGCAGGGTGTCCTGATACCGCCCGGCGGGAAACCCCAGGCTCAGATCGATGGCCACCGCGTCACCATCCAGCCGGATATCGCTCACCGCCCCGGCAGTGATCAGATCCATCCCCAGCGCCGGCTCGGTCCACGCGCCCAGCGCCTGCTCCACCGATTCGCGGTTGAGTTCAGTCATTCATCCCCCGTCGTTACGACGCCCTATAGATTAGGCGCGAGTGTAAACAGCCCGCCCCCCGCATTAAACACGTCCGGGGCGGGGTTGGCACGCGGGTTGCCGCCGGCGTCGCGTTGCGGCAGATTCACGGCATGACCGACGCGCGCCACAACCTGGTCCTCATCGGCATGCCGGGGGCCGGCAAGTCCACCCTGGGGCAGTCCCTGGCCACCGCCCTCGGGCTCGGGTTCACTGACACCGATGCCCTGATCGAGACCCGCAAGGGGCAAACCCTGCAGGCGATCGTCGATACCCACGGCCACCGCGCCCTGCGCACCCTCGAGGCCGATACCCTCGCCGCACTCCAGCGCCGGGGCCATGTCATCGCCACCGGCGGCAGCGCCGTCTACAGCCCGGCGGCAATGGCCGCGCTGCAGGCCGACGGCATCCTCGTGCACCTGCATGCCGATCTGGCGGTCCTGCTCGAGCGGGTCACCGACGTCGACACCCGCGGCCTGGCCCGCGCCGCCGACCAGAGCCTCGAAGACCTCTACGCCGAGCGCGAGGCGCTGTACCGCCACTATGCCGAAATCAGTGTTGATGTCGGCACGCAGTCGCCGGCCGCGGCCACCCGCTCGATCATCGCCGCCCTCAACCGGCCGCAGGCTCCGCGACTGGCTTCGCCTCTGGCATAATGAGGGTTTACTGACTGCCAACGCGGAGTGTGCATGGCGCGCAAGATCCTGGTCACCAGCGCCCTACCCTATGCCAATGGGCCGATCCATCTGGGTCATCTCGTCGAATACATCCAGACCGACATCTGGGTGCGCTTCCAGAAGCTGCAGGGTAACGAGTGCTGGTATGTCTGCGCCGACGACGCCCACGGCACGCCCATCATGCTCAAGGCCCGCGAGCAGGGGATCACACCCGAGACACTGATCGAGCGGGTCGGCGCCGAGCATCGGCGCGACTTCGCCAGCTTCGGGATCGCCTTCGACAACTACTACACCACCCACTCCGAGGAAAACCGCCACTACGCCGAGCTCATCTACACGCGGCTGCGTGATGGCGGCTGGATCGACCGCCGGACCATCACCCAGGCCTATGACGGGCACGAGGGCATGTTCCTGCCGGACCGCTACATCAAGGGCACCTGCCCGCGCTGCGGCGCCGATGACCAGTACGGCGACAACTGCGAGGCCTGCGGGGCGAGCTATTCCCCCGACGAGCTGCGCAACCCGGTGTCGGTGATTTCGGGCGAGGCCCCGGTCCAGCGCGAGTCCGAGCACTACTTCTTCCGCCTCCAGGACTTCGAGCCCATGCTGCGCGAATGGGCCTCGAGTGAGGGTCTGCAGGACGAGGTCTCGAACAAACTCCAGGAGTGGTTCGACGCCGGCCTGCGCGCCTGGGACATCTCCCGCGATGCGCCCTACTTCGGTTTCCGCATCCCGGATACCGATGACAAGTATTTCTACGTCTGGCTGGACGCCCCGATCGGCTACATGGCCAGTTTCCAAGACCTGTGCAACCGCCAGGGCCTGGATTTTGACGAATGGTGGAACGCCGATTCCGACACCGAGCTGTACCACTTCATCGGTAAGGACATCGTCTACTTCCACGCCCTGTTCTGGCCGGCGATGCTGCACGGCGCCGGGTTCCGGCCGCCCACTCGGGTCTGCGCCCACGGCTTTCTCACCGTGGACGGGCAGAAGATGTCGAAGTCACGCGGCACCTTCATCATGGCGGAAACCTATCGGCGGCATCTGAATGCCGAGTACCTGCGCTACTACTTCGCCGCCAAACTGGGCGCCGGCGTGCATGACATCGATCTGAGCCTGGAGGATTTCACCCAGCGGGTGAATGCCGATCTGGTGGGCAAGCTGGTCAACATCGCCAGCCGCTGCGCGGGTTTCATCAACAAGCGCTCCGAAGGATGGCTGGGTCCGCGTCTGGACGCCCCGGAGCTGTTCCGGCGCATGAGCGCCCGGGCCGAGGTGATCGGCGGGCATTATGAGGACCGCGCCTATGCCCGGGTGGTCCGCGAGGTGATGGCCCTGGCCGACGAGGCCAACCAGTATATCGACGAGAAAAAACCCTGGGTGCTGGCGAAGGATCCCGACCAGGCCGAGGCGGTGCAGGCCATCAACACCACCGGGCTCAACCTGTTCCGGGTGCTGATGCTCTACCTCAAACCGGTGCTGCCGGATACCGCCGCCGCGGCGGAGCGCTTCCTGCAGATTCCGCCCATGGAGTGGGCCGATGCCGGCCAGCCGCTGCTGGATCACCGGATCGACACGTTCAAGCCGCTGATGACCCGGGTGGATCCGGCCGCCATCGAGGCGATGATCGAAGAATCACGGGATAACCTGAAACCGGCATGAGCGGCGGGGCCTCCGTGACCGAGCGCATCGACGCCCTGCTGCCCCAGACGCAGTGCGAGCAGTGCGGTTATCCGGGGTGCCGACCCTACGCCAAGGCCATCGCGCAGGGCGAGGCGGATATCAACCAGTGCCCGCCCGGCGGTCAGGCCACCATCGATGCGCTGGCGCAGCTGCTGGACCGGCCGGCACCGCCCCTCAACCCCGAGCATGGCGACTACCGGCCGCCGCGGGTGGCCTGGATCGACGAGTCGGTATGCATTGGCTGTACCAAATGCATTCAGGCCTGCCCGGTGGATGCCATCGTCGGCGCCCGTCAGCGCATGCACACGGTCATCGCCGAGGAGTGCACAGGCTGCGATCTGTGCCTGGCCCCCTGCCCGGTGGATTGCATTCATATGCTGCCCACCGAGCGCGAGGCCGAGCCCGTCGATCAGCAGCAACAGCGCCGGGATCGTGCCCGGCGGCGCTTTAACGCCCGCCAGCAACGCCTGCTGCAGCGCCAGGCCCGGCGTGAGGAAAAGCTCCGCCAGCGGCGTGAGACCCAACGCGCCTCGCCCACCACGCCGGCGGCGCCGGCGCTGCCCGATCGCGAGGCCCGCCGCGAGACCGCGAAGGCGGCCCTGGCCCGGGTGCGGGCAAAACGACGTCAACGGGGTCGCGGGTCGTGAACCGCGACAAGCGCCGGGCCATCTTCGAGCGGTTGCGCGAGGCCAACCCGCAGCCCACCACCGAGCTCAACTACTCGACGCCCTTCGAGCTGCTCATCGCGGTCATCCTGTCGGCCCAGGCCACCGACCGCGGCGTCAACAAGGCCACCGGGCCGCTCTTCCGCGATGCCAATACCCCGGGCGCGATCCTCGCCCTGGGCGAAGACGGCCTGCGGGACTACATCCGCACCATCGGGCTTTTCAACAGCAAGGCGAAGAACATCATCGCCACCTGCGAGGCCCTGGTGGCGTCTCACAATGGCGTGGTGCCCCACGACCGCAAGGCCCTCGAGGCGCTGCCCGGCGTCGGCCGCAAGACGGCGAACGTGGTGCTCAACACGGCCTTCGGCGAACCCACCATGGCCGTCGACACCCACATCTTCCGGGTCGCCAACCGCACGGGCATTGCGAAAGGCAAAACCGTCCGCGCCGTGGAAGACAGATTAATGCGCCAGGTACCGAAGGAATTTCTGCAGGACGCCCATCACTGGCTGATCCTGCACGGCCGCTATACCTGCCTTGCTCGCCGGCCGCGCTGCGGGGCCTGCCCCCTCTACGACCTCTGCGAGTTCCCCGAGCGTCACCGCTACGCCGACGGCGGGTCGGAGTAGGCCGCTGACGCCGGCGCGGCGCGCCGTCCGCCACGCCAGCGCCGCCAGCCATAGGCGGCCAGCAGAAACGGCCCGTTGGCCAGCGCCATCGACCCGCCGATCGAGACATTCAGCGCGATCGCCAGCGCATAGCCGAGCGGCGCGCTCAGCGCGGCGATCAGCATGGCCAGGGCGATCATCGGCAGCAGGCGCCGGGTCAGCAGATAGGCCGTGGCCGGCGGCACCACCACAAAGGTAATGAACAGCACGACGCCGACGGCATCAAAGGCCGCCACCGCCGTGCCACTGACCAGCGCCAGATGGGCGTAGAAAATGATCCCCGGGGCCAGGCCCAGCGCCCGCGCCAGATCGGGGTCGAACGTGGCGAGCTTGAGCGCCTTGTAGAAGGCCAGCACGAATGCGGCATCCAGCAGCAGCATCACGCCGGTGGCCAGCATCGCCCGGGGCAGCTCGATACCGGCGATGGTCACCGTGTCCAGCCAGACGAAACCCACTTCCCCCAACAGCACGGTGTGCTCATCGAGATGCACATCCCGCGCAGTCACATTGATCAGCAGAACGCCGGCACTGAAAAGCGCCGGAAACACCAGACCGGTGGCGGCATCATCGCGCAGCCGCCGCGTGCGCGTCAGCGTCTCGATGAGAAACACCGCGAGCACACCACTGAGCGCGGCACCGGCGATCTGCACCGGCCCACTGGTCTGCCCCGACAGCAGCCAGGCCACGGCAATGCCGAACAGGATTGAATGGCTGATCGCATCGGCGAGCATGCTGTTGCCGCGCAGCACCAGGAAACTGCCCAGCAGTGCGGCACTGGTGCCCACCAGCATCCCGGTGACCAGAATCGCGACCAGGGGCTCGGCAAGCAGGGTCATGATCGCCTCCGGCGGCCGCCGCGCTGACGCCTTTCGCGGGCCGCGGCGTGATCGACCCCGGCCTCGGTCAACTGCCAGTGCGGCCCTTCGTCGGGGAGATGCTGAACCGGCGTGACCAGCCCACGCTCGGCCAGCGTGACCAGCTGCGGCTCGGTGACCATGCCGTGGTAGGCGTCCACGGCCCCCTGTTCAACCCGATACCGCCAGTCATCGTGCTCGCGGGCGAGCTCGTAGAGCGTTCCCAGAATGCGGTCGGTGGACGTCGAGCGGCGCCGCCGGCGCTGCCGCCACCACTGCGGGACCAGCCCCCGGTGCGGTGCCACCAGTAGCGAGACCAGGGCGATGAGCGTGGCGGTGAGGACAATCAGCGGCCCGGTGGAAAGCCCTGGCGCGAGGGCGCTGCCAAGCCCGCCCACGACCCCCGCCAGGGCGCCGAGCAGCGCCGAGAGCAGGACCATGCCCATCAGACTGCCGCACCACTGACGCGCCGCGGCACCCGGGGCGATCACCATGGCCGTCATCAGCACCACGCCCACCATCTGCAGCCCGGTGACCACTGCAAGGGCGATCATCGCGGTGAGCAGCGCCTCGAGCCGGTGCACCGGCAGGCCCACCACCGCCGCGAAGGTCGGGTCAAAGGTCATCACCTTGAGCGGCTTCCACAGGAGCGCGACCCCCAGCAGACTGATGCCCACCAGCGCCATCATCGGGTAGAGGTCGGCCCGCGTGGTGGCGGCCGCCTGACCGAACAGGAAGCTGTCGAGACCGGCCTGCGCCGCCCCGCCACGGGACTGGATCCAGGTCAGCAGCACCACCCCCAGGGCAAAACCGAGGCTGAGCGTCGCGGCCAGTGCCGCGTCCATCTTGAGCCGGGTATGCCGGGTGATGGCCACGGTCATCAGCGCCGCCGCCACGGCCGTCACCAGCGCACCGCCCATGATGCTGCCAAGATCCCGGGCCCCCGCCAGCATGAAGCCGATACACACCCCGGGCAGGGCCGCGTGCGAGAGGGTGTCGCCCAGCAGGCTCTGGCGCCGCAGCACCGCGAACGAGCCGAGCACACCGCTGATCACCCCGATCAGCACCGCCCCGAGCAGGACGTTCTGCAGGGTGTAATCAGTCAGCAGCGTCGCCATCATCCCGCGTCCCGGTTGCCTGACCGCCCTCGTCCAGCAGCGCGACCTGACCGCCGTAGGCCCGACGCAGGTTGCGCGCCGTGTACACCGAGCCGATGGGGCCCGCCGCAATGACGCGCACGTTCAGAAAGACCAGCCAGTCGAAATAGCGCTCCACGGTCTGCAGATCGTGATGCACGAGGATGATGGTGCGCCCCTCGTCACGCAGTCGCCCGAGGATCTCGATGATGCTGCGCTCGGTGGTCGCATCGACCCCGGCCATGGGCTCATCGAGCAGCAGGATGTCGGGCTGCTGGACCAGCGCCCGGGCAATGAACACGCGCTGCTGCTGACCGCCCGAGAGCTCGCTGATCTGGCGGTCGGCCAGCATTTCCATGCCCACCTCCTCCAGCGCCCGCAGGGCCCGGTCGCGCTCGCGGCGCCCCGGCCAGCGCAGCCAGCCGAGCTGGCCGTATAACCCCATGGTCACCACATCGACGGCGGTGGTGGGAAAGTCCCAGTCCACCGACGATCGCTGCGGTACATAGCCCACCCGCTGGCGCTGCTCGCGATAGCGGCGGCCGAACAGACGGACATGGCCCGCCGACAGCGGCACCAGACCCAGCACTGCCTTGAGCAGGGTGCTCTTGCCCGCGCCGTTGGGGCCGATGACGCCGGCGAGGACACCCGGCGGGATGTTCAGGTCGATGTCCCAGAGCGCCGGACGATCACCGTAGCTGACGGTCAGATCCTCGGTATGCAGGGCCCAGCGCGCCGACGGGCGTTCTCCGGCCGGCGGATCCATGGCGGCCATCACTCGCCTCCGTGGCGCGCGCGCAGCGGCGCCCGCCAGTCGCTCAGCGCCGCCGGCAACGGTGCGCGCTCACCACCCAGCTCGCGGGTGATGGCCGCGGTGTTGTGAATGAGCAGGCCCGGCAGGCTGTCGGCGAGGGTCCCGGATTCGCCCAGGGCATCGCCATAGAGGGTATCGCCAATGACCACCTCGGCCCCCCGCTCGCGGGCCGCCGCCACCACCGCGTCCACCGTGCGCGGGTTGATCGTGCTCTCGACGAACAGGGCCGGCAGTCCCCGCTCGGCGATCAGGCGGGCGTTGGCCTGGATATCGGCCACGCTCGCCTCCGCGGTGGTGCTGATGCCCTGGATGCCGCGCACCTCGATATCGTAAGCCCGACCGTAATAGCCAAAGGCATCGTGCGCGGTCAGCAGCACGCGCTGACCCGCCGGAATACTGGCGATGCTGGCGCGCATCCACGCATCCAGCGCGCTGAGCTGTCCCCTCAGGGCGGAGGCCCGCTCACGCAGCCCGGCCGTGCAGTCCGGCGCCACCTGACGAAGCGCCTCCACCGTGGGCGTGATCGCCTGCGACCAGAGCGCGGCATCCATCCAGACATGCGGATCGGGTGCGCTGTCGCCGTCCGTCTGAATCAGATCAACCGGCCCCGCCGCGGCCGCCGCCTCGGCCACCGCCAGCGTCGGCCGGCGCTCGCCGAACCGCCGCAGGACGCTATCGAGCTGACCTTCCAGCCCCAGGCCGTTGTAGGCGATCAGCGACGCCGACTGAAACGCCTGCACATCGGAGGCGGCGGCGCGATAGAGATGGGGGTCGATGCCCGGGCCCATCAGTGCCTCGGTCTCGATGCACTCGCCGCCGATGCGATCCACCAGATCCGCGACCATGCCGGTGGTGGCCAGCACGCTGGGCGCCGCCGGGGCGACCGAAGTCAGCGCAAGGCCGACGGCCATCACTGCCGCCCGCGCCATCCAGCCGTCGCGTCTGCGCTGCATCAGGACCCCCTGTCGATCAGAAATTGGAATAATTCCAATCTAAACCGCGACCCGCGGTGGGTCAACGCACCGGCCTATTCACCGCGCCGGGCAGCCACCCGCAGCCGCAGGGCGTTGAGCTTGATGAAGCCTTCAGCGTCCTTCTGGTCGTAGGCGCCGGCATCGTCCTCGAAGGTTGCGATGCTGTCATCGAACAGGCTGTCGGTGGCCGAGCGCCGGCCCAGCACGGTGACATTGCCCTTGTAGAGCTTAAGCCGGACCACGCCATTCACCCGGGTCTGGGTCTGGTTGATCAGCGCCTGCAGCGCCTCGCGCTCAGGACTCCACCAGTAGCCGTTGTAGATCAGCTCGGCGTAGCGCGGCATGAGCTCGTCTTTGAGATGCGCCGATTCGCGGTCGAGGGTGATCGACTCGATGGCGCGATGGGCCCGCAGCAGGATCGTGCCACCGGGGGTTTCGTAACAGCCGCGGGACTTCATGCCGACATAGCGGTTCTCGACAATGTCGATCCGCCCGATGCCGTTGTCATTGCCCAGCTGATTGAGTCGCGAGAGCATTTCGTGCGGCGCCAGCGACTCGCCGTTGATGGCCACCGGATCACCGCCCTCGAAGGTCAGCTCGATCTCGGTGGGCGTATCCGGCGCCGCCTCGGGCGCGACGCTCCAGCGCCACATATTCTCCTCGGCCGGGGTCCAGGTATCCTCCAGCACGCCGCCCTCGTAGGAGATATGCAACAGGTTGGCATCCATGGAATAGGGCGATCCGCCGCCCTCGGTCCTGCCCTCGATGGGAATGCCGCGATCCTCGGCGTAGGCCAGCAGACGCTCGCGGGAGTTGAGGTCCCACTCACGCCACGGCGCGATGACATGAATGCCGGGCTCGAGGCCGTAATAGCCGAGCTCGAAGCGCACCTGATCGTTGCCCTTGCCGGTGGCGCCATGGCAGACGGCGTCGGCGCCGGTCTCGCGGGCGATCTCGATCTGGCGCTTGGCGATCAGCGGCCGTGCGATGGAGGTGCCGAGCAGGTATTCACCCTCGTAGAGGGCGTTGGCGCGGAACATCGGAAAGACGAAATCGCGCACGAACTCCTCGCGCAGGTCATCGATATAGATCTCCTCGACGCCCAGATCCTTCGCCTTGGCGCGGGCGGGCTCGAGCTCTTCACCCTGCCCCAGGTCGGCAGTGAAGGTCACGACCTCGCATTGGTAGTGATCGCGCAGCCACTGCAGGATGACCGAGGTATCCAGGCCACCGGAGTAGGCCAGAACCACCTTTTTGATTGTGCTCATGGATTGCTCTCTCGAATTGCGGGGTTGGGAGCGGGTTCGTGCCGCAATGATCGGCGCGCCGGCGCGGAGAATCAAGGCGCCGGCCAGTGGCCCTGATATACTCGCGCCATGGAAACGCTGACCATCGCCCGACCCGACGACTGGCACCTGCACCTGCGCGACGGCGCCGCGCTGGCGGATGTCGTGCACTGGAGCGCGGCGCGCTTTGGCCGCGCCATCATCATGCCCAACCTGACACCGCCGCTGACCACCACCGACGCGGTCGCCGCCTATCGCGAGCGGATCCTTGCGGCCCGCCCCGCGGAAAGCCGGTTCGAGCCCCTGATGACGCTGTATCTGACCGACAACACGCCGGCGCGCGAGATCGAGCGCGCGGCGGCCACCGGGTTCATCCACGCGGTCAAGCTCTACCCCGCCGGGGCGACCACCAACAGCGACTCGGGCGTGACCGATCTGCGGCGCTGCGACGAGGCGCTCGCCGCCATCGCCGAGCACGACCTCACGCTCTGCCTGCATGGCGAAGTCACCCATCCCGAAACGGATATCTTTGATCGTGAGGCGGTTTTCCTCGACGAGCGCCTTGCGCCCCTGCTCGACCGCCACCGCCACCTGCGCGTCGTGCTCGAGCATCTCACCACGGCGACCGCGGTGGATTTCGTGCGCCAGGGGCCCGAACGGCTCGGCGCCACCATCACTCCGCAGCACCTGCTGATGAACCGCAATGATCTGCTCGCCGGCGGGATCCGTCCCCACCACTACTGCCTGCCCATCCTCAAGCGCGAGGGGGATCGCGCCGCCCTGCTCGAGGCCGCCACCAGTGGGCATCCGCGATTCTTCCTCGGCACCGACAGCGCGCCCCATGCCCAGTCGGCCAAGGAAAACGCCTGCGGCTGCGCCGGCATCTTCACAGCCCCGCTCGCCATCGAACTCTATGCCGAGGCCTTCGAGCAGGCCGGTGCGCTGGATCGGCTGGAGGGCTTTGCCAGCCATTTCGGCGCCGACTTCTACGGCCTGCCGCGTGCCACTGACACCCTGACACTGGCCCGGCAGGCACGCCGCCTGCCGGATACCCTGCCCTATGGCGACGCACGCATCGTACCGCTGCGCGCCGGTGGCACCATTGACTGGTCGCTGGCCAGCGACCCGCAGACGGAGTCCGCATGAACGCCCGCCCCATCAACCAGCGATTCCGCGGCTTTCTGCCCGTGGTCGTCGACATCGAAACCGGCGGCGTCAATGCCGCCACCGACGCCATGCTGCAGATCGCCGCGGTGATCGTGAAAATGGATGACGCCGGTCGGCTTTATAACGGCGAGACCTTCACCACCCACGTCGAGGCCTTCGAAGGTGCCCACCTCGACCCGAAGTCGCTGGAGTTCAACGGCATCGACCCCGATCACCCGCTGCGCATGGCGGTGCCCGAGGACGAGGCCCTGCGCTATGTCTTTCAGCCCGTGCGTGAGGCGATCCGCGCCAACGACTGCAGCCGTGCCGTGCTGGTGGGACATAACGCCTGGTTTGATCTGGGGTTTCTGAACGCGGCGGTGAAGCGGTGCGGCATCAAGCGCAATCCGTTTCACCCATTCTCATGCTTTGACACCGCCACTCTGTCCGGGCTTGCCTACGGCCAGACGGTACTGGCGCGGGGCATTGCGGCGGCGGGGATTCACTGGGACGCGCGTGAGGCCCACTCGGCGATCTACGATGCCGAGAAGACCGCCGAGCTGTTCTGCACCATCGTCAATCGCTGGGATGCCGCCCACGGGCATCCCCTCGACGCACCCGGCGCCTAAGCGTCGGGCGTGGCGGCCTTGACCGCCTCCTGCAGCTCGCCGGACTCGTGCATCTCCATGATGATGTCACAGCCACCGAGCAGCTCGCCGTTCACATACAGCTGCGGGATGGTCGGCCAGTTGCCGTATTCCTTGATGCCCTGACGGATGCCTTCGTCCTCGAGCACGTTGACATAGGCGAACTCCACACCGCAGCCCGCCAGGGCCTGGGCGGCGCGCATCGAGAACCCGCACTGCGGGAACTGCGGTGAGCCTTTCATGTAGAGAATCACCGGATTGCCTTCGACCTGCTCGCGGATGCTTTCCTGTACGTCGCTCATTTTGGCTCCTCATTGAATGCGTACCATTAGTGTACGGATTGCGGACGACATCGACGAGGGGCATAAAAGCGATCAATACGGTATCCTCGGCGGTCATGGAACAAAATCATCTCTCTGACACCGCTTTCGAGTCCCTCGGACTTCACGAATCCCTTCACACAGGCCTGCGCGAGGCCGGCTTCGAGCAGTGCATGCCGATCCAGGCCGCGGCCCTGCCCATCGCCCTCGAGGGCCGCGACGTGGCCGGCCAGGCCCAGACCGGCACCGGCAAGTCGGCGGCCTTTCTGCTGGCCACCATGCACTGGCTGATGTCGCGCCCGGTGGCCGCCGACAAGAAAGGCCCCTGGGCCATCATCCTGGCGCCCACCCGCGAGCTCGCCCTGCAGATTCACAAGGATGCCGAACGGCTCGGCTGGTTCACCGGCATGGACTTTGCCTGCATCTACGGCGGCACCGGCTACGAAAGCCAGCGCAAGGCCCTGGAGCGCGGCACCGACGTGCTGATCGGCACACCGGGGCGGATCATCGACTTTTTCAAGCAGGGGGTGTTCAGCCTCGACAATATCGAGGTCTGCGTGCTCGACGAGGCCGACCGCATGTTCGACATGGGCTTCATCGCCGACATCCGCTATCTGCTGCGGCGCATGCCGGCGCCGGACCAGCGCCTCAACATGCTGTTCTCGGCGACGCTGTCCGAGCGCGTCCGCGAGCTTGCCTACGAGCACATGAACGAGCCCGAGTCGGTGCAGATCGAGTCGGACACGATCACCGCCGACCGCGTCCGCCAGACCCTCTACCATGTCGAGAACAACCAGAAGATCGGCCTGCTCATCGGTGTACTGCGCCAGCAGGCGCCCACGCGCACCCTGCTGTTTGTCAACACCAAGCGCGACGCCGACCGGGTGGCCGCCTATCTGATCGGCAACGACATCAAGGCCGCCGTCATCTCCGGCGACATCCCGCAGAACAAGCGCGAGCAGCTGCTGGAGAAATTCCAGGGGGGCGACCTGCCGATCCTCGTCGCCACCGATGTGGCCGCGCGCGGGCTGCATATCCCGGAGGTCAGTCACGTCATCAACTACGACCTGCCCCAGGATGCCGAGGATTATGTGCACCGCATCGGGCGTACGGCCCGGGCCGGCGCCGCCGGTGATGCGATCAGCTTCGCCTGCGAGACCTACGTCTATTCGCTGCCCGACATCGAGCGCTACATCGATCAGAAGATCCCGGCGGAAATGGCGCCCGCCGAGCTGATCGTCGACGACCTCAAGCCCGCGGCGCGCATGAACAACCGCCGCAGTGGCAACAGCCGGCGCAGCGGCGGCAACCGTCGCCAGAGCGGGTCATCCGCGGGCGGCGGCGATCAGTCGTAGTCGAACGAATAGAATACGTCGAAGGCGCTTTCCGCACCGCTGACCGCCTCGAGGTAGAACTGGCGGGTCAGGTAGTAGCGCAGGCTGAGCGTGGTCGTGGGTTCGAACACCCCGACGCCATAGCGCACCATCAGATTGGGGGAGAGATAACCGCTGACCGCCACCTGGGCGTCCTCGCCCTGGCCGTCGGCGGCGATCTGGAAGTCCTCCACCCCCAGCTCGCTGGCCAGCGACTCGCCCAGCTGCCCGCCACCGAACACGCCCAGTGACAGCGCCGCCCGGCTCAGCAGTGCCTCTTCGCCGGGGCTCGCCTGCCCCGGAGGCCGACCGGTGAGCAGCACCGCGAGGATATCCGCCTGCGCCATGGCCGGATCCGAGAACAGCCGCACCCGGGGCTGATCGGCCGGCCCGGTGATGCGCAGTCCCGCGGTAATCCCGGGGGTTTCGCGCACCGCCTCGATATCAAGCTGCGGCCGGGTCAGTGGACCGCTGAACACCAGACGGCCGCGCTGGACCGTCAGTGACTGGCCATACGCCTCGTAGCCGGCCTCCTCCAGGGTCAGCACCCCTTCGGCCTCGGCCCCCTCGCTGCCCACCTGACGCAACCGCAGCCCGCCGGCCAGCCGACCGCTGGCGCCGCGGGCGGCGAACCGCACCGAGTCACCCAGCCGCAGCCGCAGATCGCTTTCCAGCGTACGCCCGGTATCCGCCTCATCCGCGGGTGCCAGCGGCCGGCCCCGGGCATCGACGCGCACCGCATCCGGTGAGGGGCGGATCGCCCCGGCCGACCCGCCGGTGGGCTCGATCCGGGCGCGGGGCACATCGATGCGACCGGTCAGTTGCAGGGTCTCGGCGCCCACGCCCAGGCGGATATCCGGACTGACCGTGAGCTGCGCCAGATTACCGACCTGCACATCCAGCGCTTCGCCCACAAGGTTGACCGCGCCTTCAAGGGTGCCCCCGGCCCAGTCCAGCTGACCGTCCAGGCTGGCCTCGCCGTCGCCGGCCGCGAACCCGCCACTGAGGCGCGCGGTCTCACCGGCCACCTCGGCGCTCAGATCAACCGCCGTCAATGGCTCGACCAGGGCCGAGGGCAGCAGCACCCCGTCCCGCAGGCGCAGCGTGCCGCGGAACCGCGGCGCGGCCAGAGTGCCCGCCAGTTCGCCGCGGGCACTGACGCGGCCCTCGGCGCGCCGCAGCTGCGGCAGCGCGCCGGCGAGGGGGGCCAGCCCCACACCGTCGAGCCAGACCCGGCCGGTGAGCGGACGGCTGGCATCACCCGGATCGGTCTGCACGGCAAAACCGCCCTGTCCGATGTCAGGCGAGGCCAGTCCCAGGCGCAGCTGCGCCCGCGCCGGCGTCAGATCGGCGTCCACGACAATCCGATCGTAGTCGAGCACCAGCGGCTGCTCGCGATCAGGCTGGGGCAGTTCGATCCGGCTTGCGGGGCTGACCAGTGTCAGCCGCGCCGAGGCGCCGGTATCGGCCTGCCATTCAAGGCGGGCGGTGCCGGTGACCGAGCCGGGCAGACTGACCCCTGCCGGCAACTGCGGCTGCAACAGCGCCAGCGGCACGGCGGACAGACTGATCCGCCACTGCGCCGAGCGGGGTGTGGCCTGCAATGGCTGACTGCAGGCGCGGACCGACCGCCACGCCCAGCAGTGGCCGTCGAGGCGCAGTCGCTGGGGCCCGACCGTCAGTCCCGGTGTGCCCAGCAGGCGACCGGTCCGCCCGTCGACGGTCAGCGAAGCCTGCTGCAGCCGACCGGTCCACTCCCGCGCTCCCGCCGAGCGTCCGCCGATCAGTCGGGCCTCCAGCCCCACCGGCAGCGCCCCGGACTGGCCCTCGAACTGCAGGTCAATGCGGTGATCATCGGGTTGCCCGCTCAGCGTGAGCTGACCTGAGCCGCGCAGTGCCGTGCCCTGCCGCAGCCCCGTGACCTCAAGGCGGGCGCGCCCGCCCTCTGCGCCGTTCCAGTCGGCACTGAGCCGGGCGTTCTCAAGGGCCAGATCGCCCACGCGAAGGTCCGTGGCGGTCAGCGCCGCACTCAGGGACGGTTGCAGCAGCCGGCCGGCCACCCGGAAATCGCCCTGCAGCTGCCCCTCGAGCCCCGGCCAGAAAGGCGCGAGCGAGGGCGCCTGCAGATCCCCCTCCAGCTCAATCCGCTCATCCGCCCGGCCCCGGAGATTGAGGACGCCGTCGCCAGCGGCGATGCGGGCCTCCAGCCGTCGCGGGGCGTCAAGCGCTGCGACGCCGACGGAAAACTCCACGGTCCGTGCCCCCCTCACCGAGCCGGTGAGACGCAGATCGGCCAGGGATCCCTCGCCCCGGCCCTGCAGCGTCAGCGACTCGCCGGCCGTCAGCGCGGCGGCCGGCTCAACGCGCCAGTCGGCCTCGAGCGGCCAGTCGCCGTCCATGTCGACCCGGGCCTCCAGCCGGGCGCGGCCGGCCGTTCCCGCCACCGACAGCGCGGTGATGTCCAGCTGCCGGCCCGTCACGTGCGCGCTCAGTCGCAGCGCGTCGATGCCCGCCGCCAGCGCCCGGTCGGCGCGCTGCACACTCAGTCCGTCGATGCGCAGCTGCTCCAGACGCACCGGCACGGGGGATTCCAGGGTGGGCAGTGACAGGCGGCGCGGCAACGCCTCGAGCGGGTCGGTCGCCGGCGCTGACGACGCGGCGGTCGCCTCGCCGGCCGGCAGATCAAGCCGCAGACCGGTGACGCGCAGCGCATCGACGCAGACCTGCCCGCGCAACAGGCAGCGCGGCGACCAGTCGATCGCCACGGCCTCCGCCGCCAGGCCGCGGTCTCCATCGCGCCAGCGCAGATCCCTGGCCTGCAGGCCGTGCCAGAGACTGCCGTCCGTGATCTCGAGGGCGAGTGCCGGCTCGAACGCCTGGGCCCGGGCGGCCAGCCAGCGCGCGCCCTCGGTGGTGCTGATCAGCCAGGCACCGGCCAGCGGCACGGCCAACATCAGAGTGATCAGAAGACTGCGCAGACCCGGCATCAGAACGGCGGCCCGATGGAGAAATGCAGGCGAAACGGTACGTCCTCGCGACTCACGCCCCAGGCCAGGTCGAGCCGCAGCGGCCCCACCGGCGACGTCCAGCGCACGCCAAAACCCGTCCCCACCGCCGGGTCGAAGGCGCTGGGTTCGCGGTAGGCATTGCCGGCGTCGACAAAAGTGGCCAGCCGCCAGTCATCGGTCAGACCATAGCTGTACTCAGCGCTGCCGGTTGTCAGGTAACGGCCGCCGATCACGTCGCCATTGTCGTCCTTCGGTCCCAGGCTGCGATAGGCGAACCCGCGCACGCTCTGATCGCCGCCGGCGAAAAACCGCAGCGAGGTGGGCGTCTGCTCGAAGTCGCTGGTCGCAACGCCGCCCAGATGGGCACTGAGCTTGAAGCGGTGGGCCTCGCCGACACTGCGCAGCCAGGTGTTGTCCAGGCGCAGGCGGGCGATGTCCACATCCGAGAGCAGTGCCTCGCTCGCCCCCTCAAGGGAGTAGCGCTGCTGATCACCCCAGTCGGGATCGAGCCCACCGCGCGACCGGGTGCGCGAGAAACTGATCCCGGGCAGCACCAATCGACTGCGGCCGCTGTCGACGCCCACCGTGAAGCGCTCCTCAAGCCAGCGCAGCGACTGCGTGCGCGTCCAGCCCGAGGTGAATGTCTGCCGCCGAGCCAGCCGCACGCTGTAGCGCTCGCTGCGGGTGTCCTCAATGTCGGCGTTCTCCCAGGCGGTGCTCAGGGTGAGATGGTCGTTGATGGGGTCGGCCAGCGGAATCTCGTAGCGGGCGTCGATGCTCTGGCGCACCGTCGAGACGCGCAGCTGACTGCTCAGCTGATGGCCGCGGTTGTTGACGTAATGGCGCTGATAGCCCAGCTGCAGACGCGGCCCCTCGTCGGTGGAGTAACCGGCGCCGGTGGTGACGGTGTTGCGTTCACGGGTCACCACATCGGCCTGCACCGGTATCCGGGCGGGCGGCCCGGCATCGCGCCGGGTCTCGACCCGGGCGTCGGTGAAGTAGCCACTGTCGAGCAGGCGCTGATTGAGATCCGCCACCGCCTCAGCGGTGTAGGGGGTGCCCGGCTCGAACGGGACCAGCCGGCTCAGGAAGCGCTGGCGGAACGGCGACGGCGAGAATGTGACCTCCCCCAGGGCATAACGGGCTCCGGCGTCCATCACCAGTATGGCCTCGGCCCAGCCCCCATCGACGTTCACCGCCAGTTCGGCGGTGGTAAAGCGGTAATCGAAATAGCCCCGCTGCAGCGCCTCGTTGATCAGGGCGCGTTTACTGCGCTCGTAGTCGGCATGATTGAGGGGTTCACCGGCACGCAGTGGCAGCCGCTCACTCAGGGCCGCGAGGACGCGGTCATCGGCGCCATCGCCGGTGATGCGCACCTCGACGTCGCGCACCCGGACCCGCGGACCCGGCGAGACGACCACGTCCAGTCGCCAGTCCTCCGGCGAGGCGGTCAGCGTGATGTCGAATCGCGCCTCGTAATAGCCCAATGCCTCGGCGCCATCGCGCAATGACTCGCGCACCTGATCGCGGTAGAAACGCCCGGCCAGATCCGACTCCAGTGAGACATCGGTGTCGACGTGGGCACGCAGATTATCCGCCAGCGCCCCATCGGCGCCGGTCAGTGTCAGATCCACCGCCGCCCGCCCGGGGGCACTGACCACCATTAGCGCCAGCGCCACGCTGGCCATCAGACACCGCGCTAGAGACGTGGCGGCCGGCCTCCTGCCTGCTGCTCGCGGCGGGTCTCACAGTCAATGCAGCGTGCCGCCGACGGCAGGGCCTGCAGCCGCTCGAAGGGGATGGGCTCGCCGCAATCGACACAGCGCCCGTAACCCCCCTCATGCCAGGCCCGCAGGGCCGCCTCATTGGCCCGCAGCGCGGCGATGTGACGATCGATATCGGCATACTCGATGTCGGCGAGCAGATCCACCAACGACTCGTCGCCGGCATCGCGCACGCGATCCGCCACCTCCTCGGAGCGATGCAGGTCGGCGGCCAGCACCTCCGCGCGGATCTCCTCGCGCAGCGCCGCCTGCTCGTTTTCCAGGGCCTCGCGAAGGGCCTGCCGCTGTTCGTGGGAAAGCTCGTCAGTCATCGCGCACTCCTTTTTCCGTGATGGGCAATGATATCCTTGGCGCATGAGTGAACAGGATACGACCACCGAAGAACACCACCTGCGGCTGCGTCATCTGCGGCCGTCGGATTATCCCGACATCAAGCACATCATGGACGCCGTCTACCCCGACCTGGGCGGCGCCTGGACGCGCAAGCAGTTCTCCGCGCAGATCAGCCGCTTCGCCGAAGGCCAGATCTGCATCGAGGATAACGGCCGTGTGGTGGCCGGCGCCATCTCCATGATCGTCGATTACGACCGCTATGGCGACCGCCACAAATACGACGACATCATCGGCAACGGCTACCTGACCAATCACGATCCCAACGGCGATGTGCTCTATGGCGTCGATATTTTCGTCGACCCCGAGTACCGCGGTATCCGCCTGGGCCGGCGGCTTTATGATGCACGCAAGGAGCTGTGCCGCAGCCTCAACCTGCGCGCCATCGTCGCCGGCGGGCGCATGCCCGGCTATCGCGAACACGCCGAGGCCATGAAACCCGAGGAGTACATCGACCGGGTCCGGCGACGCGAACTCTACGATCCCATCCTGTCGTTCCAGTTCGCCAACGACTTCCATGTGCGTCGGGTGATCACCGCCTATCTGCCCGAGGATCAGGACTCGGGCGCGTTCGCCACGCTGCTGCAGTGGGACAACATCTTCTATGAAAACGAGCGCACCTCGCTGATCGGCGGGCGTAAGTCCACCGTGCGGGTGGGCACGGTCCAGTGGCAGATGCGCCGGGTGACCAACTTCGAGGACCTGATGTCGAACATCGAGTTCTTCGTCGACGCCATGGCCGGTTACAACTGCGACTTCATCCTCTTTCCGGAGCTGTTCAACGCCCCGCTGCTCGCGCAGTTCAACCAGGAAGACCCGGCTGAGGCGATGCGCGGGCTCGCCCAGTACACCACCGAGATCGCCGATGCCATGAGCCGCATGGCGGTGTCCTACAACATCAACATCATTGCCGGCTCGATGCCGGTGTACGAGGACAACGCCCTCTACAACGTCGCCTATCTGTGCCGCCGCGATGGCACCATGGACAACCATTTCAAGCTGCATGCCACCCCGGACGAGCGTTTCTACTGGGGTGTACAGGGCGGCGATGCGCTGAAGGCCTTCGACACCGACGTCGGTCGCATCGGCATCCTGGTCTGCTACGACGTCGAGTTCCCCGAGGCCTGCCGCCTGCTGGCCGACCAGGGCATGGAGATCCTGTTCGTGCCGTTCTGGACCGACACCAAGAACGCCTACCTGCGGGTGCGCCGCTGTGCCCAGGCGCGCGCCATCGAAAACGAGTGCTACGTGGCCATCACCGGCAGTGTCGGCAACCTGCCGCGGGTGGAGAACATCGAGATCCAGTACTCCCAGGCCGCGGTGTTCTCACCCTCGGACTTCGCCTTCCCCCACGACGGCATCGTCAGCGAATCGACGCCCAACACCGAAATGACCCTGGTGGTGGACCTCGATATGGACAAGCTCACCCAGCTCCGGGCCGAGGGCTCGGTCCAGAACGCCCGCGACCGGCGTCTGGACCTCTACCGCGTGCAGTGGCTCGACGACTGATCAGAAGTTCTGTCGGGCCAGCCACGGCTGCATGCGGGCGAACGCCTCCTCGATGTTCTCCATCGAGTTGGAAAAGCTGATCCGCACGGCGTTGCTGCAGGTATCACCAAAGGCATCGCCGGGGATCACGCACACGCCGGTCTCCTCGAGCATGCGCAGGGCCAGATCCGTGGCATCGGTGCGTGGCGGCAGCGACGGGAAGATGTAGAACGCCCCCTGGGGGACATAGCCGGTCAGGTGCGGGGTCTCACTGACCAGCTCCACCACCCGGTCGCGGCGCCGCCGGTACTCGGCGTTCATGTCGTCGACGCAGGCCATGTCGCCCTTGAGCGCGGCCACCCCGGCCCACTGCGCCGGCGTGCTGGCCACGGTGGTGGTGAACATGTGATAGCGCCGCAGCTTTTTAATGGCGCCCTGGCTGGAGATCATCCAGCCGATCCGCATGCCGGCCATGCTGAAGGTCTTGGAGAAGCTTGAGACCGACATCACGTGATCGAGATCCGACGCGCAGTTGATCACACTGGGGAACTCCATCCCCTCATCCAGCAGGATGTGGTCGTAGACCTCGTCTGCGAACACATAGACGCCGCGGTAGGCCGCCTCCTGGACAATGGCCTCGATGGTCTCGCGCGGGTAGACCGCCCCGCTGGGGTTACTCGGCGAGTTGAGCACGATCGCGAAGGTGCGCATGCCGATGGCGTCGATCACCTCCTGCGGGTCGACCTGGTGACCATGCTCGGGCCGCGTCGGGATGACCTTGACCTCGCCGCCGTTCATACGGATCAGCGGGGCGTAGAGCAGAAAGGTCGGGTCGGTGACGATGAACTGCCGACCGGGCGCCGCGGTGGCCGTCAGCGCCAGATACATGGCCTCGGTGGCGCCGGTGGTCACCAGGAAGTTGTCCTCGGTCAGCTCGCGGTCATAGCGCTTCGAGTAGTAACGCGCCAGCTCGCTCAGCAGCTCCGGCAGACCGGCATCCATGGTGTAGCCCGTATACCCCTCGCGCAGGGCATCGATATGCGCCTCGACGATGTGCGGGGGCGTGGGGAAGTCGGGCTGGCCGATGGACAGATGGATCACATCTTCCATGCCCGCAGCGGTGTTGATCATCCGCCGGATACCCGGCATTGGAATCGCCTGCAGAGACGGACTGAAAAGCGGCGCCTCGGCCTGGTCGCCCTGCTCCATCTCGACCGGATTCACCATGGCCCAATCCTCTTTTGCTGCGGTGTGGAAAAACAGTGCCCAACACGGCGAAGCTAGACCTCGGCGGGAAGTCGGTCAAGCCCCTCGCGACGCGCTCTGCAGGCCAGTTGACCCACCCATGGCGGGTGTATACCGTCACTGCAGCATCAGGCGTAGAAAAGGGGTTTCATATGGCCGGCGCGCCGCCACGAATCGTTGTTCTGACCGCCCCCGGCGAAGGGCTTCCCCAGGGCATGGAGACCCTGCAGGATGACGCCGATCTGCGGGTGGCCGAAGACACCGCCGGTCTCGAGGCCGCGCTGCCCGGCGCGAGCGTGCTCTGCGTGACCGACTTTCGCACCGACGCCCTGGCCGAGGCCTGGCCGGCGGCGGATTCGTTGGAATGGATCCACGCCACCAGCGCCGGCGTCGACGCACTCATGATCCCTGCGGTGCGCGACAGCGACATCCCGGTCACCAACGCCCGGGGCATTTTCGATCAGTGCATCGCCGAATACGTACTGGGCCAGATCATCGCCTTCTGCAAGGACTTTGCCGGTAACTGGCAGCTCCAGCAGGCCCACGAGTGGCGGCACCGCGAGACCGAGCCGGTGGCCGGGCAGCGTCTGCTGGTGGTGGGCAGTGGCGCCATCGGCCGGCGCATCGCGCGCACCTGTAGCGCCATCGGCGTCGAGTGCGATGGCGTGGGGCGCCGCGCGCGCGGTGGGGATGATGACTTCGGGGCGATCTATGCCCAGGCCGATCTGCTCTCGCTGTTGCCCGACTATGACTTCGTGGTCATCGCCGCACCGCTCACCGAGGCCACCCGCGGACTGTTCGGCGCCGCCGAATTCAAGGCCATGGCCGAACATGCCCGGCTGATCAATATCGGCCGCGGGCCGATCGTGCAGACCGACGCCCTGGTGGCGGCCCTTGAGGACGGCGCCATCGACGGCGCTGCGCTGGATGTGTTCGAGCACGAGCCGCTGCCCGCCGATCATCCCCTCTGGGATCTACCCAATGTGCACCTCTCGGCGCATATGGCCGGCGATTTCATTGGCTGGAAGACCGCCCTGTCCGAGCAGTTCATCGACAACTTCCGGCGCTGGCAGCGCGGCGAGGCCCTCAACAACCCCGTGGACAAGGCCCAGGGCTTTGCCGCTTCGTCCTGATCACAACGCACGAACCCACAAGCGAGGCAGCTGATGATCGACTCTCCCCTTCTCCCGTCGCTGGGCGGTTACATCAATGGCGAATGGCTGATGGCGGACAAGGGCCATACCCTGACCGTGACCAACCCCGTCGACAATGCCCCGCTGGCGGCGGTGGCGGCGATGGGCGCCGATGAAACCCGACGCGCGACGGCCGCCGCCGAGCAGGCCCTCGAGCGGCCCGCGACGCTCGAGCAGCGCCGCGAGTGGCTGAATGCCATCGCCGATGCGCTGTCGCGGCATCGCGAGGAGATCGGTCGCATCCTCTGCCTCGAGCATGGCAAGCCGCTGGCCGAAGCGCAGGGCGAAGCCGACTACGCCGCCGGGTTCTTCCGCTATGCCGCGACCCACATCGACGCACTCGCCTCACACACCCTGGACGAGCGGCCGCGCGACTGCGAATGGCATATCCACTACCGCCCGGCCGGCGTGGTGGGGCTGATCACCCCGTGGAACTTCCCCATCGGCATGATCGCGAAAAAGCTCTCCTCGGCGATCGCCGCCGACTGCGCGAGCGTGGTCAAGCCCTCGTCGAAGACGCCCCTGACCATGATCGCGCTGTTCACGCTGCTCGACCGCGAGGTGGGACTGCCGGCGGGCAAGGCCAACCTGGTGCTCGGCTCGGCCGGGCCGATCACCGATGCGCTGTTCGATACCCCCTCGGTGCGGGTGATCAGCTTCACCGGTTCCACCGAGGTGGGGCGCACGCTGATCGAGCAGTCAGCGCCGGGGATCAAGCGCCTCACCCTGGAGCTCGGTGGCAATGCCCCCTACATCGTCTTCGCCGATGCCGATCTGGATCACGCCGCGGATCAGTTGATCGGCAACAAGTTTCGGGGGGGCGGGCAGACCTGTGTCTGCGCCAACCGGATCTTCGTCCAGCGTGACGTCGCCGCGGCGTTCGCCGAAAAGCTTGCCGTGCGCGTCAAGGCCCTGACCGTGGGCGACGGCATGGCGGCCGGCACCAAACTGGGCCCGCTGATTGATGAAAACGCCGTCGCCAAGGTCGAGCGGCATGTCAGCGACGCCCTCGACCGCGGTGCCCGGCAGATCTTCCAGGGCGATGCCAGCGGCCTGCCCGGCACATTCTATCCGCCGACGGTGTTGCTGGATGTGCCCAGCGACGCGGCCTGCTACCGCGAAGAGACCTTCGGCCCGCTGGTCCCGCTGATCAGCTTCGACGACGAGGACCAGGCCGTGGCCATGGCCAACGACACCGACTTCGGCCTGGCCGCCTATGTGTTCACCGCCGATCAGGCGCGGGGCCATCAGGTCATCGCCCGGCTGCGCTTCGGCCATGCCGCCCTCAACACCGGCAGCGGCCCGACCCCCGAGGCCCCGTTCGGCGGCATGAAGCAGTCCGGCTTTGGCCGTGAGGGCGGGCTCGAGGGCCTGTTCGAGTTCACCGAGGTACAGACCGTGCCGGTGGGTTAGCGGCCACAGCCACCGGCCGCACCAGCAGGATCGCGATGGATAGATAGGCCATCATGATCAGCGCAAGGGTTGGAACGTTCATACCGATATCCAGTAGAAAACCGATCAGCACGGGGCCAGCGGCGGTGCCAAGCACCATCGCCCCGTGCGCCATTGCGCGGATCCCGCCCAGATGCCGGAGGCCATAGAGCTCCGGCCACAGGGCGCCCATCAGCGTCCCGGCCGTGCCGATGCACAACCCGGCGA
Organism: Spiribacter sp. SSL99; assembly: GCF_009805925.1. Classification (NCBI taxonomy): domain Bacteria; kingdom Pseudomonadati; phylum Pseudomonadota; class Gammaproteobacteria; order Chromatiales; family Ectothiorhodospiraceae; genus Spiribacter; species Spiribacter sp. SSL99. The sequence goes on along the minus strand of NZ_MAOM01000011.1, from coordinate 74,513 downwards.
GCCCCAGATACAGCGGTGCCGCCCAGCCACCGGGGACGAACCCCACCACCGCCAGGGCAAAAAGCAGCGGCAATAGATAAAAGCCAAGCAAGCGCTGTGCACCGATTCGGTCGACCAACGGGCCACTCAGCAGCAGGGAGAGGACGTGCGTACTGGCGAATGCCGTAAACGCCGTTGAAACCAGCTCCAGGCTCCACCCCTTGGCCTCGGCGATCGGTACCTGATGGAAAAACAACGCCGTGATCAGGATAGGCGGTGCCAGCAGCGCGGGCAGAATACGATAGAAGCGGCTATCGCGCAGGACCTCGGCCCGAGTCCAGTCCCGCCGCCCTGGCGCCGCCCCGAGGGACTCCTCCTCACCGGCCAGCCCATCCCCGGATCCCCGATCGCGGGACGACTGGATCGAACGCCTCTCCATCCGGAGCAGCGTGAGCGCGAGGGGCAAGGCAACGATGACGAGAAACAACGCCAGCAGCAGCCAGCTCCCGCGCCAGCCAAAGGCAGCGATCAGCGCCACCACCACCATGGGCATCACTGCTTCAGCGGTCGGGAAACCAACCGTCACCATGCTGATCGCCGTGCCCCGGCCCGTCTCGATACGGCGGCCCACCGTGGTCTGCGCGACATGCACCATCAGCCCCTGCCCGCATAGGCGGAGCAGCAGAAAAGCCGGCACCAGCAGCCAGGCCATCGGCGCCAGCGCAAGCAGCAGACCGCCCGCGGCTGCCCCCAGGATGACCCCAGCGGTAAACACCGGCAGCGGCAACCGGTCGACCCCCCGGCCAACACTGATCACCAGAAGCCCGCTCATGAGGGTAGCGAGCGAGTAGAGCCCACCAAACTCGGCATTGCTGAGATCGAAGGCCGCGCGCAGTTCACCGCCGTAAAGCGAGATCAGAAACGTCTGACCCTGCCCCGAGAGGAAAACCATTAAAAAGCCGAACAACAGCAGGTATCGGTGGGCTCCAAGCCCCCGAACGGCCGAAATCATGCGCAGACTCCCAATAAAAAAGCCCGGGCAAAAGCCCGGGCCTGGGTTCGTGGGCCGGAATAAGCCCGGAGGTGTCTAGCCGGTGTTGCGGATCGCCGCCGGCTGCTCGCCGCCGCCGGTCTCCACCAGTGCCGCCTCGAACTGCTCCACCGCCCAGTCGATCTCCTCGGCGGAGACGATCAGCGGCGGGATCCAGCGCACCACGTTGCCACCCCAGGGGCCACAACGGATCATCAACAGACCGCGGTGCTCGCAGGCCTTGAGCATCTTCGCGCCGCGGTCACCATCCGGTTTGCCGTGGGCATCGACGAGATGCGTGCCGATCATCAGGCCGCGGCCGGTGATGTTGCCGATCTCGGGATGCCGCGACTGCACGTCTTCCAGGCGTGCCCGCAGCTGCGCACCGCGGTCCGCCGCATTCTCGACCAGCTTTTCATCGCGGATCACGTCGAGCGTGGCCAGTCCGGCGGCGCAGGCCACGGCGTTGCCGCCGTAGGTGCCACCCTGCGAGCCCGGCAGGGCCCGGCTCATGAGCTCCGCCGGGGCGGCCATGAACGACAGCTGAAAGCCGCTGGCGACCCCCTTGGCCGAGACGACCACGTCGGGCTCGACCCCGAAGTGCTCGTAGCCCCACATCAGGCCGGTACGGCCATTGCCCGACTGGACCTCGTCCATGATCAGGAGGATGCCGTGCTTGTTACAGCGTTCCTGCAGGCCCTGCATGAACCGGGTGTTGCCGGGGATGTAGCCCGCCTCACCCTGGATGGGCTCGATCAGCATGGCAGCGGTCTCCATGGGCACGCTCTGCACCTGGAGGATGTAGTCGAGCTCGCGCAGCGCGAAATCCGCCGCCTCGTCCTCGCTCATGTTGTACCAGTTCGTGTCCGGGAACGGTGCCGTCACGACCCCGCCCATCAGCGGCTGCACGCCCTGACGCACGGCGGCACTGGAACTGGTGGTGGCCAGCGACCCCATGGTGCGGCCATGGAAGCAGCCGCGGAAGGCGATGATGTTGGGCTTGCCGGTGGCCTGGCGGGCCAGTCGGATCGACGCCTCCACCGCTTCGGTCCCGGCGTTGGAGAAGAACACGCTGTCGATGGCGTCAGGCATCAGCTCGACGATGCGATCCGAGAGATCCAGGATCGGCTGATGCTTCATGATCGCGTACTGGGCGTGCACGACCCGATCGATCTGATCCTTCGCCGCCTCGACCACCCGCGGGTGGCAGTGACCGGTGCTGAGCACACCGATGCCCGACGCAAAGTCCATGTACTTGCCGCCATCCTCGGAATAGACGTACATCCCTTGCGCGCTCTCGACCAGAATGTCGCTGGACTGGCGCAGCAGCGGGGAGAGATGGTGGACATTGTCATTCATGACACAGCCTCCTGGCTTGTTGATTCATGGTTCACGATACGCGAACTGAAAAACGATTTCTCCCCGGGTCGGACAGCGGATCGCGCAGTGGTATCCTGATTTCCCACGACGGGCAATCAATCCGGGAGACGATGATGCAGAGTAACGAGCCGGTCATTTTCGAGCGCGACTGCGAGGCGGCCCTGATTCCGGCGGGCGATACCGGCATCATCCCCCAGGGGGCGGAGGGCATGATCACCCAGGCCCTGGGCGGCAGCTATACGGTCTACATCCAGGGCAACCTGTTCCGGGTGGATGGCAAGGATGCCGATGCCATCGGCAAGGATCCCGAGCCGGCGCCCGAGCTGCCCGAGAACGCCACGCCCGAGGAGGTCGAACAGCTGGTCTGGGATCAGATGCGGCGCTGCTTCGACCCGGAAATCCCCATCAACGTGGTTGAGCTGGGGCTGGTGTACCGCTGCGACGTCAGCCTGCGTGACGATGGCACGCGGACGGTGGAAATCGATATGACGCTCACGGCACCGGGCTGTGGGATGGGCGACATCCTGGCCTATGACGTGCGCGAGAAGGTCAAGCAGATCCCCACCATCGAAGACGTCAGCGTGGAGATCGTTTTCGACCCGCCGTGGAGCTTCGAGATGATGTCCGAGGCGGCCAAGCTTCAGACCGGGATGATGTAGCTCCCGGGGCGGCAGGCCCTGGCCGGGCGGTGCTGGCGGTCTACTCCGCCAGCTCGGCGAGGGCTTCCACCGAGAGCAGCTCCACCTCGCGCCCTTCGGCGCGGATCCAGCCCTGATCCTGAAAGCGCCGGAACACCCGGCTCATGGTCTCCGGTGCCAGTCCCAGATAATTGCCCAGATCGCTGCGCGCCATGGACAGGCGAAAGCGCGTGCCGGACAGGCCGCGTTGCCGGAAGCGCTCGGAGAAGCTCAGCAACAGGATGGCCAGCCGCTCGTCGGCGTTGCGCCGGGCCATGGTGAAGAGCATGTCCTGATCGTCGGCGATCTCCTGCGACATCAGCCGCAGCAGCTGGCGCTGCAGATCGGGGATGTCGGCGGCGAGATCCTCGAGCTTTTCAAAGGGCAGCTCGCAGACGCTGGTGGTCTCCAGCGCCACCGCCGATCCCGGATGCTCCCAGCGGTTGATGGCATTCAACGCCACCAGCTCGCCCGGCAGATGGAAACCGGTCACCTGCTGCTCGCCGCTCGCCGTGGTGGTGAAGGATTTAAGCGACCCGGCCCGCACGGCATACAGCGCCCGAAACCCGTCGCCCTCGTCGAACAGCGCCTCGCCCCGGCGCAGCGTCGGCTGATGCTCGATCAGCCGCCCCAGCGTGCCGATATCCGCCTCGTCCAGCGACACCGGCAGACAGATCCGGCTCAGGCTGCAGCGGCTGCAGGTCTTTGTCTGACAGGATCCGGAAGGATCCACCCGATCACGCATTTGCATAAGCGAAATATTACACCGCGGCCCGGGGCCCCGCCACCGGGATCAGTCACTGAAATGGCGGTAGCCGGCGGTGTCGGCGGTCAACGCCTCGCCATCAAGCCACACGCCGGCACCCGCGCTCACCGCGCCAATGCAGCGGACCGGCGTGCGACTGGCCCGTGCCGCCTGCAGGACGGCCGCATCGGCGGCCGCCGGGGCGGTAAAACACAGCTCGTAGTCGTCACCACCGGCAAGCAGGGTCTGACGCGCGGCGGTATCGCCCAGCCAGTGACGCAGCCGTGCCGAAGGCCGGCAGGCCGCCGCCTGCAGCGCGATGGCCACGCCGCTGCCGCGGGCGATGTGCCCGGCATCCGCCACCAGCCCGTCGGATATATCAATCGCGGCGCTGGCGATGCCGGCCAGCGCCTGACCCAGTGCGACGCGCGGCCGCGGGGCGATGAACGCCTGCTGCAGCCCCCGCCACTGGCGCCGATCACGCTGCGTCTGATCCTGCCAGACCGCCAGACCGCCCATGGCATCGCCGGGCCGACCCGATACCCAGACCCGGTCGCCTACAGCGGCGCCCGCCCGACGCAGCACCGGCCCGTTGGCGTGGCCGGCGACCTGTACACTGATACTGAGCGGCCCGCGGGTCACATCACCCCCCACCAGGGCCACCGCGTGGCGTCGGGCCAGCGCATCAAGGCCATCAGCAAAAGCCCTGACCCAGGCCTCGTCGGCCTCGGGCAGGGTCAGCCCCAGCAGCGCCCAGCAGGGCTCGCCCCCCATGGCGGCGATGTCACTCAGGTTGACCGCCAGGGCCCGGTGACCGACCCATCCGGCTGGCAGATCCGCGGGGAAATGCACCCCCTCGACCAGGGTGTCCAGGGCCATCAGCAGCGGCCGGTCGTCGCCGGCCAATATCGCGGCGTCGTCCCCGACACCCAGAACCACATCGCTGCGCCGGGCGCCGCGGTCCGCCAGATAGCGGCCGATCAGATCAAACTCCGAGGCCCCGGCCATCGTCTTGCCGCTCAGCGCCGGCGGCGCTTCCGCTCCTCGGCCCGCAGTGGCTGGTCGCGGGCCACGCGATCCAGCACGCCATTGATGTACTTGTGACTCTGCTCGGCGCCGAACGCCTTCGCCAGCTCCACCGCCTGATCGATGCACACCCGGTAGGGCACCTCGAGGCGTTCTTCGAGCTCGTAGCTGCCGAGCCGCAGCAGGGCGCGTTCCACCGGATCGAGGTTGACGGCGGGCCGGTCCAGATAGCGGTCATAGGCGGCATCCAGTGACTCGACGCGTTCGGTCACGCCGCGGAACACCTCGCTGAAGTAATCCAGATCCATGTGCCCCAGACGATGGTCGCTGAAGAACTGACGCTGGATGTCGCCGACGTCGCCGCCGGTCATCTGCCACTGATAGAGGGCCTGGAGGATGCGCCGACGGGCCCGGGCCCGCGAACGATTGGCGCCCGCCGCACTCACAGTCGACGCAGCAGGCTGATCATCTCGAGCAGTGCCATGGCGGATTCGGCGCCCTTGTTGCCGGCCTTGGTCCCGGCCCGCTCGATGGCCTGCTCGATGGTATCGGTGGTGAGCACGCCAAACGACACCGGTACGTCGCGCTGCTGACTGACCTGCCCCAGGCCCTTGGCACATTCGCCGGCGACATACTCGAAGTGCGGCGTTCCACCGCGGATGACACAGCCGAGGGCGAGAATGCCGTCGTAGTCGCCCGATCGCGCCAGCCGGTCGGCGACTAGCGGCAGCTCCCATGAGCCGGGCACCCGCACCAGCGTCAGCGAGGCGTCCTCTACCCCGTGGCGGACCAGCGTGTCGCGGGCCCCGCCGATGAGTGAGTCGACGATAAAATCATTGAATCGGGTGGCCACCAGCGCGATCCGCGCATTGGCGGCCATAAAATCACCTTCAAGGGTCTTCATGCTGCTACCGTTGTTGTTATCCATGTGGGCCGCAAGCGTATATCGCCGCGGGCTGCCTGCAAACCGCCTGTCTAGCCGCCAACGCCCCGGTCGTCACCGGTCTGGACGTAATCGACGACTTCCATGCCGAATCCCGACAGGCCGTACATGATCTTCGGCGACGAGAGGACGCGCATGCGCCGAATGCCCAGATCGGTGAGGATCTGCGCCCCCACGCCATAGGTGCGCAGCGACTCGCTCTGATCGGTGACCGGGCGCGGCTCGGGCTGAATCTCACCGCTCTGGGCCAGGGCCTGGAACTCGCGCATGCGCGTCAGCACCTCGGAGCGGTCATCGGCGGTGCGCAGCATCAGCAGACAGGCCGCGCCGGCATTGCTACCGGCAATCTCGTCCAGTGACTGTCGCAGCGACCAGGTCTGATCGGGGGCGATGGCACCGAACAGATCCGACAGGGTGTTTTCGACCTGCACGCGCACCAGCGCCGGCTGCTCCGGCTCGGGCCGGCCGCGCAGCAGGGCGAAATGCAGAGCGCCGTCCACCACGTCCTGATAGGCATACAGGTGGAAGGGGCCATGCTCGGTGGGCAGCTCGCAGTCGGCGATCCGCTCGACGGTGCGCTCGTTGCGGACCCGATAGGCGATCAGATCCGCCACCGTGCCGATCTTGATGTCGTGCGCCCGGGCGAACGCCAGCAGATCATCCCGCCGGGCCATGGTGCCATCCTCGTTGAGCACCTCGACGATCACCGCCGCCGGTTCAAAGCCGGCCAAACGGGCCAGGTCGCAACCGGCCTCGGTGTGGCCGGCCCGGGTCAGCACGCCGCCCGGCTGCGCCATCAGCGGAAACACATGCCCGGGCTGGATGATGTCCTCGGGACGGGCCTGCGGGGCGACGGCGGCCTGGATGGTGCGGGCGCGGTCGGCCGCGGAGATCCCCGTGGTCACGCCCTGCGCCGCCTCGATGCTCAGGGTGAACTGGGTGCCCTGGTGATCACTCGAGCCGGAGACCATCAACGGCAGGCGCAGCTGCTCGCAGCGCTCGCGGCTCAAGGTCAGGCAGATCAGACCGCGGCCATAGCGGGCCATGAAATTGACGTCGTCCGGCCGCACCATGGAGGCTGCCATGAGCAGATCGCCCTCGTTTTCCCGGTCCTCGTCGTCGAGCATCAGCACCATGCGCCCGGCGCTGATGTCGTCGACGATCTCGTCGATGCTGTTGAACGCCATGATCAGTCCTTCAGAAAGCCGTTGCGCCGCAGCAGGGCCTCGCTCACCCCGCCCTTGGAGCCCGCCGTGTCACCCTGCAGGAGGCGCTCGAGATAGCGCGCGACCAGATCCACTTCCAGATTGACCGGATGGCCGGCCTGATAGCGACCCAGGGTGGTCACCGCCGAGGTATGCGGCACGATGTTGACCTCGAATTCACTGCCCTCGACGCGATTGACCGTGAGGCTGATGCCCTCGATGGCGATCGACCCCTTCTCGGCGATGTAATGCGCCAGCGCCTGCGGGGCGCGGAACCGCCAGCGCTCGGAGCGGCCCGCCGGCGTCCGAGCGACCACCTCGCCGACGCCGTCGATGTGGCCACTGACCAAATGCCCGCCAAGCGGCGTCGACAGGGTCAGGGCCGGCTCGAGGTTGACGCCGTCACCGGGCGTGAGCCGACCCAGCGTCGTGCGCTCGAGGGATTCCAGCGACACATCGGCGGCGAACCCGTCGGCATCGATTTCGACGGCGGTCAGACAGCAGCCATTGACCGCCATGCTGTCACCGATCTGCAGCCGCTCCGTGTCCAGCCCATCCACCGTAAAGCGCATCCGCCGGTCCGAGCCGGTCTCGCGGCTTTCCTGCAGCACGCCCATTGCCTGAATAATGCCCGTGAACATTCAACCGTCCTCCGCGTCATCCCGCATTGTCATCGTCAGCCGAAGATCGTCGCCCACGCGGCGAACGTCCCGCCAGCGCAGGGCAATCCGATCGCTCATCGCCTCGAGACCCGGCAGGGTCAGCAGGGGCTGACCGTCATGCCCCATCAGATGCGGCGCCAGATAGACGATCAGCTCATCGACCCAGCCCGCCTGCAGCCATGCCCCGGTCAGCCGCGAGCCGGCTTCCAGCCACACCTCGTTGATGTCCGCCGCGCCCAGGGCGTCGAGGGCCGCCAGTGGTGAGACATGGCCATCCTCGCCCGGCGCCACCTGCCAGAGCTCGGCGCCGGCGTGCACCCGCTCGGCCTCGCGGGCGGGCATGGTGCCGCCGTGGATCAGCACCACCCCGCGCTCGTCCGCCAGCAGCCCGGCGTCCGGCGGGGTGCGCAGGTCGGTGTCAATCACCACCCGCCGCGGCGCCAGCCAGTCGCCGTCCACATCGCGCACGGTCAGCGCCGGATCATCGGCGATGACGGTATCCACCCCGGTGACGATGGCGCTGCTCGCCGCCCGCCAGCGGTGCACATCGCGGCGGGCCGCGGCGCTGGTGATCCAGCGGCTCTCGCCGGCGGCCATGGCGGTACGCCCATCCACGCTCGCCGCGAGCTTGGCGCGCACATAGGGCCGGCCGTCGCGCATGCGCCGGAAAAACCCCGGATTGAGGGCCTCGCTCTGCGCGGCCATCAGGCCTGCCGCCACCGCGACACCGGCGTCCCGCAGGCGCTCGAGCCCCTGCCCCGCCACCCGCGGATTGGGGTCGCTGGCCGCGGCCACCACCCGCGCTACGCCGGCTTCGATCAGCGCATCGGCGCAGGGCGGCGTACGGCCGTAGTGACTGCAGGGCTCGAGGGTCAGGTAGGCCGTCGCGCCCGCGGCATCGCCGCCGGCGGCCCGCAGCGCGAGCACCTCGGCATGCGGCTCGCCGGCCCGTTCGTGCCATGCCTCGCCGATGCAGACCTCATCGCGCACCAGCACGCAGCCCACCCGCGGGTTGGGATCCGCCGTCCAGCGGCCGCGCTCGGCGAGCTGCAGGGCGCGGGCCATCCAGGCATGGTCGGCGGTACTGAAATCACTCAAGAGCGGGGTCCGTCATCCGTCGGCTGCCGATCGTGCTCCTCCAGGCCCTCGATGACTTCGCGGAACGCACTCACGTCCTGAAAGCTGCGATACACCGAGGCAAACCGCACATAGGCCACCTGATCAAGCTCACGCAGCTCCTCCATCACCCAGTCGCCCAGCGTGCTGGCATTCACCTCGCCGTCACCCAGCGCCTGCACCCGCTGGCGGATGCGGCTGAGTGCGGCCTCCACCGCCTCGGTGGCCACCGGGCGCTTCTCGAGGGCCCGCAGCATGCCGTTGCGCAGCCGCTGGTCATCGAACTGCACCCGTGTGCCATCGCGCTTGACCACCCGGGGCATCAGCAGTTCGGCCGACTCATAGGTGGTGAACCGCTCGTTGCAGCCGGCGCACTCGCGCCGGCGCCGGACCTGATCACCCTCGCTGGCGAGCCGCGAGTCGATGACCCGGGTGTCCTGCGTGTGGCAGAAGGGACAGCGCATGGGGCCCGATCAGCCCTGCAGGGCTTCGTAGACCGGAAAGCGGTTGCAGATGTCGGTCACCTGTTCGCGGACGCGCCGGCGCACCGACTCGTCATTGATGTGATCGAGGACATCGCAGATCCAGCCGGCCAGCTCGCGGCTCTCCGCCTCGCGGAAGCCCCGGGTGGTGATCGCCGGCGTGCCGATGCGCAGGCCCGAGGTCACGAACGGCGACTGCGGGTCGTTGGGCACCGTGTTCTTGTTGACGGTGATGTGCGCGTCTTCCAGCGCCGCATCCGCTTCCTTGCCGGTCAGCCCCTTGTTGACCAGGTCCATCAGCAGCAGGTGGTTGTCGGTACCGCCGGAGACCACATCGTAGCCACGGGCCATCACCGTCTCGGCCATGGCCCGGGCGTTGGCGACCACCTGCTCCTGATAATCGCGGAAGCCCGGATCCTGCGCCTCGAGAAAGGCCACGGCCTTACCGGCAATGGCGTGCATCAGCGGCCCGCCCTGGGTGCCCGGGAAGATCAGCGACTGCAGCTTTTTGGTGACGTCGGGGTTCTCCCGCGCCAGGATCAGCCCGCCGCGCGGCCCGCGCAGGCTCTTGTGCGTGGTGGTGGTGACGACGTCGGCATGGGGCACCGGGCTGGGATAGACTCCGGTGGCCACCAGCCCCGCGATATGCGCCATATCGGCCACCAGCCAGGCGCCCACCGCGTCGGCGATCGCCCGGAAGCGCGCCCAGTCAATAACCCGCGAGTAGGCCGAAAAGCCCGCCACGATGATCGTCGGGCGGTGCTCCCGGGCCAGCCGCTCGACCTGCTCGTAGTCGATCTCGCCGGTGTCCGAGGTCACGCCGTACTGCACCGGGTTGTAGATCTTGCCCGAGAAATTCGGCTTGGCGCCGTGGGTCAGGTGCCCGCCATGGTCGAGGCTCAGCCCCAGCAGGGTGTCGCCGGGCTTGGCCAGCGCCATGAACACCGCCAGGTTGGCGCTCGAGCCCGAGTGCGGCTGGACGTTGGCGTAGGCCGCCCCGAACAGCGTCTTGGCGCGCTCGATGGCCAGATTTTCGGCAATGTCCACGTACTGGCAGCCGCCGTAATAGCGCTTGCCCGGATAGCCCTCGGCGTACTTGTTGGTCAGCACGCTGCCCTGCATCTCGAGCACCCGCGGGCTGGCGTAGTTTTCCGAGGCGATCAGCTCGATGTGCGTCTCCTGACGGTCGCGCTCCTGATCGATCGCGGCGGCCAGCTCCGGGTCGAATCCGGCAACACTCATGTCGGTGGAATACATGCCTGTCCTCGTCGTGTGGGGGTAACCGGTGTGAGTCCGCCAGTCTAGCGAAATTCCCTTTCGCGTGCATTGACTGGGTGCTTCTCTCGGCGGCCGAGAGTTCGTAGACTAAGGGGATGGCACAATATATCTATACGATGAATCAGGTGGGCAAGGTCGTCCCGCCGAAAAAGCCCATCCTGCGCGACATCTCGCTGTCGTTTTTCCCCGGCGCCAAGATCGGCGTGCTCGGCCTGAACGGCTCGGGCAAATCGACGCTGCTGCGGATCATGGCCGGACTGGATACCGAGATCGAGGGCGAGGCCCGCGCCCAGGCCGGCACCCGCATCGGCTACCTGCCCCAGGAGCCTGAGCTGGACCCGGCCAAAGACGTGCGCGGCAACGTTGAAGACGGCGTCGCCGACACCAAGGCCCTGATCGACCGGTTCAACGCCGTCTCCGCCCAGTTCGCCGACCCAGATGCCGATTTCGAGGCGCTGATGGCGGAACAGGGCAAGCTCCAGGACCAAATCGACGCCGCCGATGCCTGGGATCTCGAGCGCAAGCTCGACCAGGCCGCCGAGGCCCTGCGCCTGCCGCCGTGGGAAGCCGCGGTCGACACCCTGTCGGGCGGCGAGCGCCGCCGCGTGGCGCTGTGCCGGCTGCTGCTGTCCAACCCCGACATGCTGCTGCTCGACGAGCCCACCAACCACCTCGACGCCGAGTCGGTGGCCTGGCTTGAGCGCTTTCTGGCCGAATTCGAGGGCACCGTGGTGGCGGTCACCCATGACCGCTACTTCCTCGACAATGTCGCCGGCTGGATCCTGGAGCTGGACCGCGGTCACGGCATCCCCTGGCAGGGCAACTACTCATCTTGGCTCGAGCAGAAGGAAAAGCGCCTTGCCCAGGAGGCCCGCGAACAGGCCGCGCACCGCAAGGCCATGCAGGCCGAGCTCGAGTGGGTCCGCTCCAACCCCAAGGGTCGGCAGTCCAAGAACAAGGCGCGTCTCAAGCAGTTCGACGAGCTCCAGTCAAAGGAATTCCAGGCCCGCAACGAGACCAACGAGATCTACATCCCGCCGGGGCCGCGTCTGGGCAACGTCGTGGTCGAGGCCGATGGCGTGCGCAAGGCGTTCGGCGATCAGCTGCTGGTCGACGACCTCTCGTTCACCCTGCCCGCGGGCGGGATCTGCGGGATCATCGGCCCCAACGGTGCGGGCAAGACCACGATGTTCCGCATGATCGTCGGCCAGGAAGCACCCGATGCCGGCCAGCTGCGCCTGGGCGACACCGTCGATCTGGCCTATGTCGATCAGAGCCGCGACCACCTCGACGACACGCGCACCGTCTGGGAGGAAATCTCCGACGGCCACGATCTGCTTCAGGTGGGCCACTACGAGGTCAACTCGCGCGCCTACGTCGGGCGTTTCAACTTCAAGGGCCAGGATCAGCAGAAGCGCATCGGCGAACTCTCCGGCGGCGAGCGCAACCGCGTGCATCTGGCCAAGCTGCTGCAGCGTGGCGGCAACCTGCTGCTGCTCGACGAGCCGACCAACGACCTCGACGTCGAGACACTGCGTGCCTTGGAAGAGGCGCTGCTGGTGTTCCCCGGCTCGGCTATGGTGATCTCCCATGACCGCTGGTTCCTCGACCGCATCGCCACCCACATCCTCGCCTTCGAGGGCGACAGCCAGGTCAACTTCTTCAAGGGCAACTACCAGGAATACGAGGCGGACCGGCGCCGGCGCCTCGGCGACGAGGCCATGAATCCGCACCGCATCAAGTACCGCAGGCTCGCCGGCTGATGGCCGAACGCCGGGCGCGTACCGCCACCCTGCTGATGCACTGCCCCGACCGCCCCGGGGTCGTCGCGGCGGTCACGCGGTTTCTGGCCACCCACGGCGCCAACATCGTCGACCTGGACCAGCATGTCGACCGCGCCGAGGGCGTGTTTTTCATGCGCGTGCGCTGGGAGCTCGAGGGATTCGCCCTGGACGCCGAGGCGTTTGAGGCGGCGTTCCGCAGCGGCATCGCCGATCACTTTGACGCCGTCTGGCAGCTCCATCACCAGGATCGGCCGCTGCGCCTGGCGCTGTTCGTCTCAAAGATGTCGCACTGCCTCTATGACCTGCTGTCGCGCTGGCAGTCCGGGGAGTGGCGGGTCGAGATCCCGCTGATCATCAGCAATCACGAAACCCTGCGCCCCGTCGCGCAGCAGTTCGGGATCCCGTTTCACTGCTTTGCGATCAGCCCCGAAAACAAGGCCGAGCAGGAGGCCGCTGAAATCGAGCTGCTCGAGCGGCACGGCATCGACCTGGTGGTGCTGGCGCGCTACATGCAGATCGTCGGCCCGGCGCTGATCAACGCCTTCCCGCAGCGGATCATCAACATCCATCACTCGTTCCTGCCCGCCTTCGCCGGCGCCCGGCCCTACCACGCCGCGCACGCCCGGGGTGTGAAGATCATCGGCGCCACCAGTCACTACGTGACCGAAGACCTGGACGCCGGGCCGATCATCGACCAGGACGTCACCCGCATCACCCATCGCGATTCCATCAAGGCGCTGGTGCGCAAGGGTCAGGATCTTGAAAAGCTGGTGCTGGCGCGCGGCGTCTGGGCGCACCTGCAACGCCAGACCCTGGTCTACCGCAACCGCACCATCGTGTTCAGCTAGCGCAATCCGGCCGGCGGCCCGCCGCACGGGCCTGCTCGTAGCGGTAGATGGCGGTGGGCAGTTCGGCGCGCAGGTCAGCGATGCGCGTCTCGCCCGAGGGATGGGTGGAGAGGAACTCCGGTGGCGCCTCATCCCCGGCATCGGCCATGTTCCGCCACAGTGCGACACTGGCGCGCGGATCGAACCCGGCATCCGCCATCAGCCCCAGGCCGATTTCGTCCGCCTCCGACTCATGGGTGCGGCTGAACGGCAGGATGATCCCCACCTGCGCGCCCACGCCCAGCACCGCCATCAGGCGCCGGCGCTGCGGATCGTCGCCAGCCGCCACCTGCAGCGCTCCCAGCCCCAGCGCGGTGGCCATCTCGGTGGACATCCGCTCATTGGCATGTTCCGCCATGACGTGCGCGATTTCGTGGGCGATCACCGCGGCCAGCTGATCGGGGTTTTCGGTGACCTCCAGCAGACCGGTGTAGACGCCGATCTTGCCGCCGGGCAGGGCAAAGGCGTTGACCTGATCGCTCTCGAACACCGTGACTTCCCAGCCATTGCCGGCGTACTCATCGGGCACCTGGGGGATGATGGCCTCGGCCACGCACTCGACCCGGGCCACGCGCGGCCCCGCCTCGAGGACGGGCTCGGCGTCCTGCATCTCGCGGTAGGCCTCGACCCCCATGCTGCGGATCTGCGCATCGGGCATGAACTGCAGCTGCGGCCGGCCGGTGGGCGATGTCGCGCAGGCGCTCAGCAACGCCACCAGCACCAGGGCCGCCAGCGCCCGTGAACCGCTAGCGATCATCGGCGTCGTCGTGGTGGTCGCGGCGCGGGAAGTCCGCCGGCGGCTCGATGGGGGGCGGGCCCGCGCGGCGCTGGGCGAGGATCTGGCGGGTCAGCGTGGCCATGCCCACCGCCAGCGCCAGCACCCCGGCAATGCCGAGCGGCACGAACGCCACGAACGGCGTCATGAACAGCAGCCACAGCACTGCCCCCAGGCCCAGCCAGCGCCCGGCGAACGTCCCCGCATGATCCCGGCACCAGCGCGCCCGCTCATCGGCATCCGCATGGGCCAGCGGCGGCCGGCGCAGATGCCAGGTCAGCGACCAGAAGGCCAGCAGGCGTGCGATCCAGTGGTTCATGACCGCATTATGCATCGCCACTGGCTGGGGTAAAGCGCCGGATGGCGTATACTGCCCGGTCAACCCTTCTATGCGGAGACGACTTGATGGCGGATCGCGTCCAGCGACTGCGGGAAGCGCTCAACCAGCGCATCCACCTGCTCGACTGTGCCATGGGCACCATGATCCAGGCCTGCGAACTGGCCGAACCCGACTTCAGGGGCGAACGGTTCGCCGACCATCCCCGGGACCTGAACGGCAATAACGATCTGCTCGTGCTGACCCGCCCGGATATCATCGAGCAGATCCACCGCGACAATCTGGCGGCCGGTTCGGATATCGTCGAGACCAACACATTCTCGGCCACCACCATCGCCCAGGCCGACTACGGGCTCGAGCACCTCGCCCGCGAGATCAATGTCGAGGCGGCGCGGATCGCCCGCCGCGCCTGCGATGAAGCCGAGGCCCGAACCCCGGATCGACCGCGCCTGGTGGCCGGCGCCATCGGCCCGACCAACCGCACCGCCTCGATCTCGCCCGACGTCAACGACCCGGGCAAGCGCAACGTCACCTTCGACGAGCTCACCGTCGCCTACCGCGAGGCCGCGGAGGGCCTGATCGAGGGCGGCGCCGATCTGCTGCTCATCGAGACGATCTTCGACACCCTCAACGCCAAGGCCGTGATCTACGCCCTCGAGGCGCTGTTCGCCGAGCGGGGCGAGCGCTGGCCGGTGATGATCTCGGGCACCATCACCGACGCCTCCGGGCGCACCCTGTCGGGCCAGACCACCGAGGCATTCTGGAACTCGGTGCGCCACGCCCAGCCCTTCACGGTAGGGCTCAACTGCGCGCTGGGCGCCGATCTGATGCGCCCGTTCGTCCAGGAAATCAGCCGCGTCGCCGACACGTTCGTGACCATCTACCCGAACGCCGGGCTGCCCAACGAATTCGGCGAGTACGACCACTCCGCGGAGTTCATGGCCGGGATCATGAAGGAGTTCGCCGAGAGCGGCTTCGTCAACATCATCGGCGGCTGCTGCGGGACCACGCCCGAGCACATCCGCGCCCTGGCGCGGGCCGTCGACGGCATCCCGCCACGGCCCGTGCCCTCGCCCGAACCGGCCATGCGCCTGTCCGGGCTCGAACCCTGCAACATCGGCGACGACGCGCTGTTCGTGAACATCGGCGAGCGCACCAACGTGACCGGCTCGGCACGCTTCAAGCGCCTGATCATGGAAGGCGATTACGACACCGCGCTCGAGGTGGCACGCGACCAGGTCGACGGCGGCGCCCAGATCATCGACGTCAACATGGACGAGGGCATGCTCGACGCCACCGAGGCGATGGAGAGCTACCTTAAGCTGATCGCCACCGAGCCCGAGATCGCCCGGGTGCCGATCATGGTCGACTCCTCCAAATGGGACGCCATGATCGCCGGGCTCAAGTGGATCCAGGGCAAGTCCGTGGTCAACTCGATCTCGCTCAAGGAAGGCGAGGCCCCGTTCCTCGCCCAGGCCACCGATCTCAAACGCCATGGCGCCGCCGTGGTGGTGATGGCCTTCGACGAGCAGGGCCAGGCCGACACCTACGAGCGGCGCATCCAGATCTGCCAGCGCGCCTATGAACTGCTCACCGGGCGGATCGGTTTTCCGGCCGAAGACATCATCTTTGATCCGAATATCTTCCCGGTGGCCACGGGCATCGCCGAGCACGACCGCTACGCCGTGGACTTCATCGAGGCGACGCGCTGGATCAAGAACAACCTGCCCCACGCCAAGGTCAGCGGCGGGCTGTCGAACCTGTCGTTCTCGTTCCGCGGCAACAACGCCGTGCGCGAGGCCATGCACTCGGTGTTCCTCTACCACTCGATCCGCGCCGGGCTGGACATGGCGATCGTCAACGCCGGCCAGCTCGAAGTCTACGACGACATCGATCCCGAGCTGCGCGACCATGTCGAAGACGTCGTGCTGGCGCGGCGTGACGATGCCACCGAGCGGCTGCTGGATCTGGCCGAGCGCTACAAGGGCCAGGGCGGCCGGAAAAAGGAAGAGGACCTGGCCTGGCGCGAGCAGCCCGTGGCCAAGCGTCTGGAGCACGCGCTGGTCAAGGGCATCGCCGATTACACCGATGACGACGTCGAGGAGGCGCGCCAGCAGTTCAACCGCCCCATCGAGGTCATCGAAGGTCCGCTGATGGACGGCATGAACGTGGTCGGCGACCTTTTTGGCGAGGGCAAGATGTTCCTGCCCCAGGTGGTGAAGTCGGCGCGGGTCATGAAAAAGGCCGTCGCCTATCTGCTGCCCTACATCGAAGAGGAAAAGGCCGCGAATGGTGGCGGCGACGACGAGCCCGCCGGGCGCATCCTGCTGGCCACGGTGAAGGGCGATGTCCACGACATCGGCAAGAACATCGTCGGCGTGGTCCTGCAGTGCAACAACTTCGAGGTCACCGACCTGGGCGTGATGGTGCCCGCCGAGCGGATCCTGGATGCCGCCGTCGAGCACAACGCCGATGTCATCGGCCTGTCCGGGCTGATCACGCCGTCGCTGGATGAGATGGTCAACGTCGCCAAGGAGATGCAGCGCCGGGGCATGTCCACCCCCCTGCTGATCGGCGGGGCCACCACCTCGCGGGTGCACACCGCGGTCAAGATCGACCCGCGGTATGACCAGGACGTCATCTACGTCAAGGACGCCTCGCGTGCCGTCGGAGTCGCCAGCAACCTGGTCAGCGAGACCCGCTACGAGGCCTTTGCCGCCGACCTGCGCGAGGAATACGAACGCGTGCGCAAACAGCACGAGGGCCGGCAGCGGCGCCATAAGTGGCTGGACATCGAGACCGCCCGCGCCAATCGCACGCCCATCGACTGGCAGGCCTATACCCCGGTGCAGCCCGTCGCGCCCGGCATCCACGAAATCGAGCCCGCCCTCGATGAACTGGTCGACTACATCGACTGGACGCCGTTTTTCCATGCCTGGGAACTGGCCGGCTCGTACCCGAAGATCCTCGACGACGAGATCGTCGGCGAGGAGGCGCGCAAGCTGCATGCCGACGCCGTCGCCATGCTCGAGCAGCTGGTGGCCGAAAAGTGGCTCACCGCCCGGGGCGTGTTCGGTCTGTTCCCCGCCAACGCCGTCGGCGATGACACCGAGCTCTACACCGGCGAGGACCGCACCGAGGTGCTGACCACGTTGCATCATCTGCGCCAGCAGAATGAAAAGCCCGACGGCCGACCCAACCAGTCACTGGCCGATTACGTCGCCCCGCGCGAGACCGGTCACGCCGACTGGATGGGGGCCTTTGCAGTGACCACGGGACTGGGCATCGACGCACCGGTGGCCCGGTTCGAGGCCGACCACGACGATTACAACTCGATCATGGTCAAGGCCCTCGCCGACCGGCTGGCCGAGGCCTTCACCGAGATGCTGCACCAGCGGGTACGCCGCGAGTTCTGGGGCTATCAGCCCGACGAAAGCCTCGACAACGCCGCGCTCATCGCCGAGAAGTATCGCGGCATCCGGCCCGCGCCGGGGTATCCCGCCTGCCCCGACCACACCGAAAAGGACCGGCTCTGGTCACTGCTGGATGTTGAGAACCGGATCGGCCTGCGCCTGACCGAAAGCCGCGCCATGTTCCCCACCGCCGCGGTATCGGGCTGGTATTTCGGCCATCCGGACAGCCGCTACTTCGGCGTCGGGCGCATCTATCGCGACCAGGTCGAGGACTATGCCCGGCGCAAGGCCATGCCGGTCACCGAGGTCGAGCGCTGGCTCGCCCCCAACCTCGGCTACGAGCCGGACGAAGGCTGATTTGCATGCACGCACCAGTCCGGCAGACTGGGGGCACTAAAAGGTAATCGAGAGACATCATGAACCGAGTGACTGCCCGCGCGGCCCTGTTTGCCACCCTGTCCGGCCTGATGCTGCTGGTGCTTACCGCCGGCACCACAGGGGCCCAGAGCGAGGGGACCGATTCCGCCCTCGAGCCACAGGCGGAGCGGCCCCAGGCCGAAGTCCGCGAGCGCAATCAGGACTGGATCGTGCGCTGCCAGCCGGCCCCCGAAGATGCCTTCGGCGCCGGCGAGTTCTGCGAGATGTACCAGCAGGTGAGCGAGCAGGAAAACGACCAGACCGTCCTCGAGGCGGTGATCGGCTTCCCGCCGGATTCCGACCGGCCGGTGGCCCTGTTCAACCTGCCCCTGGGCATGCTGCTGCCGCCGGGCGTCGCGCTGAGTATTGACGGCGGCGAGGCCGAGCGGTTTGCGGTGCAGATCTGCCTGCAGGCCGGCTGCCGCACGAGCATCGAACTCGGCGATGACCTGCTCAGCCGCATGCGCGCCGGCGAGCGCGCCACCCTGACCATCGCTGATCCGCAGAACCGCGAGGTCGAGATCCCGCTGTCGCTGCTTGGCTTCAGTGCGTCACTCGACACGCTGCGCGAGAACCGGCCCTGAAGCCGGCCTGTCATTCACGCACGAGGAGGGTCTGATTCCAATGGAACTGATCATCAACCCGGGCGACGGGGTGCATCTCTCGGATGCCCTCCGCGACCACGTCCAGCACAAGCTCGAGCCGGTTGAGCGCAAGCACGGCGAGCGCCTGACGCGCATCGAGGTGCACTTCAAGGACGACAACGCCGGCAAGGGCGGCGCCGATGATGTGCACTGCCTGCTCGAAGCCCACCCGCGCGGCCGCGACCCGCTGGTGGCCGAAGCCGTCGCCGAGGATGCCTACACCGCCGCCCACCAGGCCGCCGGCAAGCTGGACCGCAGTCTGGCGCACCACTTCGGCAAGGATGATCGCGTCCGGCGGCACTGAGTGATCCGCGTCATCACCGACTGGCTCGGGCTGATCGGCTCGGGCCTGATCCCCGTTCGCGACGGCGTGTTGCGCAACGGGCCGCGGCGCTGGGCGGTCACCCTGTTGCTGGGAGGAGGCCTGCCCTTCGCCCTCGCCTACTACGCCCTGGGCTTGGGCCTCGACGAAGTGCTCTTCCGACGCTACCGGCGCCAGCCCGTCCGGCGTCCGGTTTTCATTCTGGGGGTGCCACGCAGCGGCACCACGGCGCTGCATGAAGCGCTTGCCCACGATCCCCGGTTCACCACCCAGCAGACCTGGGAATGCCTGCTCGCCCCGGCCATCAGCCACCGCTACGCCTGGCACGGACTGGCACGCCTCGACCGACGTCTGGGGCGGCCGCTGCAACGCCTGGCCGGCGCCCTCAACCGCCGTTTTCTGGCGCCGCTCACCGATGCCCACCCCATCGCGGCCCGCGCGCCCGAGGAAGACTATCTCAGCCTGCTACCGTGGCTGTCGGCGTTCATCCTGGTGGTGGCGTTTCCCGACAGCCGCCGACTGTGGCGCCTGGGCCGCGGCGACGCCGCACTCACCGAGGCCGAAAAACGACGCCTGATGCGCCACTACCGGCGCAACATCCAGCGCCACCTGTTCTTTCATGGCGGCCAACGCACCTATCTGGCCAAGAACGCCAGCCACGCGACCCTGGTGGCGACGCTGCAGACCGCCTTCCCGGATGCACGTTTCATCGCCTGCCTGCGCGATCCCGCCGAGGTGGTCTCGTCGCAGCTCTCAAGCCTTGCCCCGGGGCTGGAGGCACTGCATGGGCGCATCCACCGCGGCGCCCTCGCCCGGCGCATGCTCCGGCAGCTGCATTTCGGCTATACCGAACTGCTCTCGGTGCTGCCCCGACGCGCCGCCGGTCGCGCCGTGCTGATCCCGCTGCCCGCCCAGCGCCAGGGCCTGGCCGCCACCCTGCGCGAGACCTATGCCGCCCTCGACCTGCCCCTGGACCCGGCCTTTGCCGGGCATCTCGAGACCCTCGATGCACGGGCACGCCAGCATCGCTCGGGGCACCGTCACGCCCTGGGCGACCATGACCTGGACGCCGACACCATCGCCGAGCGCTTCGCCGACATTCGTGCGGCCTTCGACTTTACCGCCACCCGACCGCTCAAGGCCGACGAGGCGACGCCGATGGATCCTCGTCCGCGGGTACTGGTGGTCTCGGACGCCGCGCCCCAGCGCAATGGCGTGGGCACCTACTACAGCGATCTCATCGAACATCTGCGCGACAGCGTCGGTGACATCGCCCTGATCGCCGCCGGCGACCCGGCGCATCCCCGCCGCCACTGGTTCGAGACCGGCCTGCCCGGCGATGCCACCCAGCGCATCGCGGTGCCGGCGCCACGCGCGTTCTGGCGCAGTCTCGAGGCCTGGCGGCCGGACACGCTGATCGTAGCCACCCCCGGGCCCTACGGCGTACTCGCCGCTCTGATGGCGCGACGCCTGGGCGCGCGGCTCATCTTTGGTCTGCACACCGACTACGAGGCGCTGGCCACCCTTTACTGGGGCCGACTGCGGGGCTGGCTGAACCGCGCGGTGATGGCGCGGGTCAACGCGGTGGTCTTCCGGCGCGCCGCGGTGGTGGTCAGCAACTCGGCGCACATGCACCAGCTGGCCCGCGACAAGGGCGCCCATCACGCGGTCCGCGTCCATACCCCGGTCCCCCGGGCGTTTCTCGACACACCCGTGGCAGCGCTCGAAACCCCGCCACGGCGGATACTGTTCGTCGGCCGGCTGGCGGCGGAAAAGCGCGTCGAATCGGTGATTGACGCCGCCGCGGCCCACCCGGGGTGCACGGTGCGCATCGCCGGCGACGGCCCGCAGCGCGGCACCGTCCAGGCGGCCGCCGCGCGGCTCGACAACCTCGAGTACCTGGGCTGGCTGGATCGTGGCGCCCTGCTCAGCGCACTCGACGCCAGCGACCTGCTGGTCCTGCCCTCACAGGTCGAGGCGTTCGGCACGGTCGCCCTCGAAGCCATGGCCCGCGGGCGGGTGACGCTGGTCTCGCCGGGCTGCGGGATTGCCGACTGGCCGGAGTTTGCGCCGGGTCTGCGGGTGATGGCCGCCGACGAGACGGTCGAACAGGCCCTGGAGCGGCTTTTCAGCGAACCCCCGGCGGCCCTTGCCGACTGTGCCGCGACGGCCCGGGCCCAGGCGGTCGCCATGACCCGGCGCTGTCTGGATGAATGGCAGGCGCTGATCCGGCCATGAGCCACCCAGCCGTCTGTCTGAGCATTCACGATGTCATGCCCGACACCCTGACCCCGGTGACGGCCCTGATCGACCGCTGCCGGCGCCATGGCTGGCCGCCCCCCACGCTGCTGGTGGTGCCCGGACGCGACTGGGACCGCGCCGGTATCAGCCAGCTGCAGCGCTGGCAGGCCGACGGCCACCCGCTGGCCGGCCACGGCTGGCGCCACGCCATCGATGGTTTCGGTGGGATTGGGCACCGTGTCCACAGCGCGCTCATCTCGCGCCGCGTGGCCGAGCACCTGAGCCTGGACGCCGAAGGCATCCTGGCGCTGATGCGGCGCTGTCACGCCTGGTTTGGCCAGCATGACCTGACCCCCGACGGGCTCTATGTGCCGCCGGCCTGGGCGCTCGGCGCCCTGCCGCTGCGACGCCTCGACGAGCAGCCGTTCAGCCTGGTGGAGACATTGCGGGGGATTCATTCACGCGCCGACGGGCGCTGGCGCTATCGGGCGCTGCTTGGCTACGAGGCGGGCAACCGCCTGCAGAAGGCGGCGCTGCAGGTGAGCAACGCCGTCAACCGACGCCGCGCGCCGGCGGCGGGGCTGCGCATCGGGCTGCATCCCCATGATGCGCAGCTGCCGCTGGCGGGCGCCATGGACCGGGATCTGGCGCGGTTCAGCCCGCGTCCGCCAGCAGACGGTTGACCTCGTCCCAGTTCACCACGTCCCAGAACGCCTCGACATAATCCGGGCGACGGTTCTGGTAGCGCAGGTAGTAGGCGTGCTCCCAGACATCAATGCCCAGCACCGGGTGGCCCGGCTGCTCGGCGACGTCCATCAGCGGGTTGTCCTGATTGGGCGTCGAGGTGACCTTGAGGCCCTCCGGCGTGTGGATCAGCCACGCCCAGCCCGAGCCGAACCGGCCCAGTGCGGCGTTGGTGAACGTCTCGCGGAAGGTCTCGAACGAGCCGAACGCCGCGTTGATGGCATCGGCCACCGCGCCATTGGGCGCGCCGCCCCCGTTGGGCGAGAGCATCTTCCAGAACAGCGAATGGTTGTAGTGCCCGCCGCCGTTATTGCGCACCGCCGTCGGCAGGGCCGAGACACCGGTCAGCAGCGACTCGAGCGGCTTATCGGCGTGCTCGGTCCCCTCCACCGCGGCGTTGAGTTTGGTGACGTAGGTGTTGTGATGCTTGGTGTGATGGATCTCCATGGTGCGCGCATCGATGGAGCGGTCCAGTGCATCATAGTCGTAGGGCAAATCCGGTAGCGTAAAGGCCATTTGGATCTCCTTTTGCGGTTTCAAGGACGGGGGCCGCTGCGGCCCGATCCCGAAATCGTACCCCCGCAGTCCCATTTTGGCCAGTATCGGGCTGGCCAAGTATCGGGCTGGCCAAGCCCCGCCCCCATCGGCAATACTCACGCTAAACTAACGGGAGTGATTGATGAGACTCAGCCTACTTGCATCCCTTGGCCTACTTGGGACTGTTATTGGGGGGTGTTCTGGCGTTGATATGGCCGGGACAAACCTCTCCGAGTTAACGGGAGACACCTCTGGAGTTGCCACGGCAGATGTCGTCCTATCAAAAACGCCACCTGACTTTGATGCACGTAGCACTGGGATGCACCGCGGGATCGCCTCGGCGCAATGCAACATCCAAAGCAGTCGACGGGCGGCTGAAAAGGAGGCGCGAACCGTTTTGATGCAGCGTGCCAAGAATAATGGTGCGGATTATATCTGGGTCGATGGCACTGGCGATATCAGTGAGAGAGGATTCTGCACGAACGGGTTTTACAGAATAATTGGGGAGGGGTTTGCCGAGTTCGAATCAAGAGGCTCCGAAAACACAGCCCCGGCCACCGATTCGCTGGCCGGCCGGCTTGAAGAGCTCGAGGCGCTGCGCGATCGGGGTCTGATCAATCAGAATGAATACGAACAGCTCCGTGAGCGGGTTCTCGACGAAGCCTACTGAAGGGTCCAGGGCACATGAGTGACAGCCTGCGCGATCAGCTGCTCAAGTCGGGTCTGGTCGACGAACAGTCGGTCAAGAAGACCCGCAGCAGCAAACGCAAAAAGCGCCGTCGCGGCGAAACCGATGCCGAACAGGCCGCCGCCAGCGACGCCGCCGCCCAGCGCGAGGCCGACCGTCGTGCCCGCGACCGCACCCTCAATGCCCGCCGCCAGGAAGAGCGGCGCCAGCACGAGGCCGAACAGGCGGCGCGGCAGAAGGTCCTCGACACGCAGATCCGCCACGACGGCGATGAGCGTTTTCAGTTCAGCCACAACGGGCGCATCCGCCCGATCCACGTCAGTGCCGCCCAGCGCCGCGATCTGGCGGCCGGACGGCTCGCCATCGCCCGCACCCGGGGGCGCTACCGGCTGATCCCGGCGGACATCGTCGAGTTCGTCCATGCCCGGGCGCCGTTTCTGATCGCCTGGACCGCCGAGCACAGTGGCGGCGACGATGAGGACGATGCCTACGCCGACTTCCCGGTCCCCGACGATATGATCTGGTAGCTCCACAGCAGAAAGGCGTAGCGGTAGGCGACCTCCTCGAGGTACTGGAAACGCCCGCCCGGCCCGCCGTGGCCGGCGCTCATGTGGGTGTGCAGCAGCACCGTCCCGGCGGGCCGGCCTTCGCTGCGCAGCCGGGCCACCCACTTGGCCGGCTCCCAGTAGGTCACCCGCGGATCCGACACCCCGGCGGTCACCAGCAGATCCGGGTAGGCCCGCGGCGCGATGTTGTCGTAGGGCGAATAGGCGGCGATATCGGCATAGGCGCGGGCACTGTCGATCGGGTTACCCCACTCCGGCCACTCCGGCGGTGTCAGCGGCAGGTCGGGATCGAGCATGGTATTGAGCACGTCGACGAACGGCACGTCCGCCACCGCCGCCTGGAACAGCTCGGGGCGCTGATTGAGCACCGCCCCCACCAGCATGCCGCCGGCACTCCCGCCATGGGCCGCGATCCGCCCGGTGCCGGTGTAGCCCGCCTCGATCAGTGCCTCGGCGCAGGCGATGTAATCGCTGAAGGTATTGGCCTTCTCGGACAGCCGCCCCTGGCGGTACCAGCGATAACCGCGCTCCTTGCCCCCGCGGACGTGGGCAATGGCATAGACGAAGCCGCGATCCACCAGTGACAGCCGATTGGGACTGAAGCCGGGCAGATCACTGATGCCATAGGCGCCATAGCCATAGAGCAGCAGCGGCGTGTCGGCATCGGGCTGCAGGTCGCGGCGGTGGAACAGCGAGATCGGCACCCGCTCGCCATCCGGTGCCGTCGCCATCAGCCGGCGTGACACATAGGCCGCCGGATCATGCCCCGAGGGCACCGCCTGGGTCTTGCGCAGCACGCGCTCGCCGCTGCGCATGTTGTAGTCGAACACCTGGGCGGGTCGAGCAAAGCCGCTCACCCCAAAGCGCAGCCAGTCCGTGCAGTACTCAAGCCCGCCCATCAGGCCCACTTCAACGCAGGGGTCGGGCTGATCCAGGACCTGCTCCGCGCCACTCGCGAGGGCCCGGATCACCAGCCGCGACTCGGCATCCTCCAACTCCTGGCGCACCAGCCAGTCGGCATAGACGCGCATGCCCTCGATCAGCCGCCCGGGGCGGTGCGTGACCAACGGCGTCCAGTCGCCGCGGCCGGTGCTGGTGATCGGCGCACGGGCGATCATGAAGTCCTCGGCGCCGTCGGCGTTGGTGTGAATCAGCCACTCATCGCCATGATCGCTCACCGAATACTCCACGCCGCGCTCGCGCGGGGCGATCAGCTGCGGCTCGGCGGCCGGGCGGTCGGCCGGCAGCCAGCGCACCTCCGAGGTGGTGTGATCGTGACTGTCGATGATCAGGAAGCGGCCGCTTTCAGTGCGCTCCACGCCCAGGAAAAAGCCGGCATCGGTCTCGGTGTAGACCGCCTCGTCGGCATCGGCCGGGGTGCCCAGCACATGCCGATACACCCAGCGCGGGCGATGCTCGTCGTCGATGACGGTGTAGAGAAACGTCTGCCCGTCACTGGCCCAGGCGATGTCGCCACGCGCCGGCTGGATGACCTCGGCCAGATCCCCGCCGGTCGCCAGATCCCGCACCCGCAGGCTGAACGACTCGGCGCCGGCGCGATCCTCGGCCCAGGCCAGGTAGCGGTGATCGGGACTGTGCGCGGCGCCGCCCAGCTGAAAGTAGTCGCTGCCCTCGGCCTCGGCGTCGCCGTCGAGCAGGATCTGCTCATCGCCGCCCTCCCGCGGACGGCGGCACAGCAGCACATGCTGACCGCCCTCGCGGTAGCGCGAATAGTAGGCCCATGGGCCATCGGGGGCCGGCACACTGGAATCATCCTCGCGGATGCGCCCGCGCAGCTCAGCGACCAGCTCGGTGCGGATCGCCTCAAGCGGCGCCATCACCGAGTCGGCGTAGGCGTTTTCCGCGCTCAGGTAATCCCGGATCGCGGGGTCAAGGCGCTCAGGCTCGACCATCGCCTCGCGCCAGTTCGGATCGCGCAGCCAGGCATAGGGATCCTCGCGGGTGATGCCGTGACGGGTGTCGGTCACCGGCTGGCGCGCAGCCACCGGCGCAGGGGTGCCAGGCGTCGTCGCCATCAGGTTTTCTCCTCTTTGAGGGCAAGCATGGCGTGCACCGCCACGGTCAATAGAATCACGGATCCGCCCACGGCGGTCAGCGACGGCACCGCCTCACCGAGCACCCACCACACCCAGATCGGCGCCAGCACGGTCTCGACCAGCAGCGCCAGACTGACCTCGGGCGAGGGCAGGTAACGGGTCGCCACGGCCAGCATCACGGTGGCAAGCGGCATCTGCACCACCCCCATCAGCGCGATCACCGCATAGCTCTCGGCACTCAGGGCCAGCGGGTTGGCGAAGGCGACGGCGGTGAGCGCGGCGAGCACGCCCGACAGGCAGATGAGCGGCAGCCGCGGCACCGCCGGAAACCGGCGCAGGATGGTCAGATGCGCACCCACCGTTACCGCCAGGGTCATGGCAAAGAAGTCCCCCAGACCGGTGCCGCCGCGCATGCCGCCGCCAAACACCACGATCACCCCGGCCATGGCCGCTGCGATGGCCACCCAGGTGCGCAATGGCACCCGCTCGCGCAGGAACAGCGCCGAGAATAGGGCGGCGAAAAACGGCGACGCCGCCAGGATGACCACCGTATTGGCCGCCGCCGTATAGGTCACCGACAGCACGAACAGCGTGGTGTTGCCCGAGAGCATGACCACGCTCAGGCCGATCAGCCAGCGGTCGCGCCGCCGCGGCGGCAGGTGCAGGCGCTGGCCACTGACCAGCATCCAGGCGGCCAGGGTCAGGGCGATGAGCAAGCCGCGCCAGAACACCACATCCCAGTGCGGCGCATCGGCCAAGCGCACCAGCAGGGCATCAAAACTGATCAGCAGCACGGCACCGCCGGCCAGCATCAGGCCGCGGGCATGATCACTCGCCTGCGCAAGCGATGCGCCGGGTGTGGGGACAGCCAAGGACTTACCTCCCGGGAGTTGTCGGACAGGGCGGAAAGGCTAGCGCCCCCATGCCGTAATGGCCAGCCACCGAGGTTTGTCCGGTGATTGGCGGGCGTTTACACTAGCGCTTTAATTCAATAGATCCAGAGGATTCCATGCAGATCGAAAAGAACGCGGTGGTTGCCATCGACTATACCCTGCGCGACACCGAGGGCGAGGTGCTCGACGCCTCCCCCGAAGGCCAGCCACTGCAGTACCTGCATGGCGCCGGCAACATCATCCCCGGGCTCGAGAACGCCCTTGAGGGCAAGACCGCCGGTGAGGATGTCGACGTGAGCATTCCGCCGGAAGAGGCCTATGGCGAGCGTGATGACCGCCTCCAGCAGGACGTGCCCAAGAGCATGTTCGAGGGCGTCGACAACGTCGAGGCCGGGATGCGCTTTCAGGCCCAGACCCAGTCCGGCACCCAGGTGGTGACCGTGGCCGCGGTCAGCGGCGACAACGTCACGGTGGATGCCAACCATCCCCTCGCCGGCCAGACGCTCAACTTCAAGGTCAAGGTCTCGGACGTGCGCGAAGCCTCGGCCGAAGAGCTCGAGCACGGCCACGTCCACGACGGCGACCACGACGGCGAAGCGGCGGAATAACCCAGGGCCACCCCATGATCGAAATCGAGCGGATCTCCCGGGCATTCGGTGGCCTGCAGGCAGTGCGGTCGGTTTCGTTCACGGTCGCCGAGGGCAGTGTCACGGGGCTGATCGGCCCCAATGGCGCCGGCAAATCGACGCTTTTCAGCATCATTGCCGGCGCCCTGGCACCGGACAGTGGCGTCGTGCGCCTGCGCGGCGAAGACATCACCGGCCTGCCCACCCATCAGCTCTTCCATCAAGGGCTGGTGCGCACCTTCCAGATCCCCCATGAATTCTCGCGCATGACGGTGCGCGAGAATCTGATGGTGGTGCCGGCCCACCAGCGGGGCGAAAACCTCATCCACAGCTGGCTGCGCTGGCCGCGGGTCATCGAGGAGGACCGCGCCATCCTGCGCCAGGCCGACGAGGTGCTCGACTTTCTTGAGATCGGTCACCTGCGTAACGAGCTGGCCGGCAATCTCTCGGGGGGACAGAAAAAACTCCTCGATCTGGGCCGCACCATGATGACCGACGCCAAGGCGGTGCTACTCGACGAGCCGGGTGCCGGGGTCAACCGGACGCTGCTCGGCAAGCTTGCTGACGCCATCGAGCGGCTCAACCGCGAGCGTGGCTACACCTTCTGCGTTATCGAGCATGACATGGACCTGATCGCGCGGCTCTGCGACCCGGTGATGGTGATGGCCAACGGCGAGCTGATCGCCGAGGGCGACATGGCGACGCTGCGCCGTAATCCCCAGGTCCGCGAGGCGTATCTCGGCACCGGCGTCAGCGGCAACGCCGGCGGGGTCGCGTCATGAGCCTGCTGAGTGCCGAGGCGCTATACGCCGGCTACGGCGGTGTCGACATCCTGCGCGACCTGCACCTGCGGGTGGAGGCCGACGAAATCGTCGTCATCATCGGACCCAACGGTGCCGGCAAGTCCACCGCCATGAAGGCGATGTTCGGGCTGGTGCCCATCCGCAGCGGTCAGGTGCGCTATCGCGGCGAGGCCATCACCAACCGCCCCGCCGAGCGCATGGTCAGCCGCGGCATCGCCTACGTCCCCCAGGAGGCCAACGTGTTCCCGTCCCTGAGCGTGGTGGAAAACCTCGAGCTGGGCGCCTATGTGCTGCGCGGCCCCAACGGCCCGCGTATGGAGCGGGTCTTTGAGATCTTCCCCCGGCTCAAGGAGCGCCGCCACCAGCAGGCGGGGGTCATGTCCGGTGGCGAGCGCCAGATGGTTGCCATGGGCCGGGCGCTGATGGTCGAGCCGACGCTGCTGATGCTCGATGAACCCACCGCCGGGCTGTCACCGCGGCTGATCGACGAGACGTTCGAGCGCATCCGGGGCATCAACCAGCTGGGCATCGGCGTGCTCATGGTCGAGCAGAACGCCCGTCAGGCCCTGGCGGCTGCCGATCGCGGCTATGTGTTGGCCACCGGCGAGAACCGCTACGAGGACACCGGCCCCGCCCTGCTCGCCAACACCGAAGTCGCCGAAATGTTTCTGGGTGGATAGGCGCACATGATCGAGATCATCCAGCTGCTCATCAACGGCATCCTGCTCGGCAGCATTCTGGCACTGGGCGCGGTGGGGGCCACCATGATCTTCGGCGTGCTGCGCTTCGCGCATTTCGCCCACGGCGATTTCATGGCGATTGGCGCGTACTTCGCACTCACCGTGGTGACGGTGTTCAACCTGCCGGTGCTGGCGGCACTGCCCGTGGCGATGCTGCTGACCGGTGGGCTGGCGATCCTCATCGACCAGGTGGTCTATCGCCGCATCCGCCGGGTGCAGCCGGTGATCCTGCTGATCGCCTCGTTCGCCACCGCGCTGGTCCTGCGGTCCTTCATCCAGATGGTCTGGGGCGGCAGTAACCAGGTCTACGAGGCGGGCATCCAGCTGCCGCTGCGATTCGGTCCGCTCACCGTCAAGCCCGATCACCTGCTGATCTTCGCCGCGGCGGCGGGACTGGTGCTGATCGTACACCTGTTCCTCAGCCGCACCCGTATGGGTAAGGCCATGCGGGCGATGAGCGACAACATGGACCTGGCCCTGGTGACCGGTATCCCCGCCAACCGGGTGATCATGTGGACCTGGGGCATCGGCGGCGCGCTAGCCGCCGCGGCGGGCGTGTTCCTGGGCATGGACACGCGCCTGCATCCGGTCATGGGCTGGACACTGCTGCTGCCGATCTTTGCCGCCACCATCCTTGGCGGGATCGGCCGACCGTACGGGGCGATTCTGGGCGGCCTGGTGATCGGTTGTGCGATGGAGCTCTCGACACTGGTCATTCCCGGGGCCTATAAGCCGGCGGTGGCGTTCGCCATCATGGTGGCCACGCTGGTCTTCCGGCCCCAGGGCATTATTAAGGGGAATGCCTGATGGACATTGCGGGACTGAGCGCCTACGCGGTGTTTTTTCTGAGCCTGGTCGGCATCTACGCGATCATGGCGCTGGGCCTGAACATGCAGTGGGGCATGACCGGGCAGTTCAACATCGGCATCGCCGGCTTCTTTGCCGTGGGCGCCTATACCACGGCCATCCTGACCACCGCCCCGGCCGAGGGCCGCGTCGGTGGCTTTGATCTGCCGTTTGGGGTGGGACTGGTCGGGTCGGTGATCGCCTGTATCCCGGTGGCGTGGCTGGTGGCCCGCATCACCGCACGGCTGCGTACGGATTATCTGGCCATCGCCACCATCGGCATCGCCGAGATCATCCGCCTGTTCTTCGTCAACGAGGGTTGGCTGAGCAACGGCACACGCGGTATCCCTGGCATCGAGAAACCCTTCGGTCTGGGCAACAACGGATACCTGTTGATCATCGCCGCGTTCGTCGCGGTCACCTGGCTGCTGGTGGAAATCGCCCGGCGCTCGCCCTGGGGCCGGGTCCTGCGGGCCATCCGCGATAATGAACCGGCCACGGCCGCCGCGGGCAAGGACATCGCGCGATTCCGGCGGCAGGCATTCGTCACCGGTTCCTGCCTGATGGCGCTCGGCGGCGGGCTGTATGCCCACTTCGTCGGCTTCGTCAGCCCCGAGGCCTTCCGGCCGCTCTACGGCACCTTCCTCGTCTGGGTGATGCTCATCGCCGGCGGCAGTGGCAACAACCTGGGCGCCATGCTGGGGGCGCTGGTGGTGTGGCTGATCTGGTCGTCCACCGAGATGATCGCCGGGCTGGTGCCCACTGCGCTGATCGGCAGCGAAAGCGCCTTCCGCGTGTTCCTGATCGGCATCCTGCTGCAGATCATCTTGGTCAGCCGGCCGCAGGGTCTGCTGCCGGAGAAGCGCCCGCCGATGCCCGGCGAGAAACGCTGACGGCCATCACCCTATAACTCAGGGTTGTAAGCTGAGTCCGAATCCGTCTGCTCGATCCATTGTGGCTGAGCGACTGTCCGACTATCTTCCGGTTCTAACGAGACACTTTTCATAGTTCAAAAGTGCATATTGAACCGTCGACAATCGGAGCATTCATCGCCATGACCCAGACGACCAGATCCCTGATCACCGCGCTCGCGCTGGCCATTGCCGTTACGGCACCGGCCTCGGCGCAGACCCGCGAGCTGCTGAACTCCTCCTACGACATCGCCCGGGAGCTGTTCGCCGACTACAACACCCTGTTCAAGGCCCACTGGAAGGAGCAGACCGGCGAGACCGTCACCATCCGCCAGTCCCATGCCGGCTCGTCCAAGCAGGCCCGTGCGATCCTGCAGGGGCTCAAGGCGGATGTTGTGACCTACAACCAGGTCACCGACGTCAACATCCTCGCCGAGCGCGGCCGTCTGATCCCGACGGACTGGGCTGACCGGCTACCCAACAACAGCTCGCCTTACTACTCGACCATGGCCTTTCTGGTCCGCGAGGGTAACCCGAAGGATATCGACAACTGGGATGATCTGGTGCGCGAGGATGTTGACCTGATCATGCCCAACCCCAAGACCTCCGGGAACGCGCGCTACACCTTCCTCGCCGCCATGGGCTACGCCCAACAGCGCTTCGGCGACGATCCCGAGCGCATCGATGCCTTCCTGAGCGATCTGCTCGAGCGGGTGCAGGTATTCGACTCGGGCGGGCGTGGCTCAACCACCACGTTTGTCGAGCGTGGCCTGGGTGATGTGCTGCTTACCTTCGAGTCCGAGGTCAACAACATCGCCACTCTGCATCCCGACCAGCGCTTCGAGGTCGTAGTGCCCGAGGTCAGTTTCCGTGCCGAATTCCCCGTCACGATGATCGATGCGAACGTTGAAGCCAACGGCACTGAGGATCTGGCGCGGGCCTATCTCGAGCACCTCTACTCCACCGAGGCGCAGCGTCTGCTGGCCGGCTTCAATTACCGGGTCCACGACGATACCGTCCAGGCGGAAAACGCAGACCGGTTCCCTAACGTCGAACTGCTGAGCGTCGAGGAAATTGCGGGCAGCTGGGACAACGCGATGGAGATCTTTGCAAGCGGAGGCAGACTCGATCAGCTCCAGCGTCGCTAAGCGCGTCCTGCCGGGGTTTGGTCTGAGCCTCGGCGTCTCGCTGTTTTTTCTCGGCCTTGTCGTCCTCCTGCCCATCACCGGTCTGTTCATCCGAGCAGCCGGGATGGGCTGGGAGGCGTTCTGGTTCGTGATCAGCGACCCGCGGGTGGTGGCCGCCTTCCGGGTCACCGTCCTGACCGCGCTGGCAGCATCACTATTCAACTGCGTGTTCGGGGTCCTGATGGCCTGGGTACTGGTACGCTATTCATTTCCGGGGCGACGTCTGCTGGATGCCCTCATGGATCTGCCCTTCGCCCTGCCCACGGCGGTGGCCGGCATCACTCTGGCAGCGCTGTTCGCCGAGAACGGCTGGTACGGTCAGGCCCTGGCTCGGGTGGGCATCGAAGTGGCCTACACCCCGCTTGGCATCATAGTGGCCATGGCATTCACCAGTGTGCCGTTCGTCGTGCGGACTGTGCAGCCGGTACTCGAAGATCTGCCCGGTGAGGACGAGGAAGCGGCCATGAGCCTGGGCGCCTCGGACCTGACGGTGTTTCGGCGCATCCTGCTGCCCAGTCTGTGGCCGGCGATCGTCACCGGCGGTGGGCTGTCTTTCGCGCGTAGCCTGGGCGAGTACGGAGCGGTGATCTTCATCGCTGGCAACTCGCCGTATATCAGCGAGGTGATCAGCCTGATGATTCTTGTGAGACTCGAGGAATACGACTTCCCGGCAGCCAGTGCCATTGCGGCGGTGGTCCTGACCGCTTCGCTGGTACTGCTGCTGGTGATCAACATCTGGCAGGAGCGCAGTGTGAAGCGCCTGCGCGGGGGCTAGCCGATGCCGGCACGCATCGCTCGTCGGGTGGGAGACGGCGCCGCCGTGCGGCGAATACTGATCGGGCTCGCCACGCTGATCAGTGGGCTTTTCCTGTTCATGCCGCTGGTGGTGATTGTGACCGAGGCCTTCGCCAAGGGCTTGAGCGGGTACACCGGCACGCTGCTCGATCCCTACACCCTGGACGCCATCGGTCTGACACTGTTCGTCGCGCTGCTGACCGTGCCGCTCAATATGGTCTTCGGGGTGTTTCTGGCCTGGCTGGTCACCCGCTTCCGGTTTCCCGGGCGTCGGTTGCTGACCGCGTTGATCGACATCCCCTTTGCAGTCTCGCCCATCGTCGCCGGCCTGTTGTATCTGCTGCTCTACGGGCGCAACGGCGGGATCGGCGCATGGCTTGGCAGTCAGGACATCCAGCTGATGTTTGCCTGGCCCGGCATCGTGATGGTCACGATTTTCGTGACCTGCCCGTTCGTCGCCCGCGAGCTGATCCCGGTCATGCAGCAGCAGGGCAGCGACGAGGAAGAAGCCGGCGTCGTGCTGGGTGCCTCGGGCTGGCAACTGTTTTGGCGGGTGACCCTGCCCAATATCCGCTGGGCGCTGCTCTATGGGGTGATCCTGACCAACGCCCGGGCGGTGGGTGAGTTCGGTGCCGTCTCGGTGGTCTCGGGCAGCATCCGGGGGCAGACCAATACCCTGCCGTTGCAGGTGGAACTGCTCTATCAGGATGCCAACGTCGCCGGCGCCTTTGCCGCCGCCTCGTTGCTGGCCGCGATTGCGCTGGTCACGCTGGTCGCCAAATCCATCGTCGAGTGGCGGCAGGACCGTCCATGAGGATCATTGGATGAGTATCGAGATTGATGCGATAGAAAAGTCCTTCCGCGGCGTGAACGCCCTGGGCCGGATCGATCTGGAACTCCCGGCGGGACAGCTCACCGCCCTGCTTGGCCCGTCCGGGTCAGGCAAGACCACGCTGCTGCGCATCCTCGCCGGGCTCGAAGCCCCCGATCGGGGCCGCGTCCGGCTGGCTGGTCGCGATGTCACTGATGTGCCGGTGCGGGACCGGCGGGTGGGCTTCGTCTTTCAGCATTATGCGCTGTTCCGGCACATGAGTGTGGCCGAGAATGTCGCGTTTGGGCTCAGCGTACGGCCCCGCCGGACGCGCCCTGATTCGACACGCATTCGGCAGCGGGTGAATGAGTTGCTCGACATGGTGCAGCTCGGCCACCTCGCGGATCGCCATCCCGCCCAGCTATCAGGCGGCCAGAAACAGCGTATTGCTCTGGCCCGGGCGCTGGCGGTGGAACCTGACATTCTATTGCTCGATGAGCCGTTCGGTGCCCTTGATGCGCGGGTGCGTAAAGAGCTTCGCCGGTGGCTGCGGAATCTGCACGATCAATTGCATTTCACCAGCGTGTTCGTTACCCACGACCAGGAAGAGGCGCTGGAGCTGTCCGATCAGGTGGTGGTCATGAACCAGGGCCGTGTCGAGCAGATCGATGCCCCGCAGCGCCTGTACCAGCATCCGGCGAGTCGTTTCGTGTTCGACTTCCTGGGTCGCGTCAACGTGCTGTCAGGGTCGGTGCATGACAATGCCCTGACCCAGGGTGTGGCGTTCGTCCGACTGCCCGCTGCGTATGCCGGGGAGTCAGCGCAGCTCTACGTGCGCCCGCATGCCCTGCGACTGGTCGATCAGCCCACCGCCGATGCCTATCTGCCCCTGCGGGTCGAGGCGGTCAATCTGATCGGTGCGGAGGTACGTATCGAACTCCGCCCCGATGGCTGGGAAAGTGAGGATCTCTGGGAAGTGGGCATCTCGCACTCGGCATTCGATGCCCGCAGACCGCAGCGCGGTGAACGGTATTTTGCGATTCCCGAGCACGGCCACCTGTTCAGCGATTACGTCCAGGCGCCCCAGCCAATCGTCTGGCCCCGCACCGACCCGGCGGCCGGTGCGGGTTGAGGGCTCTTTTACATCGAGGGCTCGAACACCCGGACGGTCACATACTCGCCGTCCTCGATCTCCCAATGGGCGAAGGTGCCCGCCACATCGCCATTGTCGTCGTAGTTGACGCTGCCGGAAGCCCCCTCGTAGTTGACCGCCTGGCCATTGCCGAGCAGCTCGGCGGCCTCGGCGAAGTCACCCGGGCCCACCGGCTCGCCGTCCGGATCGTTCACCGCCCGCAGATGATCGCGGATGGCCACCGGATCGGTGCTGTCGGCCGCCACCGCGGCCAGGGCGATGGTGTAGACGGCATCATAAGCGGTGTCGATGTAGGGCACCGGCGGCAGCTCGCCAAAGCTGGCCTCGTAGGCCTCGGTGAAGTGCTGCGCGGCGTCCGTGTCATCGCGGGCCTGTGGCACGGTCCCGGCACTGCCGTTCAGGTACTGCGCGCCCAGGTTCTCCACGATCTGCGGCGACTTCATGCCATCGGTGAACAGGAAGTCGCGGAAATGACCGCCCTCGAGCGCCTGGCGCAGGATGGTCTGACCGTTTTCGGGATAGCCGATCAGCAGCAGCGGTGACTCGCCATCCGAGACCTGACTCAGCTCGCCGCGATAAGAAGCGAGGCCCGGTTCATAGGCGGAAGTGCCCACGACCTCTCCGCCGGCGGCCTCGAACGAGTCGGTGAAGGCATCGGCCAGGCCTTCGCCATAGTCATTGTTGATGTACATGATGGCGACGCTGTCCATGCCCTCATCGCCGGCCACTTCGGCCAGCGCCGTGCCCTGGAAGGCGTCCGAGGGCGTGGTGCGGAACAGGAAGTCGTTGTCATCGAGATCGGTCATCACCGGCGAGGTCGAGGCCCCGGAGATCTGCGGCACGCCTTCCACCGCCGAGACACTGCTGGCCACCGGAATGGTGACACCGCTCGACAGGGCACCGACGATCGCCGAAACCCCCTGCACCGAGACCAGCCGCTGGGCGGCATCGACGCCCGACTGCGGTTCGGTCTGGGTGTCGGCGATCTCGATGGTCATGGGCTCGCCCAGCACACCGCCCGCGGCGTTGATCTCTTCGGCGGCCAGGTTGATGCCGTTGCGCGAACTCTCGCCATAGGCCTGGAGATCGCCGGTCAGCGGCAACAGCGCCCCGACCTTGAGTTCGGCCTGGGCGCCGCCGGCGGCGACGGCCAGGGACAGGGCGCCCAGCGCCCCTGCTAGCTTGCCATTGATGCTCATGTCACAGACTCCGCTGAATGGTTGCAGAATGGTTACGACGTCGAGAATACGCAGGCCCGGCCGTCGAGGCAAAGTGGCACCCGATCAGGCCGTCTGATCGGCATCCGCGCCGTCCCGCGCGGCCTCCAGGGCTTCCTCGGCGGCCATCCACTCGGCCTCGGCCCGCGTCTTCTCGGCCTGTTCGCGACGCTGCTCGTCCAGCAGGGACTGGAGTCTCGCCTCGGCTCCCTCGGCGTAGAGCGCCGGGTCGGCGAGTTGGGCGTCAATGGCTTCCAGCCGTGCATCCACCGCCTCGAAGGCGGTCTCGGCGGCGCGCACGCGCTTTTCCAGCGGCCGCAGACGGGCCTCGTCGCGGGCCGGCTTTGCCGGGGCGGCGGCTGGCGCAGCGGTCGGAGCGCGGGCGGCACGGCGGCTGTCCCGCTCCTGCTGCGCCAGCCAGCGCCGATAATCGTTGAGATCGCCCTTGAAGTCGCGCACCGTGCCGTCCGCCACCAGCCAGTAGTCCGCCACGGTGCTCTCGAGCAGGCTGCGATCATGGGAGACCACCACCACCGCCCCTTCGAAGGCCTGCAGCGCCACATTGAGGGCATGGCGCATTTCCAGATCCAGATGGTTGGTGGGCTCGTCGAGCAGCAACAGATTGGGCGCCTGCCAGACCAGCATGGCCAGCACCAGCCGGGCCTTTTCGCCGCCCGAGAAAGGCGCCACCGGGTCAAGCGCCTGATCGCCGCGGAAGTCGAAACCGCCCAGAAAACTCCGCAGCTTCTGCGGATCGGCATTGGGTGAGAGTCGCTGGAGATGGACCACCGGGCTTGCCTCGGCATCCAGCTGCTCGAGCTGATGCTGGGCGAAATACCCCACCGCCAGATTGCGGGCCCGCTGAATGCGGCCGCCCAGCGGTTCCAGATCACCCGCCAGCGCGCGGATCAGGGTCGACTTGCCGGCGCCATTGCGGCCCAGCAGGCCGATGCGATCACCCGGCGCCAGGGTCTGGCGCAGGCCACTGAGAATCGGCGCGCCAGCGTATCCGAGGCTCAGATCCTCGAACCCGATCAGCGGATTACCGGCATCCGGAGCGGGCGGAAACTGAAAGTGGAAGGGTGAGTCGACATGCGCCGGGGCCACGGTTTCCATGCGCTCCAGCGCCTTGATGCGGCTCTGCGCGGCGCGTGCCTTGGTGGCCTTGGCCCGAAACCGGTCGATGAACTGCTCCATGTGCGCGATCTCGCGCTGCTGGCGCTCGTAGAGGGCCTGCTGCTGGGCGAGGCGCTCGGCGCGCTGACGCTCGAAGGCGCTGTAGCCCCCGGTGTACTGGTGCAGGCGGCGATGCTCGATCTGGACGATCCCCTCGGCCACGGCGTCCAGAAAGTCCCGGTCATGGGCGATCAGGATCAGTGTGCCGGTATAGCTCTGCAGCCACTGCTCGAGCCAGATCACGGTCTCGAGGTCGAGGTGGTTGGTGGGCTCGTCGAGCAGCAGCAGATCCGACGGCGCCATCAACGCCCGGGCCAGGTTGAGGCGCACCCGCCAGCCGCCGGAGAACTCGCTCACCGGCCGCTCCTGGACCGCCGGATCAAACCCCAGGCCGTGCAGCAGCATGCCCGCCCGGGCGCGGGCGTCATAACCCTCGGCGGCGCCGAAGTCGGCATGGGCATAGGCGATGCGCTCGCCATCGCCACTGGCCTCGGCGGCCTCGACCTCGGCCTCGGCGGCGCGCAGGGCCGAGTCACCATCCAGCACGTACTCGATGGCGGGCCGCGGCACGCCCGGGGTCTCCTGCGCCATCCAGGCCATCCGCCAGTCATTGGGGATGGACACCTCGCCGGCGTCCACTGACAGTTCGCCACGCAGCAGCGCGAACAGGGTCGACTTGCCGGTGCCGTTGGCCCCGACCAGCCCCAGTTTGCGGCCGGCGTGCACGGTCAGGCGGGCGTCCTCGAGCAAGGGGTCGGGCCCGAGTCGAAGGGTGATGTCGCGCAGCTGAATCATTCCGGGCGCCCTCCGCAGCGCCAGCATTCGGCGAACTGCCCCTCGATGACTTCGCCGCAGTCGGGGCATTGCCAGTCTTCACCCACGGGCGCGTCCGGCGGTCCGATCACTTCATCGATCAGACGCCGGGCGACGGCCTCGTCCTCGGCGGGCACCCAGACCTCCGGCCATGCCTCCAGCGGCGGCACCTCGCCCGCCGCCCCGGTCAGAAACCGGTTGCGCACAAAGCAGTGAATACCGCGCTCGCTGAGGATTGTTTCGATGTGGCCGGCGATCAGCGGGTCGGCGACGACGTAGACGCGCTTGAGATTGCCCGCTTCCTTTTCCATTGCGAGAGGCTAACATAGGGGCATGGATCGACTGGACTCATTGGCCGACCGAATCGATGCCCTGCTCGACCGGCTCGAGCCGCTGCTGCCCGCGCGGACCGCGGCCATCGACTGGTCCGATCAGGTCGCGGCGCGCTGGGTGGAGGGCCCGCGCGGCGGCGGGTTCGAGCCGGTGGCCCACCGTCACCCCATCCGCCTCGATGCGCTGCAGCATATCGAGCGTGCCCGCGACGCCGCCGAGCGCAACACCCGGCAGTTCCTCGCCGGGCTGCCGGCCAACAATGTCCTGCTCTCCGGCGCCCGGGGGACGGGCAAGTCGTCACTCATCAAGGCGCTGCTCAATGAGTACGCCGCGCAGGGCCTGCGTCTGGTCGAGGTGCAGCCCGCCGACCTGATCGCCCTGCCGCGGATCATCGCCGCCCTCGACGGCCGGCCCGAGCGCTTCATCCTGTTCTGCGACGATCTCTCATTCGAGGCCGACGATCCCAGCTACAAGGCGCTCAAGGCGGCGCTCGACGGTTCGGTGGCGGCACCGCCCGACAATCTGGTCATCTACGCCACCTCAAACCGGCGTCACCTGCTGCCCGAATACTTCTCCGAGAATGAACAGGCGCGGCCGGTGGACGGCGAGATCCATCCCGGCGAGGCCGTGGAAGAAAAGATTTCCCTGTCCGAGCGTTTCGGTCTGTGGCTGTCATTCCAGCCCTTTGACCAGAACCGCTATCTGGATATCTGCGCGCTGTGGGTCGGGCGCCTGCACCCGGCGCCGGCCCCCGAGCCCGAGGCCTGGCGGGCCGATGCGCTGCGCTTTGCGCGGGCCCGCGGCTCGCGCAGTGGTCGGGTGGCCTGGCAGTTCGCCCGCGACTGGGTGGGCGCCCGCGGGCTTGCGCCACCCGGCGGTTAGGCGTTCAGTCGAGCGCCCGCCGGGCGTTGCGGAACAGCCGCATCCAGGCGCCATCCTCACCCCAGGGCGCCGGACACCACGAATGCTGGATCGAGCGGAACACCCGCTCAGGATGCGGCATCATGATCGTCACCCGGCCATCGGCATTGCACAGCCCGGTGATCCCGTCCGGCGAGCCGTTGGGATTGGCGGGATAGCGCACGGCCGGTCCGCCCCGGGCATCCACATAGCGCAGCCCCACCAGACCCGCCGCCGCGGCAGCACCCCCGGCGTTGTCGAACACCGCCCGGCCCTCGCCATGGGCCACCACGATAGGCAGGGTCGAGCCGGCCATGTCGCCCAGCATGAGTGAGGGGGACGGCAACACCTCGACCTGCGCGAGGCGCGCCTCGTACTGGCGCGAGCGATTGCCGCGAAAATCCGGCCACTGCGCCGTGCCGGGGATGATCCCGCGCAATGCCGAGAGCATCTGGCAGCCGTTGCACACCCCCAGCGCCAGGGTGTCGGGGCGCGCGAAAAAGCCGGCAAAGGCATCCCGCAGCCGCTCGTTATAGAGGATCGTGCGCGCCCAGCCCTGGCCGGCACCCAGCACATCGCCGTAGGAGAAACCGCCACAGGCCACCAGTGCCTGGCAGTCGGCGAGCCGCTCGGGGTCGGCCATCAGATCGGTGGTGTGCAGATCGACCGGTTCAAAGCCGGCGCGCTCGAAGGCCGCCGCCATTTCGATGTGGCTGTTCACCCCCTGTTCGCGGAGCACCGCCACGCGCGGCGCGGCGCCGCGCTGCACCGCCGGGGCCACCGCCTCGGCCGGATCAAAGCTTAGCTGCGCGCGCAGCCCCGGATCATCGCGCTCGGCGATGGCCGCATGGGCCTCGTCGGCGCAGTCCGGGTCATCGCGCAGCGCCTGCAGATGGTGGCTGGTCTCGTGCCAGACCTGTTCAAGATCAGCCAGCGATTCGTCCAGCACCACCGCGCCATGATGGCGGATCAGCAGATGCCCGCCGGCGGCCGGGCGGCCGATGCGATGCACCCGCGCGCCCAGCCCCGCCGCCTCGAACGCCGCCTCCACCGCCGGGCGGTCGGCATCGAGCACCTGCAGCACCACGCCCGGTTCCTCGGCAAACACGGCGGCCATGGGGTCATCCCCCAGCATCGAGACATCCACCGCCAGGCCGGTGCGTGCGGCGAAGCCCATCTCGGCCAGCGTCACCAGCAGGCCGCCGTCCGAGACGTCATGCAGTGCCTGCAGCCGCCCGGCGCCCATCAGATCCTGGACGGTGTCGAAGCCGGCCGCGAGGGCATCCGGGTCATCCAGGTCGGCGGGTTGATCGCCGATCTGGCCGTAAACCTGCGCCAGCGCCGAGCCACCCAGCCGACGGCCGCCACCCAGATCCAGCAGATACAGGTGGCTGCCAGGATCGGTGGCGAGCTGCGGGGTCAGCGCCTGACGCGCATCCGCCACCGGCGCAAACGCCGACACCACCAGGGTGAGCGGCGAGGTCACCGACCGTTCGCCGCCCTCAGCGGGCCAGACGGTCTTCATGGACAACGAATCCTTGCCCACCGGAATGGCGATGCCGAGCTGCGGGCAGAGCTCGCGGCCCACCGCCGCCACGGTGTCGTAGAGGCGGGCCGCCTCGCCCGGGTGATCACAGGCCGCCATCCAGTTCGCCGACAGGTTGACCGCGCGCAGCCGCCCGACGCCGGCGCCCATCAGGTTGGTCAGCGCCTCGGCGATGGCCATCCGGCCCGACGCCGGCGCGTCCAGCAGCGCCACGGGGCTGCGCTCGCCCATCGCCATGGCCTCGCCGCGATAGCCCTGATAATCCCCCAGCGTCAGGCCGTAATCGGCCACCGGCACCTGCCAGGGCCCCACCATCTGATCGCGTGCGGTCAGTCCGGTCACGCTGCGATCGGCGATGGTGATCAGGAATTCCTTACTCGCCACCGTGGGCAGGCGCAGCACGCGGTGGGCGGCCTCGCGGATGCTCACCCCGTCCAGCTGCAACGCCCGGCGCACCGGGGCGCGGCGTTCCACCACGCGGCGCATCTTGGGCGGTTTGCCCAGCAGCAGATCCATGGGGATATCCACCGGGGTACTGTCAAACTCGGCGTCCCCCAGCACCAGCTGGCGCTCGTCGGTGGCCTCGCCCACCTGGGCGAACGGGGCCCGCTCGCGCTCGCAGATGGCCTGAAAGGTCTCGAGACGCGCGGCATCCAGCGCCAGCACATAGCGCTCCTGGGCCTCGTTGCACCAGATCTCCAGCGGCGACAGCCCGGCCTCGGCGCAGGGGATGGTGCGCAGCTCGAGCCGCCCGCCGCGGTCGGAGTCGTCCATCAACTCGGGCAGCGCGTTGGACAGGCCCCCGGCGCCGACGTCGTGCACGGCGATGATCGGGTTGGCTTCACCCAGCCGCCAGCAGGCATCGATCACCTCCTGGCAGCGCCGCTCCATTTCGGGGTTGCTGCGCTGCACCGAGGCAAAATCCAGTGCCTCGGCGCTCTCGCCGCTCGCCACCGACGACGCCGCGCCGCCCCCCAAGCCGATCAGCATGGCCGGGCCGCCCAGCACCACCAGCGGCGATCCCTCGGGGGCGATGCCCTTGTCCACCTGCTCGGGGGCGATGGCCCCCATGCCGCCGGCGATCATCACCGGCTTGTGATAGCCCCGGACCTCGTCGCCGTCCGGCCCGGGCTGGGCCTGCTCGTAGCTGCGGAAGTAGCCACACAGCTGCGGGCGGCCGAACTCGTTGCCGTAGCGCGCCGCACCGATGGGCCCGTCCAGCATGATTTCAAGCGCCGAGGCCAGACGCGCCGGCCGCCCATGGTCCACCTCCCAGGGCTGTTCCGCCCCCGGAATGCGCAGATTGGACACCGAAAACCCCGCCAGACCCGCCTTGGTGCGGGCGCCCCGGCCGGTGGCCGCCTCGTCGCGGATTTCGCCGCCCACCCCGGTGGCGGCGCCGGCGAACGGCGAGATGGCGGTGGGATGATTATGGG
The DNA here is from genome assembly GCF_009805925.1 of Spiribacter sp. SSL99. Classification (NCBI taxonomy): domain Bacteria; kingdom Pseudomonadati; phylum Pseudomonadota; class Gammaproteobacteria; order Chromatiales; family Ectothiorhodospiraceae; genus Spiribacter; species Spiribacter sp. SSL99. The sequence goes on along the minus strand of NZ_MAOM01000011.1, from coordinate 32,392 downwards.
TCTCGACCTTCATGACCAGATGCGCCGGGGCGTGGTGATGCCGGTAATGGCCATCCGGCCCCGGGTAGAAGCGATCCACCGGCGCGCTTTCGATCACCGCGGCGTTGTCGCTGTAGGCCGACAGCACTCCCTCGGGGCGCATGGCGTGGGTGTGGCGGATCATCGCGAACAGCGATGCGTCCATGGCCACCCCGTCGATCACCCAGTCGGCATTGAAAATCTTGTGCCGGCAATGCTCGGAATTGGCCTGGGCGAACATCATCAGCTCGACGTCGGTGGGATTGCGCCCCAGGGCCTGATAGTTCTCGAGCAGGTAGTCACGCTCATCGGCGGACAGGGCCAGGCCCAGATCGCGGTCGGCGGCGGCCAGGGCGTCGGCGCCGCCGCCGCGCACATCGATCCACTCGAGCGCCCGGGCGGGATGGGTCGCGAACAGGCCCTCGGCGTCATCCAGGGTGGTCAGCACCGACTCGGTCATGCGGTCGTGCAGGGCGGCCTGCAGGGCGGGCCGGCGCCGCAGGTCCAGCGCCGAGCCGGCGGCATCGACGGCGCGATAGGCGAGGCCCCGCTCGAGCCGCACCACCGCATTCAGTCCGCAGTGCTCGGCGATATCGCCGGCCTTGCTCGCCCATGGCGAGAGGGTGCCCAGGCGCGGCACCACCAGCAGTTCCACCGGTTCGGCGCCCGCCTCGATCGGCTCGGCATCCAGCAGGGTGGCCAGCCGCTCGGCCTCGGCCGCGGTCAGGGCCCGTTCGGTGTCAACGAAATAGACCGCCAGCGCGTAGAGCTCGCGTATCACCGGCTCGGCGGCACGGGCCCGCTGGCACTGACGGGCATCGGTCACCGACGCCCAACCGGCTTGACTGACCAGGATCTGCATCAGGCTCAGGGCTTGAGCTGTTCGGCCAGCACGGCCAGGACCTGTCGGGCCGCGCCCGGGGCGGCCGGATTGCCGCTGTCGTCCTGCACCGTCACGCGGGCCCCCGTGCCGCGCTCGGTGACCACCACTTCATACGGCTGCAGCGAGCCTTCGGGCTTTTCACGCCAGAACGCCAGCGAGTCCAGCAGGCCCGCGTCGCCATCATTCTCCACTTCCGAGGCCACGGAGCCGTCGTAGCGGATGCGGTGGGTATGCCGGTCGCGATCGGAGCCCAGCAGCTCAAAACCCACCCGATCGATGGCACGACCGGTCACCGCCCAGGCCGCGTTCAACGGCAGGCCCAGATCCAGCACCGGCTGACCGTCCAGCGTTCGCACCGCACTGCGCTCAGGCGTCGCCGCCTCCCGGCCGTCGGCATCGGCCCGGGCATCCGCATCGGCCGACCCGTCACCGGCGGCCGGTCGCGCGTCGGCCAGCACGTCCGGAGGCTGACGCAGGGCCTCGGCGCGGCGTTCCGCCTCGTCCGGGGGGCCACTCATCAATCCGCAGCCGGTCAGCGCCAGCGCCAGCAGTCCCGCCATGATCCGCCTCATCGGGCATCCGCCAGTTTCAGGGCCTGGCGCACCGTCTCGTGATACGGCGCGGACAGCGGTGTCATCGGCAGTCGCATGCCGTCCTCGATGAGCCCCATTTCGTGCAGCGCCCATTTGACCGGGATGGGATTGGTCTCAAGGAAAAGCGCGTTATGCAACGCCGCCAGCCGCGCGTCCAGCGCCTCGGCCCGCGGCTGATCGCCGGCCAGCGCCGCCGCGCACATCTGATGCATCAGCGCCGGGGCGACATTCGCGGTCACCGACACGCAGCCCCGGGCGCCGGCATTCATCAGCGCCAGGTTGCGGGCATCCTCGCCGCAGTACAGGTCAATGCGATCGCCACAGCGCTCGATCACCTCCTCGGCACGCTCAAGGCTGCCGGAGGCCTCCTTGATGGCGACGATGTTGGGGATGTCGGCGAGCCGGTCGACGGTCTCGGGCAGCAGATCGACCCCGGTGCGGCCCGGCACGTTGTAGAGGATCTGCGGGATCGGCACCCGGTCGGCGATGTGCCGGAAGTGCTGATAGAGCCCTTCCTGGGTGGGCTTGTTGTAGTAGGGGGTGACCAGCAGCGCGGCCGCGCAGCCCACCTCGAGGGCGCGGCGCGCCAGCGCTTCGGCCTCCCAGGTGCTGTTGGCGCCGCAGCCACCCATCACCGTGATCCGGCCGCGGGCGATCTCCACCGTGCGGCGCATGACATGATGATGCTCATCATGATCGAGGGTGGCCGACTCGCCGGTGGTGCCCACCGCGACGATGGCATCGGTGCCCCGATCGATATGAAACTCCACCAACCGCTCGAGGCCTGCCTCGTCCAGGGCCCCGTCAGTGTGCATGGGGGTTGCCATCGCAACCATGCTGCCCTGGAACATCGCCAAAATCCCCGCCGCTGCCACAATGCGAGGATGTTAGCCGCGCACTCCCGGACTGACAAGCCGCCGGGCGGCACTGACGTGGTACACTGCGGCGCTTCGATCACGGGGCTTCAAGCGGGCAGTATCGGGCAGCGGCATGCACAAAAACTACCTCGTCGTTTCCGCCCTGGGCGAAGACCGCCCCGGGCTGGTGGAGGCCGTCTCGGCCCTCATCCGCGATACCGGCTGCAGCATCGGCGACAGCCGCATGAGCGTGCTCGGCGGCGACTTCGCGATGATCCTGACGGTGGAAGGCCGCTGGAACGAGCTGGCCAAGCTCGAGTCATCGCTGCCCGCCGCCGGCCGCCGGCTGGACCTGGATGTGCAGGTGCGTCGCACCCGCCCACCCCAGCCCACCGCCAATGTCATGCCCTACAGCGTCGAGGTGGTCTGCGTGGATCATGCCGGCATCGTCCATCAGCTCGGGCATTTCTTCGCCAGTCGCGAGATCAATGTCCGCGACCTGACCACGACCACCTATGCCGCGGCCCATACCCGAACGCCCATGTTCCAGCTGCAGATGACCATCGACGTCGCCGCCTCGCTGCATATCGCGCGGCTGCGTGAGGAGTTTATGGACTTCTGCGACCAGCTCAACCTCGACGCCATCATCGAACCCCTGAGGCACTGACGCCATGACCGAGATCCTGCTCAATCAACCGGTTGCCGATTTCGAACGGCCCACCGACCGTGGTGACACCTGGCGGCTCGCCGACCAGCGCGGCGGCTGGGTGGTGCTGTACTTCTTCCCCAAGGCGAGCACGCCGGGCTGCACGGTGGAAAGCGAGGCCTTCCGCGACCTCGACCCGCGCTTCAACGCCCTCAACGCGCAGGTGGCCGGCATCTCCCGGGACGGCCCGCGGGCGCTCGCCAACTTCCGGGCCAAGTACGACTTCCCGTTCGTGCTGCTCAGCGACAAGGATGAAACCGTCTGCAACCAGTTCGGCGTCATGCGCGACAAAATGATGTTCGGAAAGCCCGCCCGCGGGATCGAGCGCAGCACCTTTCTGATCGACCCCGAGGGCGTGCTGCGCGAGGAATGGCGCAAGGTGAGCGTCGAGGGTCACGCCGAGGCGGTCCTCGAGGCCCTGCGCGCCCACAGCGGCGGCTAGGCACACCGGCATATGCATCAAGCCTGCCTGCTCGACACCTCCGTGCTGCTCCACGACCCGGCGGCGCTGTTCCGTTTCGAGTCGCGCGATATCTATCTGCCGCTCGCGGTGCTGCACGGCCTGGATGCCGCGCGCCATGGCAATAGTGAGGAGGCGCGCAACGCCCTGCAGGCGGCCCGTTTCCTCGACGAGCGGCTCGCGGGTGTCGCCCCCCGGTCGCTGGCCGACGGGCTGCCACTGGGCGAGGGGCTGGGGCGGCTTTACTTTCTAACCGACACCGAGGCCGGCCAGGCCCCGCCGGTGCTCGCCGCCGCGCAGACCCTGGCACGCACCCACCCCGACATGCAGCTCACGGTGGTGGCCCGCGACATCAACCTGCGCATCCAGGCCAGTGTGCTGGGGCTCGAGGCCAGTGACCATGAGAGCGAGGCGCGCCTCGACGACCCGGACCTGCTGCCCGACGGCATGCACACCCTGCCGCCCGGCACCCCGGCCGCCACCGAGCCCCCCGCGACGGCCACGGCCAATGAGTTCCTGCTTGGCGACGAGCAGGCCTGGCGCCTTGTGCCCGGCGCCAGCGGCGCGCTCGAGCCAACGCCGGTGGTCGACTACCGGCCAGGGGGCGAGTCAGTGTGGGGCATTCATGCCCGCAATCGCCAGCAGGCACTGGCCCTCGACCTGCTGCTCGACCCCGAAGTCGATCTGGTGACGCTGCTGGGGCCGGCGGGCACCGGCAAGACCCTGCTCACCCTGGCGGCGGGCCTGACCCAGACCCTGGAAACCGACCGCTACGATGAAATCCTCATGACCCGCGCGACGGTGGCCATTGGTGAAGAGATCGGCTATCTGCCCGGCACCGAGGAAGAGAAGATGTCACCGTGGATGGGGGCGCTGATGGACAACCTCGAGGTGCTGAGCGCGCCGTCCCGGGGGGCCGGTGGCGGCAATCGCTGGGGCCAGGCCGCCACCCAGGACCTGCTCCATAGCCGTATCCGCATCCGCTCACTCAATTTCATGCGCGGGCGCACCCTGCTCAACCGGTTCATGGTGCTCGATGAGGCGCAGAACCTGACCCCGCAGCAGATGCGCACGCTGATCACCCGGGCCGGGCCCGGCACCAAGATCGTCTGCCTCGGCAACATCGGCCAGATCGACACGCCCTGGCTGACCCCCACCACCTCGGGACTGACCTATCTCGTGCGGCGCTTTCGGGACTGGCCTCACGGCAGTCATCTGACCCTGACCCGCGGCGAGCGCTCGCGCCTCGCCGCCTACGCCAGCGACGTGCTCTAGCCGGCGGCGTCCGCCTCGCCCGCCCCGTCTTCGCCGTCCTCATCCTCGATGCTGACCCGCGGCCAGGCATTGATTACCGCCTGGATGAGATTGGCCAGCGGAATCGCGAAGAACACCCCCCAGAACCCCCAGATGCCACCAAAGATCAGGATGGCGATGATGATGGCCACCGGATGCAGGTTGACCGCCTCGGAGAACAGCAGCGGCACCAGCACATTGGCATCGATGGCCTGGATGATGGCGTAGGCGATGAGCACCCACATGAACTCGCTGCTCGCCCCGAACTGGAAATAGGCGACGATGGCGATGGGCAGGGTCACGACGATGGCACCCACATAGGGGATGATCACCGACAGCCCCACCATCAGCGCCAGCAGCATGGCGAAGTCGAGCCCCAGGGCGAGAAAGGTCAGGTAGCTGCCCACCCAGACGATCGCCACCTCAACGAACTTGCCACGCACATAGTTGCCGATCTGCAGATCCACCTCGTGCCACACCGAGGCCACCAGGCCGTAATGGCGCGGCAAAAAGCGCACCGTCCAGCCCAGGATCCGCGACTTGTCCCACAGGAAAAAGAAGATCAGCACCGGCAGCAGCACCGCGTAGACCATGATCGTGACCACCATCACCACCGAGGCCAGCGACAGCGACGAGGCCAGGCTGCGGGCGTAGCCAATGGCCTCGCGGCGGATGGTATCCAGCAGCGCCGCGACCTGGTCGGCCGAAAAGTAGGCGGGATAGCGCTCGGGCAGCTGCAGCAGGGCCTGCTGACCCTGCTCGAGCATGGCCGGGAGGTTTTCCACCAGCTGAATGACCTGGTTGACGATGGTCGGCAGCAGCGCCAGCAGCCCCGCCACCAGACACAGCAGAAAGAGCAGATAGACGATCAGCACGGCCGGCCCGCGCGGGACGTGATAGCGGGTCAGGGTGCGGACGATGCCCTCAAGCAGATAGGCCAGCACGATCGAGGCGAACACCGGCACCAGCATGCTGCCCAGAAACGTCACCACGGCGACGCCGATCAGCAGTATCACGGTCAGTCCCACCACCTGCGGATTGCTCAGGTGGCGGTTGAGCCATTGGCGGATGGGGTACATGGGCGTCGACAAGGCAACCTCCTGCAGCCGGGTTATACTGTCCCACAAACGGCGCGACGGTGGAACGTGCCGGTCAGGGCATCGGTCCATGGAGACATGATGAGAGACACACTGGCGGTGGGCATTCGGGTAACGCTGGGCGCGCTCGCGCTGGCGGCGGCGGTGGCGCTGGCGGGACCGGCGGCGAAGGCGCAGGCCGACAACCTCGACCTGTCGCTGCCCGATCTCGGCAACCCGTCCAGCCAGGCGCTGCCGGCGGGTGAAGCGGCGCGGATCGGCCAGGAGATGATGCGCGAGATCCGCCGGGAGGTGGACGGGCTGGACGACCCCGCGGTCAATGCCTACATCCGTGATCTGGGGGCGCGCATCACCACCGCCACCGACACCCCGGCGGCCGACTACCGGTTTTTCGTCATCAACGACCCGCGCATCAACGCCTTTGCCATGCCGGGCGGATTCATCGGCGTGCATACCGGCCTGATCAGCGCCGCGCGCAATGAAAGCGAACTGGGATCGGTGATCGCCCATGAGCTGGCCCATGTCACCCAGCGCCACATCGCCCGGCGCATCGCCGCGGCCGAGCAAACCAGTCTGCGCACGGCCGCCATGGTGCTCGCCGGGCTGGTGATCGGCTCGCAGAATCCGCAGGCGGGCGCGGCGGCGGTCACCACCGGAATGGCATCGGGCATCGACAGCCAGCTGGCCTACTCCCGCGATCACGAACGCGAGGCGGATCGCACCGGCATGCGCATCCTGACCCGGGCCAACCTCGAGCCCATGGGCATGGCCGACTTCTTTGAAGTGCTGCAGGCCGACAATCGCTATCGAAGCCGCGCACCGGCGTTTCTGAGCACCCATCCGCTGACCCGGGCCCGGATCGCCGAAGTGCGCTCGATGGCCCGTGATCTGCAGCCCGACTCGGTGTTCGAGAGCCCGGATTTTGGCTACATCCGCGCCCGGGTCGAGGTAGCCACCGCGGATCAGCCGGACGCGGCCCTTGAGGCCTTCCGCGCCCGCATCGAATCGGGGGATGACAGCCACCCCCAGCGCTATGGCCGGGCCGTGGCACTGATTGCCGACGGCCAGCCGGCGGCCGCCACCCGGCGGCTCGAGGCGCTGCTCGATGACGCCGGCGCCCATGACCTGCTGTACCTGGCGCTGGCCGAGGCCGCCCTCGAAGCCGATCGGACCGACGCCGCGCTGGGGCGCATCGATGACGGGCTGAGCCTGTTCCCGGACAGCGTCGGCCTGCGGGTGACCCGCATCGAGGCGCTGCTGCAGGCGGATCGGGCCCAGGACGCGCTGGCCGCCACCCGCCGCCTGACCCATGACCAGCCCGATGCCCCGGGGATCTGGGCGCTGCATGCCCGCGCCGCCAGCGCCGCCTCGGACCCCGATGAATCGGCACTGGCGATGGCCCACCACTATGCCGTGCAGGGTGATCTGCGCGCCGGGCTCTCGCAGCTGCGGCGGGTCAGCGACATCAGCGCCACCGCCGGGCAACGATCCCGCGCCGATGCGCTGCGCAGCCGCTGGGAGGCACAGCTCGACAGCGCCGGCTGAGCACCCCACGGGGCGCAGTGTTAGCATGCTCCCATCCAATCGGAGGGGGTCATGGTCAGCGACGGATCAAAGCGGCAGGACGGCACCGATCAGGGTGACTGGGCGGCGTGGCTGGGGGCGTTTTCCCCGCAGTCGGATCCGCTGGGCGTGCAGGCGCTGCTGATTCGCAGTGCCGACGCGCTGGGGCAGGCCCGTACACCGGCCGACGCGCTCCGCGCCCTCGGCGATGCCATTGCCGCCGAGCGCGAATACCGGCAGCGGCAGGGCGATCAGCTCGATACGCTGCTCGAGCAGTGGTCCACCACCCTGCAGGCCATCGCCCCGGCATTCCCCGACCATCGGCCCACGGACACCCCCAGTCTGGGCCCCTATCCCCGCCGTCAGGACCAGCTGCGGGCGCTGGGCGAACAGATCGATACCTATCAGGCGGCACTGGCCGATCATCTGGACGGCGTCACCGACCTGGCCGAGGCCTGTCTGAACGACCTGCGCGCCGAGCTCAACGCCGCCGACGCCCCGCCGCCGGACCCTGGCGCGCTGGCCGAGCGCTGGGCCGCCATTGCCGAGCCCCGCTACGAGGCCTGGCTTGCCCGGCCCGATACCGAGCGGCGCATCGCCGCACTGGTCAACGCCTGGAGCGCGCTCCAGACCACCCTGCGGGCCCTTGCCGACGATCTCCTCGAAGGCCTCGGCCTGCCCTCGGCCCGCGGCATGGACGACCTGGCGGCCGAGCTGCAGCGCCAGCGCCGCCGCCAGCGCCGCGAGACCGCGGCACTGCGGGCCGAGATCGCGGCGCTGCGGGCGCAGCTGCACGGCGACGGTGAATCGGCCCGCTAGCGCCGGGGCAGCGACCGCCATGGCCGAGACCGATCCCATCACCCCCAGCGCGGTCGTCACCGAGACGGACAACGCCACGCTGCACCGCTATGGCACGCCCGACGATCCGCCCCTGCTGATCATCTACTCGCTGGTCAACCGCCCGGCGATCCTTGATCTGAGCCCCGAGCGATCGGTGATCGCCCGGCTGCTCGCCGGCGGCTTCTGCGTGTACCTGCTGGCCTGGTACCCGCCCGGCGCGGCGCGGCGCTATCTGGGGCTGGCCGACTATGTGCTCGGTGACATCACCGATGCCGTCGACTGGGTGGCCGATCGGCACGCCATGCGCCCGCATCTGCTGGGTGTGTGCCAGGGCGGGGTGCTGGCGCTCTGCCAGACGGCGCTGCGCCCGCGGCAGATCCGCAGCCTGACCACCCTGGCCACGCCCATTGCCACCGACAGCGCCGATGACGCGCTGGCGCGGCTGGCGCGGGGCATCGACTTTGATGCTCTGGTCACGGCCACCGGCAATGTCACCGGCGAAGGGCTGGCCACGGTGTTCGCCAGCCTCAAGCCATTCGCCCTGGGCCCACGGCGCTACAACGGCCTGGCGGCCCTGGCGGATGCCGATGCGGCGGCACGCGATGCGTTCCTGCGCATGGAGCGCTGGATGTACGACGGGCCGGATCTGGCCGGCCAGGCGTTCGCCGAGTTCGCCCGCGAGATCTATCAGAACAACGCGCTGATCCGCGATACGCTCACCCTCGACGGCCAGCCGGTGCGCCTGGCGGCCATCGACACGCCGGTGTTCAACGCCTGGGCCGAGGATGACCATCTGGTCCCACCGGCCACCGCCCGCGCGCTTGCCGCGCACCTCGGTGGCGACTGCGCCGAGCACGGCCTGCCCGGGGGGCACCTCGGGCTTTTCATCGGGGGACGCGCGCACAAGCAGCTCTACCCCGCCCTACTCGACTGGCTGAGGAGCCACTGACCATGACCCGTGTAACCGTTCTGGGCCTTTTCTGCGCCGATCTGATCACCCGCACGACCCGTCTGCCGGTCTGGGGCGAAACCCTGCATGGCCGGGGCTTTCGCCTGATGGCCGGCGGCAAGGGCTCGAACCAGGCCGTCGCCGCCGCTCAGCAGGGCGCGGCGGTCACGTTCATCTCGCGTCTGGGGGATGACGCCTTCGCCCCCATCGCCCGCACCCTCTACGAATCCGTCGGCATCGACACGAACCATGTCGGCACCGATGCCGAGCTCAACACCGGCACGGCCACCATCCTGGTGGATGATGACCGGGGCGATAACGCCATCGTCATCGACCCGGGTGCGTGCGCGCATCTGACCACCGGGCATGTCAGCGCGGCCGAATCGGCGATCGCCGCCTCGGCCGTGTTCGTCTGCCAGCTCGAACTGCCCCTGGCGGTCAGCGAGCACGGGATCCGTCTGGCGCAGCGCCAAGGCGTGCCGGTCATCCTCAACCCGGCGCCGGCCTGCGCACTGCCGGCGGCGATCTACTCGGCCATCGACTACCTCACGCCCAACGAATCGGAGGCCGCCGAACTCGTGGGCCATCCGGTTGAAACCGATGCCCAGGTCGCCCGCGCCGCCGCCACCCTGCGGCAATGGGGCACGCGCAACGTGCTCATCACGCTGGGCGAGCGCGGCGTGTATATCGACAGTGATGCCTTTCAGGGGATGATTCCGGCGATCAATGCCGGGCCAGTGGTGGACACCATCGGCGCCGGCGATGCCTTTAACGGCGCCCTTGCCGCCGCACTGGCGGAGGGCCGCGATCTGCCCGCCGCCGCGCGCCGGGCCTGTGCCACCGCGGGCCTGTCGGTGACCCGGGCCGGCGCCGCCGCGGCACTGCCGGACCGGGCCGCCGTGGACGCCCAGCTCGCCGGTGCGGCCGAATGAAGCGATCGCAGTCGTGCGGCGCAACAACGAAAGTGCTTGCGTTGCGCCAGACGGCCCATTAACGTCGTGAATCACAACGATAAAGCGCCAAGAGGAGGAGCCGGCGGACTCCACCGATGATCAAGCATCACAAAAGGTGGAGGGGCCACGGATAAAGCACCCCGTCATGAGGGTGCATTTTCCTCGGGAGACATCGTCTCCCCTTTTTTCGGCGTCTCGTGCTGCAGCGCAACACATCCCCTCGATTAAAAGCTACAGAACAGCGCGCCGTTCACCGGCAGGTTCGCGCCATTAATGTAGCCCGCCTCATCCGCCGTCAGAAAGCCCACCGCACGGGCGATATCCTCGGGCTGGCCCATGTCGCCGGCGGGGATCTGGGCGACGATGGCGTCGCGCACCTTATCGGGCATGGCATCGGTCATGCTGGTCTTCACATACCCGGGCGAAACCGTATTGGCCGTCACGCCCTTGGCCGCGCCCTCCTTGGCCAAGGCCATGGTAAAGCCGTGCATGCCCGCCTTGGCGGCGGAATAGTTGGTCTGGCCGAACTGACCGGTCTGACCATTGACCGACGAGATGTTCACCACGCGGCCAAAGCCCTGGTCGCGCATGCCGGCGACGAACTGATGGGTGACGTTGAAAACGCCGCTCAGGTTGATGTCGATGACCTTGTCCCAGGCATCGGCGCTCATCTTGTGCAGGAAGCCGTCACTGGTGATGCCGGCGACGTTGACCAGAATGTCGACGCCCCCGAAGCGCTCGCGCACCTCGTCGGCCATGGCCACGCAGGCGGCATGGTCACTGACATCGCATTTGACCCAGTCGGCCTCGATGCCTTCACCGCGCATCATCTCGACCCAGGCTTCGATGCCCTCGGCCTCGGGATCCACACAGGTGGTGACGATCCGCCGGCCATCCGCGGCCAGCTGCCGACAGATGGCCGTGCCGATTCCGCCGGCGCCCCCGGTTACCAGTGCCAATCGCTGCGTCATGATGATGCTCCTTGTCAGTTGTGCGTCGCACAAAAAATGTTGCGGAGCATCATAGAAACGAAGCGATCAGACTGTCAACGCTCGTCCTCGCGGTCGTCCCCGGCGGACTCGTCATCGCTGGATGACGGCGGCGCCTGATCGCGACGGTACCGGTCCATCGCCTGCTGCCACATCGACAGGTTCTGCTCGGTGATCTGCGAGAGCATGCTCACCGGGTTGCTGGCATCCATGAACGTCCGGGCCCGCTCGCGCAGGGCACTCTGCTGATCGGCCCACAGGGCCATGCTCTTTTCGAGATAGCTGGTGAGCAGGCTCTGCATGTTGCCGCCATAGGCACGGATGATCTGCGCGAGCAGATCGCTGGAGAAGATCGGCTCGCCGCCCTCCTCCTCCTCGCTGATGATCTGCAGCAGGATGGTGCGGGTCAGATCAGCCCCCGATTTAGCATCGGTGACCTCGAAGTCCACCCCATCGAGCACCAGCCCCTTGACGTCCTCCAGCGTCACGTAGCTGCTGATGGCGGTGTCGTAGAGCCGCCGATTGGGGTATTTCTTGATCAGGCGCTTGTCCGTCATCGGTCTCACCCTCCCGGGTTAACGTTCCACCGCCAGCGCAACGCCCTGGCCACCGCCAATGCACAATGTCGCGAGGCCGCGGTTGACATCCCGACGACGCATCTCGTGGAGCAGCGTGACGAGGATTCGGGCGCCGGAGGCACCGATCGGATGACCGATGGCAATCGCGCCGCCGTTGACATTGATCTTCTCCGGATCCCATCCGAGCGCCTTGTTGACCGCCAGTGCCTGGGCGGCGAAGGCCTCGTTCGACTCGATCAGCTCGAGGTCGTCGATGGACCAGCCGGCCCGCTCGAGGCAGCGCTGCGTGGCCGGGATCGGGCCGCTGCCCATCAGACTCGGCGCGACACCGGCGTTGGCATAGGCCTTGATGCGGGCAATCGGCTCGAGCCCCAGCGCCCGGGCGCGGCTCTCGCCCATCATCAGCACCACGGCGGCGCCGTCGTTGATGCCCGAGGCGTTACCGGCGGTGACCGTCCCGTCCTTCGCGAACGCCGGGCGCATCTTCGCCAGGCCTTCGGCGGTGGTGCCGTGGCGCGGGAACTCGTCGGTGTCGAACACCACCGAGTCGCCCTTGCGCTGGGGGATCTCGACGGGAACGATCTCATCGTTGAAGCGTCCGGCCTTCTGCGCCGCCTCGGCAAGCTGCTGCGAGCGCGCCGCGAAGGCATCCTGCTCCTCGCGGCTGATGCCGTACTCGGTGGCGAGATTCTCGGCGGTCACACCCATGTGATAGTTGTTGAACACATCGGTGAGGCCATCCTTGAGCATAGTGTCCTCGAGCTTCCACGGGCCCATGCGCTGGCCATTGCGCGAGTTGGGCAGGGCATGCGGCGCCTGGCTCATCGACTCCTGACCGCCGGCGAGAACCACGCCGGCATCCTCCAGCGCGATGGCCTGGGCGGCCATGTGCGTCGCCTTCAGGCCGCTGCCGCAGACCTTGTTGATGGTCATTGCCGGAGTGGTCTCAGGCAGTCCGGCATTCAGCGCGGACTGGCGCGCCGGGTTCATGCCAACGGCCGCGGTCAGGACCTGACCCAGCACCACCTCGTCAATCACCGCGGGGTCGATATCCGCCCGCGAGAGCACGCCGCGGATCACCTGCGTGCCGATATCCGCGGCACCCAGCGGGGCCAGCGTGCCGCCGAAGGACCCCACCGCACTGCGGCCCGCGGCCACGATCACCACATCTTCCATCGTTCCTGCCTCCTGTTCGACCGACTCGTTTGATTGCCTTCGTGATCACCCTACCACCGCCAGCAGCCGGCGAAAGGCCGCCGCCTTGGATTCAGTCTCATCAAATTCGGCGCCGCACTCCGAATCCACGACCAGTCCGCCGCCGGCGCGATAGTCGAGCACCCCGTCGCGGGCGGTCATCGTGCGGATCGCGATGCTGGTGTCCATCGCCCCGTCGGCGCCGAGATAGCCGATGGATCCGCAGTAGATGCCGCGCGGCTCCCCCTCGAGCTCATCGATGATCTCCATGGCGCGGAATTTGGGCGCACCGGTGATCGATCCGCCCGGCAGACAGTCACGCAGCAGATCCGTGGCCGTCCGGTCGGCGCGCAGCCGCCCCACCACGGTGCTCACCATATGGTGCACCGTGACAAACGACTCCAGCGCGAACAACCGCGGCACGCTCACCGATCCGGTGCGACAGGCCCGACCCAGGTCGTTGCGCAGCAGATCGACGATCATCAGGTTTTCGGCGCGGTCCTTGGCACTGCTGAGCAGCTCGTCGCGGCGTGCCGCATCGGCGCGCGGGTCCACCGCCCGGGCCCGCGTGCCCTTGATGGGCGCGGTCTTGACCCAGCCGTCGCGCAGTTCCAGAAACCGCTCGGGCGAGCCGCTGAGGATCGGCCCACCGGCGAGCTCAAGGTAGGCGGCGAAGGGGCCGCCGGCCGCCTCGCGGAAATCGCGGTAGACCCCCAGCGGGTCACCGTCGAAGGGCGCCTGCAGCCGCCGCGCCAGATTGACCTGATAGCAGTCACCGGCGTGCAGATAGTCGCGGACCCGGCGGAAGGCCCGATCATAGGCCACGCGGTCCGGGGTGGCGGCGGGCTCGCCGGTGGGCCACCAGGCGCCGGGGGCCTGCGCGGGCCCGGTCGCCAGCCAGTCGGCGACGTCCGCCGGGGGATCGCCGGCCAGCCACGCGCAGTGCTGCTGATGGTCCAGCACCAGCGCCCAGTCATACAGCCCCACCGCCATTTCTGGCATGCCCGCATCGCGCGTTGTCTGACCTTGCAGGCGCCGGCCCAGCTCGTAGCTGAAATAACCGATGGCCCCGCCGGCGAACGGCCCACTCGCCGCCACCCTCGGGCCCAGCGACTCGTGCAGCAGCGCCAGCGGATCCGCTGTCCCCAGATCGTCCCCGTCACCCCCCTCGCCGGGCAGCCAGCGCGTGCGCCCGTGGCGGCTGACCAACTGGCCGCGCGGGGCGGCGCTCATCACGCTGTAGCGCCCGCCGGCGGCGCCATCCAGCCATACCGGTGCCGGCAGGCGCGCGCGCAGCGCCGCGAAGGTCATGAGTGCCGAGCTCGGAAACGCAAGGGGGATCTGGGTCACAGGTTGTCAGCCAGCCATCGGTGCCGGGTTTGCGGACATGGTAATGTGAACGCCTCGTGAACACGATCATTCGGCCGAATCGAGGGGGATCATGGCAGGTCACAGCAAGTGGGCGAACATCCAGCACCGCAAAAAGGCGCAGGACGCCAAGCGCGGCAAGATCTTCACCAAAATGATCCGCGAGATCACGGTGGCGGCGCGTCAGGGCGGCGACGACCCCGATGCCAACCCGCGCCTGCGCCTTGCCGTGGACCGGGCCCTTGGCGTGAACATGCCCAAGGACAAGATCGACAAGGCCGCCGCCCGGGGTGCCGGCAATGATGAGGGCACCGCCTATGAGGAGGCCCGGTTCGAGGGCTATGGCCCCGGTGGCATCGCCATCATGGCCGACTGCATGACCGACAACCGCAACCGCACGGTCGGCGAGATCCGCCACGCCTTCAACAAGCACAACGGCAACATGGGGACCGATGGCTGTGTCGCGTTCATGTTCCAGCAGCGCGGCGTGATGCTGTTTCCGCCGGACACCGACGAGGACACCCTGATGGAGGCCGCGCTCGAGGCCGGCGCCGAGGATGTCATCGCCAACGATGACGGTTCGTTCGAGGTCCTGACCGCGCCCGAGGACTTTCCCGCCGTGCGCGACACCCTGACGGACAATGGCCTGACCCCGGCGGACGCCGAGGTGACCATGCGCCCCGAGAACACCACCGAGCTCGATGATGATGACGCCCGCAAGGCGGTCAAACTGATCGAGCGGCTCGAGGACCTGGACGACGTCCAGCACGTCTACACCAACGCCGAGCTCCAGGCCGCCGCCTACGAGGACGCCTGACCGGCATGGCGGCGGCGGGCGGTGAGCGACGCATACTGGGCATCGATCCGGGATCGGTGCGCACCGGCTTCGGCATTATCGCCGTGGACGGGGCGCGCAGCCGCTATATCGCCAGCGGCGTGATCCAGGCCGGCAGCGGCGCGTTCGCTGAGCGCCTGCACACCATCTTCGCCGGGCTCACTGAGGTGATCGCCGAGCATGCCGCCACGGAAAGCGCCATCGAGGAAGTCTTCGTCAACCGCAACATCCAGTCCGCGCTCAAGCTGGGCCAGGCCCGCGGGGCGGCGATCTGCGCCTGTGCCGGCGCCGGCCTGAGCGTGGCGGAGTACAGCGCCCGCGCCATCAAGCAGGCCCTGGTGGGCCGCGGCGGGGCCGAGAAGACTCAGGTGGGCTATATGGTGCGGACCGTGCTGGGGCTCCAGGGCGAGCTGCGCGAGGACGCCGCCGACGCCCTGGCCGTGGCCCTCAGCCACGCCCAGCATGACCGGTTCCGTCGCCAGATGGCGCGTTCGTCACCCGGGGGTGCGGCATGATCGGGCGGCTGCGCGGCACGCTGATCGACAAGCAACCGCCCTGGGTGGTGGTAGACGTGAGCGGCGTGGGCTATGAGATCGAACTGCCCATGTCGAGCATCTACCAGCTGCCGGCAAGCGGCGAGACCGTGGTCCTGCGCATCCATCAGGGGCTGCGCGACGAGGTGCCGGTGCTCTATGGCTTTTACACCGAGGGCGAGCGCGGCCTGTTCCGCGCCCTGATCCGGGTCAATGGCGTCGGCCCCAAAATGGCCCTGGCGATCCTCTCCGGCATCAGCACCGAGGAGTTCCGCCGCTCCGTCGAGCAGAAAGACACCGCCACCCTCACCCGCCTGCCCGGCATCGGTAAGAAGATCGCCGAGCGCCTGACCCTGGAGATGCAGGACCGGCTGGATGGACTGGGCAGCGCGGCGGGCGGCCTGCCCGGTGCCATCGCCGGAGCCGGCACCGCGCCGAGCGCCGACGACCCGCGCGCCGAGGCCAGCGCCGCGCTGGTGGCGCTGGGCTACAAACCCGCGGAGGCCCAGCGGCTGCTGCAGGGGATCGAGGCCGAGGACAGCGAGCAACTCATCCGCGCCGCCCTCAAAAAGGCGGTACGCTAGCGCCAGGCAGCGACCCGGGACGCCATGATCGACAACGACCGCATTATCGCCAGCAACGCCGCGCCCGATGACGAGGCCGTGGATCGCGCCATCCGCCCGCGGCGGCTTGCCGACTACATCGGCCAGCAGGGCGTTCGCGAGCAGCTCGAGATCTTCATCGGCGCCGCCCGCGGTCGGGCCGAGGCACTCGACCACGTGCTGGTGTTTGGTCCGCCCGGGCTCGGCAAGACCACCCTGGCGCACATCATCGCCCAGGAGCTAGGCGTCAACCTGCGCCAGACCTCGGGCCCGGTCATCGACCGCCCCGGCGACCTGGCCGCGCTGCTCACCAACCTCGAGCCCGGGGATGTCCTGTTCGTCGACGAGATCCATCGCCTCTCGGCGGTGGTCGAAGAAGTCCTCTATCCGGCCATGGAGGACCAGCAGATCGACATCGTCGTCGGCGAAGGGCCGGCGGCGCGCTCCATTAAACTCGACCTGCCGGCCTTCACCCTGGTGGGGGCAACCACCCGCGCGGGGCTGCTGACCTCGCCCCTGCGCGACCGCTTCGGCATCGTCCAGCGGCTTGAGTACTACTCAGTCGATGAGCTCACCACCATCGTCAACCGCTCCGCCGGGCTGCTCAACCTGAGCATGGCCGCCGACGGCGCCACCGAGATCGCGCGCCGGGCGCGGGGCACCCCGCGCATCGCCAACCGCCTGCTGCGCCGGGTGCGCGATTACGCCGAGGTGCGTGCCGACGGCCGCATCAGCCGCGCCGTGGCCGCCGACGCCATGGACATGCTCAAGGTCGATGACAGCGGCTTCGACATCCAGGACCGGCGCCTGCTGCACGCGATCATCGACAAGTTCGACGGGGGCCCCGTCGGCGTCGAGAGCCTGGCCGCCGCCATTGGCGAAGAACGCGGCACCATCGAGGACGTCATCGAGCCCTACCTGATCCAGCAGGGCTTCGTGCATCGCACGCCGCGGGGCCGCATGGCGACGCGCAACGCCTATGCCCATCTGGACATCCCGGCGCCACCGCGCATCGATGACCCCAACGGCGAGCTGTTCCGCCGCTCATGAGCCGGGCCGCTTGCGCCGCTCCCCGCCGGTCGTTAGTGTTTTCAGGCATTCTGCCAGGGGATGCCCATGACCGTTGATCTGTCCATTACCCAACTCATCGCCGAGGCCAGCCTGGTCGTCCAGCTCGTCATGCTGGTGCTGCTGCTCGCCTCGATCAGCTCGTGGGCGATCATCATCCGCAAGGCCCGGGAGCTGCGCCGCGCCCGCGGCGGCGCGGAGGCGTTCGAGGACAGCTTCTGGTCCGGCGGCAACCTCACCGAGATCTATCAGAACAGCGAACAGCCCGACATCGACTCGGGCGGTATGGAGCGGATCTTTCGTGCCGGGTTCCGCGAGTTCAGCCGCATGCGCCGCCAGAGCCCCGCGCCCGAGCCCGTCATCGAGGCCGCCCAGCGCGCCATGCGAGTGGCGCTCAACCGCGAGATGGACCGTGTCGAGCAGTCGGTGCCGTTTCTTGCCACGGTCGGCTCGACGAGCCCGTATATCGGCCTGTTCGGGACGGTCTGGGGCATCATGAACGCCTTCCTCGCCCTGGGCGCCATGCAGCAGGCAACGCTCGCCACGGTCGCCCCCGGCATTGCCGAGGCCCTGATCGCAACGGCGCTGGGCCTGTTCGCAGCGATCCCGGCGGTGATCGCCTACAACCGCTTCGCCAACCAGTCCGAGCAGATGACCAACCGCTACGAGATGTTCATCGACGAGTTCACCGGCATTCTCCAGCGCCACCTGCAGGCCGGCGCATCGTGAATCCCCAACCCGCGCGACGGCGGCGCAGTCGCCGCAAGCCCATGGCCGAGATCAATGTCGTCCCGTACATCGACGTCATGCTGGTCCTGCTGGTGATCTTCATGGTGACCGCGCCGCTGCTCTACCAGGGCGTGGAAATCGACCTGCCCCAGTCCAGCGCCGAACCGATGCCTCCGCAGGAGCAGGAGCCGGTGATCGTCGAGGTGGACCAGCAGGGGCGCTACTACCTGAGCGTAGGCGAGCAGGATGACGACCAGCCGGTCAGTGCCGAGGATGTGGTGCTGAACGTGACCGCCGTCATGCGCGCCCGTCCCGACACGCCGGTATTCGTGCGCGGCGACGGCGATGTGGCCTATGCCCGCGTGATCGATGTCATGACCGCCCTGCAGCGTGCCGGGGTGCCGCAGGTGGGGCTGATGACACAACCGTCGGGGGATACCCCGGCCAACAACGGCTAGGCCCGCGGGCGCATGGGCAGGGTTGGGGACATCGGCCTGTCGGTGCTGGCGCACGCCGCGCTGTTCGGCCTGTTTGCGGTGAGCTTTCAGATGACCGGGATCACCGATCAGGCCAACCCCGGCACTGAGCAGAGCGTGCAGGCGGTGGCCGTGGAAGAGGCGGAGGTCCAGCAGGCCATCGAGGCACTGGAGGCAGAAGAGGCCGCCGAGCAGCGCCGCCGCGAAGAGGAACTGGCCGAGCTGGAAGCCGAGCGCGAGCGCGAGGCGGAACGCCTGGCGGCCGAGCGCGAGGCCGCCGAAGCCGCCGAGCAGGCCCGCCACGAGGCGGAGGCCGAGGCCGAACGCCAGCGCGAAGCGGCCGAGCAGGCCCTCCGCGAGGCGGAGGCCGAAGCTGAAGCTGAGGCTGAGCGCCAGCGCGAGGCCGCCGAGCAGGCCCGTCGCGAAGCGGAGGCTGAAGCTGAGGCTGAGGCTGAGCGCCAGCGTGAGGCCGCCGAGCAGGCCCGTCGCGAGGCAGAGGCCGAAGCGCAGCGCCGCGCCGAGCGCGAAGCCGAAGCCCAACGCCAGGCCGAGCGCGAAGCCGAAGCCCGGCGCCAGGCCGATGCCGAGGCCCTGCGTGAGGCCCGTGGCACCTACGACGCCGCCATTCGCCAGCGCGTCGAGGGCACATGGACCCGCCCCGCCGGTATCCCCGACGGGCTGAGCGCCCTGGTCGCGGTGCGCCTCGGCCCGGGTGGCATCGTCCTGTCGGTGGAAGTCGCGCGCTCCAGCGGCAACGCCGCCTTCGACCGCTCGGCGGTGACCGCCGTGCGGCGCGCCGACCCGCTGCCCATGCCCGATGACCCCGATCTGGCCCAGCCCTACCGCGAGGGCATCGAAATGGTCTTTGCCCCCGATGCCTGAAATACGCCGCACATCCTCCATCCATTAGGATAGGATCGACACAGGCCCCCATGGACAGGCAGAATATCGCCCAATGAAATCACTGATCGCCGCCCTCCTACTGGCAATGCTCGCCCTACCCGCCGCCGCGCAGGTCCGCATCGAGATCAGCGGCGGCGAGGCGGCCGCGCTGCCCATTGCCGTCGTGCCCTTCCAGATGCAGGACGCGGCCGAGGGCGATGGCCCCGATGTCGACCTGGCCGGGATCATCCGCGACAACCTGTTCCGCAGCGGGCTGTTCGCGCCGCTCGACCCGGACAACCACCTCAGTCAACCGAGTCGGCTCGAGCAGGTGCGCTTTCAGAACTGGCGCGCACTGGGTGCCGATACCGTACTCATCGGCCGCATCACTCCGCTCGACGGCGACGCCTATCGCGTGCGCTATGAACTGCTGGATGTCTACGCCGGCGAGCGCATCGCCGGTCAGCGCTTTCGCGTGACATCGGCGGGGCTGCGCAACCTCGCCCACACCATCAGCGACCAGGTGTTCGAGACGCTGATCGGCCGGCCGGGTGGGTTCAATACCCGCATCGCCTATGTCGAGGAGACGGGCACGGGGGATGAGCGCTCGCACCGGCTGATGGTGGCCGAGGCCGACGGCCACCGACCGCAGACCATCCTCACCTCGAGCGAACCCATCCTCTCGCCCGACTGGTCGCCGGACGGCGAGCGCATCGCCTATGTCTCGCTGGAGTCGGGGCGGCAGTCGCAGATCTACGTGCAGAACGTCGCCACCGGCGAGCGCACCGCCCTGCCGTCGTTTGACGGCATCAACAGCGCCCCGGCCTGGTCACCGGACGGCGAGCGCCTGGCGGTGACGCTGTCCCGCGACGGCAATCCCGATGTGTTCATCCTCGACCCCGATGGCGACGCTGACCCGCGCCCCATCACCCGGCACTTCGGCATCGACACCGAGCCGGCCTGGTCGCCGGATGGCGAGACCCTCTATTTCACCTCCAACCGCGGCGGCAGCCCGCAGATATACCGCCAGCCGGTGAGCGGCGGCGATGCCGAGCGGGTCACCTTCGATGGCAACTACAATGCCAGCCCCAGCGTCTCGCCCAACGGCCGCTTCCTCACCTTCGCCCATCAGCGCGACGAAGGCTTTCAGATTGCCGTGCTCGATCTCGAAGACGACATCATGCGGGTGCTCACCGATGGTCCGCTCGACGAGTCGCCGAGCTTTTCGGCCAGCAGCAGCATGATCGCCTATACCCGCGATACCGGCGACGCGACCGAACTGGCCACGGTGTCGGTGTTCGGCCGGGTCCAGGGTGGACTGACCGAGTTTGACAACACCGTGCGTGAACCCGACTGGGGTCCGCTGCCGTCCGCAGACTGAACCCCTGCCCTTTTCTGACTGAATGGAGATCCTCTCATGCGCTCACTCCGACAATGGCTGACCCTGCTGGCCCTGACCGCCGTACTGGCCGGCTGTGCCACCACCGACGATTCCATCGATGATGCCGAAATGGCCGAGATCGATCAGGCCGCCGCCACCGAGGCCGAGATCGACGCCGAAGAAAGCGCGGCCGCCGCAAGCGGCGCCACCGCCAGCGGCAGTGTCTCAGGCGAGCCCCTCGACGACCCGGACAGCGCCCTGGCCGACCGGGTGGTCTACTTCGAGTACGACAGCGCCACGCTGAGTGACGAGGCCATGACCCTGATCGAGGCGCACGGCGAGTACCTGGCCCGCAACAGCGACCGTCAACTGCTGGTGGAAGGCCACACCGACGAGCGCGGCGCCCGTGAATACAACCTCGCGCTGGGCGAACGGCGTGCCGAGTCGGTCAAGCAGGCCCTGCTGATCGCCGGTGCCGACGACGCTCAGGTCGATGTGGTGAGCTATGGCGAGGAAAGCCCGGCGGTGAGCGGCAGCAATGAATCCGCCTGGGCCGAGAACCGCCGCGCCGCCCTTGTCTACGAGCGCTGATCCGATCCCGCAGGAGGTACGCCTCATGACCGGCACCCAAGGCCGCCGCCCGATCCTGGCCATCGCCGTGGCCCTTTCGATGGGCACCGCGCTGATCGTCCACTCCCCCGGCAGCGGGGCGCAGACCCTCGAGCGCCGGGTTGATCGGCTCGAAGACCGCGTCTCGGGCCAGGCCATGATGCGGATGATGAACCAGAGCGAGCAGCTGCAGCGCGAGGTCACCACGCTGCGCGGCGAGATCGAACGGCTGCAGCGCCAGATCGACGACATCCGCAGTCAGCAGCGGGAGCTGTATCTGGACCTGGATGGCCGGCTGCAGGCACTGGAATCGTCCGGCGACGAGGAAGCAGCCGCTGACGGACCTGCGGCAGGTGAGCCCGCCTCGGCTGATGCCAGCGCCGACTCAGGGGGCGAAGCACCGGCCGATACCGGGGCGAGTGACGGCGGCGACGCCGAAACCGACAGCGCTGACGCCGCGGCCCGTGAGGCCTATGACGCCGCGTTCAGCGAATTACGGGCAGGCCGCTATGATGCCGCCGCCGCGGCGTTTCAGGGCTTTCTTCAGGACTACCCCGAGGCCGACCTCGCCGCCAACGCCCGCTACTGGCTGGGTGAGTCGCATTACGTCGTGCGCGACTTTGACACCGCCCTGGAATCATTCGAGCAGGTCGTCGACAACCATGCCGGCAGTCGCAAGCACCCTGATGCACTGCTCAAGATCGGCTATGTGCACCTCGAGCAGGGCCGTGACGAGCAGGGACGAGCGGCATTGCGCGAGGTGATCGAAGCGTTCCCGGACAGCACCGCCGCCAGCCTCGCCCAGCAGCGGCTCGACGCCCGCTGAACTCAGTGACGGCGTGTATTGCCCGGTGGCAACGGGCGCCGTATCATACGCACGCGTCGGGTCGTTAGCTCAGTTGGTAGAGCATCGGACTTTTAATCCGCTGGTCGCAGGTTCGAATCCTGCACGACCCACCACTCCTGAACTCGATCAAGCACCCGACACGAGTGCTGCGGCCTAGTGTCCCGCCGCCGCTAGCGCCTGATCGACGTCGGCGAGGATGTCGTCGATGTGCTCGATGCCTACCGAGATCCGCACCATGTCGCGGCTGACCCCGGCGCTCGCCAGCTCCTCGTCGTTCAACTGGCGGTGCGTGGTGGTGGCCGGATGGCAGGCCAGCGACTTGGCGTCGCCGATGTTCACCAGACGCACGATGAGCTGAAGCGCGTCGATGAACTTCGCGCCCGCTTCTTCGCCGCCCTTGATCCCAAAACTGAGGATGCCACCGGCGTTATTGCCGCCCATGTATTTCTGCACCAGCGGATAGTAGGGACTGTCAGGCAGGCCGGCGTACTTCACCCAGGTCACGCCCGGATGCGCTTTCAGATGCTCAGCGAGCGCAATGGCGTTTTCGCCGTGACGGGCCATGCGCAGGGGCACGGTCTCAATGCCCTGCATCAGCAAAAACGCGTTCATCGGTGAGAGCGCCGCGCCCATGTTGCGAAGCGGTGCGACCCGGCAGCGCCCGATATACGCCGCCGCGCCCAGCGCCTCGGTGTAGACCACGCCGTGGTAGGACGGATCAGGCTCGGTGAGCATGGGGAATTTCTTGGCGTAGTCCGCCCAGGGGAAGTTGCCCGAGTCGACGATCACGCCGCCCACGGTGGTGCCGTGCCCGCCCATCGCCTTGGTCAGCGAGTGGATGACGATGTCGGCGCCCTGCTCGATGGGCCGCCAGAGCACCGGGGTCGGCACCGTGTTATCGACAATCAGCGGCACACCATGGCGATGGGCGATGGTGGCGAAGGCTTCGATATCCACCACGTTGCCGTTGGGGTTGCCGACGGTCTCGGCATACACCGCCTTGGTGTTGTCATCGATCAGCGCCTCGATGGCGGCCGGATCGTCGCCGCTCGCAAACCGCACCTCAATGCCCATGTTGGGCAGGGCGTGGGCGAACAGATTGTAGGTGCCGCCGTAGAGCTGACTGGTGGTGACGATGTTATCGCCGACACGGGTGATGCACTGAATGGCATAGGTAATGGCCGCCATCCCCGAGGCCACAGCCAGCCCGGCGATGCCCCCCTCCATCTCGGCCACGCGCTGCTCAAGCGCACCGTTGGTGGGGTTCATGATGCGGCTGTAGATGTTGCCCTCGACCTTCAGGTCGAACAGGTCCGCCCCATGCTGCGTGTCGTCAAAGGCGTACGAGGTGGTCTGGTAGATCGGCACCGCCACCGCCTTGGTCGTCGGGTCCGGGGAATAGCCGCTGTGGATGGCCTGGGTCTCGAGTTTCATGGAGGGATCTCGCTGTTGGTCTGTGATCGGAGCGCATTATCTCCTGAAACTCTAACGCGTTTGAGCGCAGACGTCTGGAATATGTGGTGATAAGGAAAGACTGGGATGGAATAAAAGGCCGGCTATCGGGTGGTGGGCACCGTCTGGCGTCGCGGGCGGTGATATCGAAGGAGCACGTTGTTAACTGTCTTCCGCGGCCCGCGCACACGCTGAATACACACGCTCCATACACACTCCCCATACACACTAACCAGGCAGACGAAGACATGGTTCTCGGTACTCGAACACCCCGCATGCCGCTTCAGAAAAGGCGCATCAATGTCAGCATCGATCCCGATCTCCTCGACGAGGCCCGGGCGCTGGAGATGAACCTCTCAGGATTCTTTGAGGACCATCTGCGTGAATCACTGCATGCACTCCGCTGCCGTACCTGGCTCAAGCGCAATCGTCGCGCCCTGATTGAGAATCGCGTTGACCCCCCGAGCGCCCGGAACAATCGGCCGACCAGGCCAATACCCTTCATCAATACCGACGATATCGACGACGCTAACGGCACCGATGGCGCAGATGGTCATAACGGTCATGACGACTTTCTGACCGACGAGTGGGTCCGGGCGATGATTGATCGTGTGCCGATTCTCAAGGAATCGGTGGATCGACGGCTGAGCGGCCAGCTCGCCTCGACGACCTACCCGGTATACCGCGCCGACAAGTTCCGCATCGACTCGCGGGCGCCGTTTCTCGTCAGCCTGCAGAACGCCCTGCTCCAGCCCCTCGGTCGGGCGATTGTCGCGCCGCTCGTGCCCACGGCCCATTTCGAACGCCCGCTGCAGGAAGCCCACCCGATCGTTGCGCTGGAGTGCTCGCCCGGCGGCCGTTTCGTCGTAGTGGTCGATCGGCTCATGACAGTATCGGATAACGCGCTCGGCAAACCGGCGGGATCCCTCACCGGCGAGACGCAGCAGATCATGCGCGCCATCGACTTTGTGTTCGGCGGCATTTAGGCGCGCCGCTGCCGCGTGTGTATGCCGCACCCACATCCTCGCGATATGGGCCAGGCGTGTGGATGAGGCGTGTGGGTGAGGCGTGTGGGTAGCCGGTGTGTTGCGCGCGTGTTCACTCGGCAAGAAAGGGGATCACAACGCGCCTTCCACAGAAAAAACGGCCGGGGGCAGACGCATCCACCCCCGGCCGCGACGGCGATCGACGCCGTATCCGCTATCCAGACCGCACGATCACTCCAGCATGCTGCGCAGCATCCACGCCGTTTTCTCGTGAAGCTGCATGCGCTCGGTCAGCAGATCGGCGGTCGGCTCGTCATGCGCCTCATCCGCCGTGGCAAACACCTCGCGCGCCGTGCGGGCGACGATCTCATGACCCGTGACCAACTGACGGATCATCTCCTGGGCATCCGGCGTGCTGCTCTCCTCGGGGATGGAAGTCAGCTTTGCATACTCACTGTAGCTACCCGGCGCGCGGGCCCCCAGTGCGCGGATGCGCTCAGCAATGTCATCCACCGCCGTGGCGAGCTCGGTGTACTGCTCCTCGAACATGTTATGCAGGGAGTTGAACATCGGCCCGGTCACGTTCCAGTGGAAATTATGGGTTTTCAGGTACAGCGAATAGCTGTCGGCCAGCACACGACTGACCCCCTCCGCGATCTCGACGCGGGCGCTTTCCTCGATCCCGATATTGATTGCCGGTGTGGCCATGTTGACCTCCTTATTCCGTCATCCTGACGTGCTGTTTGAAACCATTCCAATTTAACACCACGGCGGCCCAAGCCCAAGCTTAAACCCAAACCATCGATGCCCTGTCCCTGAGATATCCCACCTCAACCGGCCAGATTCAACCCCACCAGCCCCAGAATGATCAGCAGCAGGCTGCCGGCCTTGACCCAGCTCATCGCCTCACCAAAAAAGAAAACCCCCACCAGGGCCACCAGCGCAGTGCCAAGCCCGGCCCACACCGCATAGGCCACACTCACCTCCATGCGCTTGAGCACCAGCCCCAGCGCAATGAACGCAAGCCCATAGCCCGCCACCACAATGAGGCTCGGCCAAAGGCGTGAAAAACCGTCGGATAACTTGAGCGCCGTGGTGCCGATCACCTCCATGGTGACCGCGCCCACCAGTAACAGCCATGCGGGCATGACCCCTCCTTGCAACCAACCAGCCGCCGACGCTACGCCGATCCATCGCCCCCGGCCACCCACAACCCCGGTCCCAGCCGCAGCCACACCGACGTTACCGATCTTCACCCCGCGACGCCGGCGCCGGGAATCGGTTAGCCTGCTACCCATGAAACGATGGATTGCACGGATTATTGCGGGGCTGGCACTGGCCGGCGCGATCCTGCTGGGTGATGCCTGGCTGTTCGGCGGGACGGCCGAATCCGCCGATGCGGGCACCGCGCCAGATCCCACTGCCCTGCCCCCCGCCTGGCAGTCCATGACCACGGGCGAGGTCGTGATCACCCCATCGGCAGCCGATGACGCTGAAAAGACCGGTTCATCGCCCCGCCGCCTCGCCGTACGCATTGCCGATGAGCCCGACGAGCGCGCCCAGGGCATGCAGCATCTACCCGCCGCAGTGATCGCCGATCAGCCGATCTGGTTCGCCTTCGCGCCACCGCGCCGGGTGGGCTGGCACATGCAGAACGTCCGGGGCGCCCTCGACATTGCCTATATCAACGCCGACGGCGTCGTGATTGACGTCGAGCGGATGACCCCCGGTGGCACCGGCTATGGGATCGATGCACCGATTGCCGCCGCCCTTGAGCTCGCGGCCGGCGCCGCCGAGCGCCACGGCATCCGACCCGGCACTCGGCTGACGCTGACCGACTAGCCCTTCTGCGGCCGGCGCACGCGGATGTGCAGGTCATCCAGCGCCTGGGTATCCACCCCCGCCGGCGCATCGGTGAGCAGGCAGGTGCCGGTCTGCGTCTTGGGAAAGGCCATGACGTCGCGGATCGAGCCCGCCCCGGCAATCAGCATGACCAACCGGTCAAGCCCGAAGGCGATCCCCCCATGCGGCGGCGCGCCGTACTCGAGCGCCTCGAGCAGGAAGCCGAACTTCTCGCGCGCCTCATCCGCCTCGATGCCCAAGCGCTCGAACACCG
Source organism: Spiribacter sp. SSL99 (assembly GCF_009805925.1). Classification (NCBI taxonomy): domain Bacteria; kingdom Pseudomonadati; phylum Pseudomonadota; class Gammaproteobacteria; order Chromatiales; family Ectothiorhodospiraceae; genus Spiribacter; species Spiribacter sp. SSL99. The sequence goes on along the minus strand of NZ_MAOM01000011.1, from coordinate 5,535 downwards.
CCCACTGCATTTCGGGGCGATGGATACGGATCGACCCGCCGCCCAGCTCGGTGCCGTTGAGCACCAGATCATAGGCCCGGGAGATGAGCGCCTCGGGATCGGCGGCCTGAAACGCCTCCACCGAATCCGTGCGCGGCGCGGTGAAGGGGTGATGCAGCGCGTAGTAGCGCCCATCATCCTCGTCGTACTCGAACATCGGAAAGTCGACCACCCACAGCGGCCGCCATTCGCCCTCGAGCAGCCCCAGATCGTGGCCCAACCGCACCCGTAGCGCGGCCAGCGACTCGTTGACCACCTTGGCCCGATCCGCCCCAAAAAAGATCAGATCGCCAGCATTGGCGCCGGTGCGCGCGAGCAGGTCGGTGACCACGGATTTGGGCAAGAACTTGAGGATGGGGCTCTGCAGCCCGTCGACGCCTTCCGCCGGGTCATTGACCTTGATGTACGCGAGGCCTTTGGCGCCATAGCGCCCCACGAACTCGGTGTACTCGTCGATCTGCCTGCGGGTGAGCGATGCCCCGCCCGGCACGCGCAGGGCGGCAACACGCCCCCGCGGGTCTGCGGCCGGCCCGGCGAACACTTTGAAATCCACCCCGGTCAGCAGATCACTGACCGTGACCAGCTCCATGGGGATGCGCAGGTCGGGCCGGTCAATGCCGTAGCGCTCGATGGCCTCGGCGTAGGTCATCCGCGGGAAGGTCGCAGGGAGATCGACGCCCGCCACATCGTGCATGAGCTCGCGGACCATGCGCTCCATCAGCTCAGTGATCTCGCCCTCGTCCATGAACGAGGCCTCGACATCAAGCTGGGTGAACTCGGGCTGGCGGTCGGCCCGCAGGTCCTCGTCCCGAAAGCAGCGCACGATCTGGTAGTAGCGATCGAGGCCCGACATCATCAGAAGCTGCTTGAACAGCTGCGGCGACTGCGGCAGCGCGTAGAAACTGCCCGCATGCAGGCGGCTTGGCACCAGAAAGTCCCGGGCGCCCTCAGGCGTCGCGCGGGTGAGCATGGGCGTTTCGATATCGAGAAAGCCGTAGCCATCGAGGAAGCGGTGCATGAAGCTGGTCACCCGGGCGCGGGTGATCAGGTGCTGCTGCATCGCCGGGCGGCGCAGATCCATGTAGCGATGACGCAGGCGCACGTCCTCGCCAACGTCGTCCTCGTCGACCTGGAACGGCGGCGTCTTGGCCGTGTTCAGCACTTCTATGTCATGGGCGAGCACCTCGACCTGGCCCGAGCCGAGGTTCTCGTTGGCGGTCCCCTCCGGCCGGCGACGCACCCGGCCACTGATTCGCAGCACCCACTCCGGCCGGGCGCGGTCAGCGGTGGCGAAGGCCTCCTCGCGGTCCGGGTCGAACACCACCTGCAGGCGACCCTCGCGGTCGCGCAGATCAATGAAGATGACACCCCCGTGGTCCCGCCGCCGGTGCACCCAGCCGCAGATTTCTACATCCTGATCGAGCAGGGCCTCGGTGACATCGCCGCAGTAGTGGGTGCGCATAGGGATCAAACCGCCATTAATGGATCATTTAAACCGGCGAATGTTAAGCGGTGGGGGAGGGGCAGGCAAGCCGTCCCAACCGGGTTGCAGGGTGCGAAACTACTCTTTGGCGCTGCCCCCAGAGGCTTTACCTGAGCCCTTGCCCGCGCCGTTGTCTTTGCCCGCAGCGGCCGACTTGCCGCCATCCTTGCGTCCTCCTTCGGCCGATTTCCCCTCGGACTTGGCGCTCACGGCCTGATCCCCGGCCAGATTGCGGCGGTTATCCTTTTTAAAATCGGTCTCATACCAGCCACTGCCCTTCAGCCGGAAGGCGGCGGCGGAAATCTTGCGCCGCAGCGCGGCATGGCCACACTCGGGGCATTCAGTGAGCACGGCATCGTTCATGCCCTGCAGTGCCTCGAGCTCGTGGCGGCAGTCATCGCAAACGTATTCATAGATCGGCATGCTGTGGGTCCCTGTCACCTGTGCAATGGTTATTGAGTCGGGGCGCGACTGCCCCAATGCAAGCCATGATAGCCGGTTTTGGATCATCAGGAGTCCGTCAGTGCCGCTTCAGATCATCGCTGCCATCTTTCTCGCCGCCACGCTGTTCGTGTTCATCCAGATCGGCGTCGTGACCGTCGCCTTTGACAAGCTGGGACTGTCGCAGGGCTCCGCCATGCTGCTGCTGATCACCTCGCTGCTCGGCAGCAGCATCAACCTGCCGCTATTCACGGTCGATGCCACCCGCGAGCCCGATCCGCGCTGGGCCGAGCGGCTGCGCTGGATGACCGCCATGGCCCGTCGGCTCAACCCAGACAAAGTGCTTATCGCAGTCAATGTCGGCGGCGGCATTATCCCCGTGGCGTTCACGGTCTATCTGCTCAACCACAACCCGCTGTCACCGGGGATCGTGCTGGCGGCAGTCGCCATCCAGACCGGCATCTGCTACGCGTTCAGCCGGCCCGTCAGTGGGGTCGGGATCGGGATGCCGATCTTCATCGCGCCGATCAGCGCGGCGGTGACGGCCGTCACGCTGGCGCCTGAGAGCAGCGCCCCGCTGGCCTATATCGGCGGCACCCTGGGCGTGCTGCTGGGCGCCGACGCCCTGCGCCTGCGCGACGTGCGCGGCCTCGGCTCACCCCTGGCCTCGATTGGCGGGGCGGGGACGTTTGACGGTGTGTTCATCACCGGGCTGGTGGCGGTGTTGCTGGCGTAGATGATGTGTAAAGACAATATGGTTACGAATTGGCCTAAGTGGACTAACGTGGACCTACTTGATGTCGACGTCCTCTCATCATTCAGGTATCGCTACGATGGACTCGATCAATATTCACGAGGCAAAAACGCACCTCTCTCGGTATGTCGAAGAGGCGTCTGCAGGCAAAGAGATCGTGGTCGCTCGCGGAGGCAGGCCCGTTGCGAGGCTCGTCGCACTGGAAACTCGCACCACCGAACCGCGACGCCTTGGACTCGGCAAGGGTAAATTTCAGGTGCCGGCTGATTTTGACGATCAGAATCGGTCAGCCATCGAAGCAATGTTTTACGGCAGTGAATAACGCGCGATGACATGGAGAGTCGCAGCTTTCCACTCGACACCAACATCCTCCTGCACGCACTGCTAGAACCCGAGCGACTGCCTCAAGCCACGCAGGCCGATCTCAGCAACCCTGACAATCGGGTGATCTGCAGTGTCGCGAGCCTCTGGGAAATCGCGATCCATTCGACCGCTTGCTGGTTGCCCAAACGCTCAGATTGCCTGCTTACTTGCTCACCACCGACCGCCGACTGCCGCCTTACTCATCGTTAATCCGACTGATCGCCATTTAGGCGCTGGAGCGCATGGCCGTACACATCCGGTATCCAGTACAGGCCAAAGATCCCGAGAAGCGGATGCCTCTTCCGGAGGGCTTGCACACCCACAATGTGTATCGATCAGTGTGTATCGGGGATGTGTATCGGGGATGTGTATAAACGATGTGGGTGACGAGTGTGCAAGGGATCGGGAACAGGGATGACCGCCTCGTTCTGGACGAACATCGCGGGAAGTCCCACATTGTGTAATCAGCCAGCCAGAGGGAGCCATCCATGGATTTCAATCGCTATCGCGAAGTGCTTGCCGAGCGCGTCGGTTCACTGACTCGGCCATTCGATGACGCCGAGTACGATCGGCGCCGCCGGGCCGTCACGCAGAGAATGGCGGCGGCCGGCCTGGACGGGTTGCTGGTCACCGACGCGGCGGATATCGGCTATCTCACCGGCTACAACACTTTCGAGGTCTCGGTGCATACCGCACTACTGCTCACGACCGGGGGCAACCCACCCGGACAAGCGGTGCTGCAGGTACCCTCCATCGAGACCGGCCCGGCCGTGACCACCGCCCGGGTGGACGCGGTCTTTGGCTATCGCTGGGAAGACGCGAACGGCGCTGCGGAGCAGATGGCCGGCATCATCGCCGACCTGGGGCTTTCCGGGCCCATCGGCACGGACAACTGGGGACCCGCACTGCGCACCGGTTTCAGGGACGGACTCGCGGACGCACTCCCGGATCGGCCCCTCATCGATGCCTCGGGACTGGTCGATGCCGTCAAGATCGTCAAAAGCGACGCCGAAATCGCCCTGCTGCGGGAAAGCGCCCGGATCACCGAGGCCGGCATCGCCGCTGCCGAGCAGCTGATCGCCCCGGGCGTGACGGACCAGCAGCTCGCCGCCGCTGGATCGGCGGCCATGATCAACGCCGGCAGCGAGTTCATGAGCCTGCAGCCGATCGTCACGGCCGGCTGGCGATCAAGCGTCATCCACTGCAACCACCAGCGTCACACGGTGGCGGGCGGTGACCCGGTGTTCATCGAGTTCGGGTCGGCGTATCAGCGCTATACCGCACCAATGATGCGCACACGCGTCGCGGGGTCCGTAACCGATGACATGCGTCGGGTGGCGGATGGCATCCGGGATATCCACACAACCCTGATCGAGCACATGCGCCCGGGTGTGTCGATGGATAACGCGGCGGCCGCAGCCGAGGCGGCCCTCGCCCCACTTGCCGACCGGGCGTTCTTCTCGGGTGTGTTCGGTTACACCGTCGGGCTCCAGTTCCCGCCTTCATGGGTGGAGGGCTCCGGGTTCATAGCCCGCGGCGTCGAGCGCGAGTTCCAGACCAACATGGTCTTTCATCTGCCGTTGATGCTGCGTATCCCCGGCCAATGGGGCATCGGGATGAGCAACACGGTGCGGGTGACCGAAGCCGGCGGCGAGCCGCTGACCCACAACGACCTACGACTGACCGGAACGGACCATGTCTGAGACCCCGCAACGCGCAGAGACAAAGCCAGTCATCCTGATCACCGGTTGCTCCACCGGCATCGGCCGGCACTGCGCGTTCGCCATGCAACGCCACGGCTGGCGTGTCTTTGCCACGGCACGCCAGCCGCAGGACGTCGAGGCCCTGCAGCATGATGGCCTGGACGATGCGCTGCGCCTGGATGTGGATGATGACGCGAGCATTCAGCGCGCGGTGGATACCCTGCTCGGTCGCACTAACGGCCGCATTGATGCCGTTTTCAACAACGCCGGGTTCGGCCAGCCGGGGGCGGTCGAGGATCTGCCCCGCGAAGCCCTGCGCGCGCAGTTCGAAACCAATGTCCTCGGCGCTCAGGCGGTGATTCGCACGGTGCTGCCGGCGATGCGGGCTCAAGGCCATGGCCGCATCGTCCAGCACAGCTCAGTGCTCGGCTTTATCGGCCTGCCGTGGCGGGGCGCCTACAACGCCTCGAAGTACGCCCTCGAAGGCCTGACCGACACCCTGCGTCAGGAACTGGGCGGCAGCGGCATCGAGGCGGTACTGATCCAGACCGGGCCGGTCACGAGCCACTTCCGGGCCACCGGAAGGGAAAAGTTCGAGCGCTGGATCGATCCCAGTGCAAGCGTCCACCAGCAAAGCTATCAGGCCGTGATCAAACGCCTCGAAGGCGCCGGTGATCCGCCATTCACGCTGGGGGCCGAGGCGGTGGCGCGCAAGCTGCGCCTGGCGGTCGAGTCCGTCCACCCCAAGCCCC
>NZ_MAOM01000010.1:0-662 GCF_009805925.1 Spiribacter sp. SSL99 | reverse complement strand
ACATCCTCGATGGGCATCAGGAACGCACCGTCCACCGCCCGCTCCGGCTCCGGCATGTACTCGTCCATCGCCTGCACCAGCTTGACGATCGCCTGCGAGCCCATCTCCGAGGTATCCCCCTCGAGCGCCTTCAGCGCCGAGCCCGTGATCACCGGCACATCATCGCCCGGGAAGTCGTAGCTCGAGAGCAGCTCACGGACTTCCATCTCAACAAGCTCGAGCAGCTCGGCATCGTCGACCATGTCCGCCTTGTTCAGGAACACCACAATCGACGGCACACCCACCTGGCGCGCCAGCAAAATGTGCTCACGCGTCTGCGGCATCGGACCATCCGCCGCCGAGACCACCAGAATCGCCCCGTCCATCTGCGCGGCACCGGTGATCATGTTCTTCACATAGTCCGCGTGCCCCGGACAGTCCACGTGCGCGTAGTGCCGGTCATGCGTCTCGTACTCCACATGCGCGGTGGCAATCGTAATACCCCGCTCACGCTCTTCCGGCGCATTGTCAATCTGGCTGAAGTCCTGGGCGACCCCACCGTACTCAGCCGCCAGTACCTTCGTCATCGCCGCCGTCAGCGTCGTCTTGCCATGGTCAACATGACCAATCGTGCCAACGTTTACGTGCGGCTTGCTGCGCTCAAATTTCGCCTTGGCCACGGT
>NZ_MAOM01000009.1:0-836 GCF_009805925.1 Spiribacter sp. SSL99 | reverse complement strand
GGTTACGGTTAATGAGGATGCGACCTATACGCTCCAGGCCTCGGACTTTGGCTTTAGTGATACCGCTGACTCGGATGCGTTTGCCTCGGTCGTGATTGCCACGCTGCCGAGTGCTGGTTCGCTCAAGCTTGATGGGAGCGCGGTGAGTTCGGGGGATTCGATCACAGTTGCGGCGATCAGCAGTGGCGATCTCACCTTTACCCCGGCTGCCGATGCCAACGGCTCGGGCTATGCGAGCTTTGACTTCCAGGTGGTCGATGACGGTGGCACTGGCAACGGCGGTGAGGACACCGACCAGAGCGCGAACACGCTCACGGTTGATGTCACGTCGGTGAATGATGCGCCCTCCGGTACCGATAAAACGGTCACGGTTAATGAGGATGCGACCTATACGCTCCAGGCCTCGGACTTTGGCTTCAGTGATACCGCTGACTCGGATGCGTTTGACTCGGTCGTGATTGCCACGCTGCCGAGTGCTGGTTCGCTCAAGCTTGATGGGAGCGCGGTGAGTTCGGGGGATTCGATCACAGTTGCGGCGATCAGCAGTGGCGATCTCACCTTTACCCCGGCTGCCGATGCCAACGGCTCGGGCTATGCGAGCTTTGACTTCCAGGTGGTCGATGACGGTGGCACTGGCAACGGCGGTGAGGACACCGACCAGAGCGCGAACACGCTCACGGTTGATGTCACGTCGGTGAATGATGCGCCCTCCGGTACCGATAAAACGGTCACGGTTAATGAGGATGCGACCTATACGCTCCAGGCCTCGGACTTTGGCTTCAGTGATACCGCTGACTCGGATGCGTTTGACTCGGTCGTGATTGCCACGCTGCCGA
>NZ_MAOM01000008.1:0-11775 GCF_009805925.1 Spiribacter sp. SSL99 | reverse complement strand
GGGAGCCGAAGAACGGTGTGCGCAGGTACTGCTTGTCGATCTGCCACATCAGCGCGAGGTTCTCTGGCGTCTCGGCAGCAGGCGCGTAGTAATACTGCGAGCGGGGCAGGCCGATCAGCTCGCACTGGCGACGAATCGAGAGCTCGGTGTGTTCCGGTTCGATCAGCCATCGGCCTACTCCTTGAGCTGGCTGGACTTTTTTTTCAAAAAATCCAGCTCCACCTTGAGCCGGCCGATTTCCTCGTAGAGCGGTGCCGCGACCTCCTCGGCGCTCGGCGTGCGGCGGGCCCGTGCCGCTGTCGACTCAAATAGCTCAGGGACGTTATCGAGCAACTGCCGCTTCCACTGGCTGATCTGCGTCGGGTGAACCTGGAACTCCTGCGCGATCTCGCTGGCGGTCTTGTGGCCCTTGGCCGCCTCGAGGGCAACGCGGGCCTTGAAGTCCGGACTGAGCCGTTTGCCTCGTCCTCGGGTCATGGTGAAGGCTCCTCTGCAATGGGCCGAGGATAGCCTCCGAATCTTTACTTCTCACCTGGTCCGAAAACCGGGGTCCACTTCAGTAGGCGCCCAGCGGCTGCTCGGCGCTAGAAATCATCATCCACTCTGGGGGAGTGGGCATGACGTGGCAGGAGCGTCAGTCGATCCGCGGCTTCACGGTTGGCGCGCCGCAGCTCTGCCGGGCTCGCACTGAAAAGCGGCACACCCACAATGGTGGCGGCCTCGAAATAAAGCCCGATGTCAGTGCCCGGATCACCGTTTTCAATGCGCCGCAGCGTCACACGGGTAATGCCTGCGCGCTCGGACACATCGGATGCGGTCATGCGCCGCTCGATCCGGCCGGTGCGCACAAGCCGGCCCAGTAGCGCGACCGCCTCACCGGTGTGCGGTGAATAGACTCTTTGCCTGGCGGCCATAAAATGGATCTCTGAATATCCAAAAGTCCCGTAGGAGGATATTCAACTATCCATATCGCTTCAATACTGGATCAGCGAGTGCACCGGCGCGTCGGTCATGTGTTCACGGGCGTTGAGAAAACCCAGCTCGATGATGAAGCTGTAGCCGAGCATCTCCGCCCCCAGACGACGCAGCAGATCCCCGGTGGCCCGGGCCGTTCCACCGGTGGCCAGCAGATCGTCCACGATCAGCGTGCGGGCGCCCTGACCCAGTGCATCGCGATGCACCTCAAGCGCGTCGGTGCCGTATTCAAGCTGATACTCGCAGGCGTAGACGTCGGACGGCAGCTTGCCGGGCTTGCGCACGGGGATGAAGCCGGCGCCAATGCGGTAAGCAAGCGCCGCGCCAAAGATGAACCCGCGTGACTCGGTGCCGACGATGTACTCCGGCACCGGACCCTGCAGGTCCTGCGCCAGCAGATCCACGGCCGTTTTAAAGCCCTCGGCATCGCCGAGCAGCGGCGTGATGTCCTTGAAAATAATTCCCGGCTTGGGGAAGTCGGGAATGTCCCGGATCAGCCCCCGCACCTGAGCGACGGCGGCGTCCCGGTCCTCGATCATGGCAGTCACGAATAGCGTCTCCTCAATCCCTGGGAAACTGCATGGTAGCGGGAAACCGCCGGAGTGTCGTCACGCGAGAGCGCCAGCAGGCAGGTGCGACACAGGCAGTCGTCATAGGCGGCGGCCACCGCCTCGCGCATATCATCGCTCAGGGTAATGTCGACACACTGGCAGCGGTGGATCGTGCCCAGCCGGCACTCGAAGTCGTTGCCGCAGCGGGGACAGCGCTTGGGCTCATGATCAGGCATTCGGGGTTGAGCTTCGCGGGGTTGAGCTTCGCGCCGCGCCGGGGCGGGTTGCGGTGCTGAAGGCATCATCGGCGAGCCAGCCGCCATCGGCGGCCTCGCGCTCGAGCCGATCCATGATGGCCAGGCGCTTGTCTTCGGGATAGTCGCGCCATTCAACGATCTCGGTCTCGGTGCGTCCGCAACCGATGCAGCGGCCATTATCGACTTCGCAGATGCTGATGCAGGGTGACGATGCGCTCATGATTTCTCCACAAGATGTTGGGGTCATGTTCTACCAGAAACCCAACTTGAAGGACAAATTACGGCGCCCGGCTGCTGTTCATCATGGTCTTGAACGCCGAGTGCTGCCGGCGGTTACGCCGGGCCAGACGCAGGTCATAGTCCATCTGGAGCCGCAGCCAGAATTCCGGCGAGGTCTCGAAGTAGTCCGCGAGCAGCAGGGCGGTCGAGGCCGTGATGCGGCGTTTGCCGGCGAGGATATCAGTGATGCGGTTAACCGGCACCCGCAGCGCCCGGGCCAGGGACGCGGGCTTCAGGCCGCGCGCGATCATGAACTCATGGCCGAGCACGTCGCCGGGCGGCATCGGGGCTTCCCAATCATCCTGCGGGTTCATGGGCCCGGCGCCTCGTCGAGGGCGACGCCGTGGGCCTCGCCGGCGGTAAAGCGAAAGAGCAGCCACCAGCCATAGCCCACACGCAGGGTATAGCGGTCTTGATGGTCGTTGGGGTCGGGATCGGGGTCGAGGTCGGGGTCCGAGTCGGGGTCGGGGCTGTCGAACGGGATCGACTCATCAATCATGGGCTGCAGGCGCCTGCCGCAGGCCTGATGCAGGTCATCAGCGTCAGTGGCGGCGTGGAGGAGCGCCAGATCACGACGCAGCACGGTGGCGAGGTTTGCTGGCGTGGAATGGGATGGCCGCCCCCATCAGATCATCCGCAGGCGGGGCGAGGCGAAGGTTTTGATCATTGGGCGATTCCTTGCCGGGATGAGGCTTGACGCTCAGTCCACCATACCGCGCAGCGGCGCGGGACACCGGCCGTCGGGCCGGGTGGCGCTGGCCGATTCGTGGCCTGTGCCAGGCGATGAGCGGGCGATTAGCCGGCGGCGGATGCCGGTAAGGGAGGAGGGGCGTTGTGGGGTCTTCAGGACACGAAGTAACGCGCGACGGAGATCGTTATGACGCTCGACGTCACACGTCATGCCGTTGGCAGCAAGCGTATCCGGGATAACCGCCGGGCATCTGCGTTTCGGAGCCGCTGGAGCGCATGGGTCATTGCGATCGTCCTGACGCGCTCCGTCGTCACTGAGAACGGAGGACGGAGTGCTTGACGTCCTCACCGCCCTGAAGGACAGTGATTCCCAGTCCGAACCCGGTGCTAAGCCGGGGCCGACTGCTGGGTTCCTGCTTCGCCGCCAATCGCCACCATCGGTGGTCTTACATCGGCTCCACAGGCGTTTAACCTCTCCCGCCGTCCGAGGGCGAGGATATTCTTGGCCGCGTTGGTATCGCGTTCGTGTGCGGTACCGCACCTGGGGCATGTCCAGGTGCGAATCGCCAGCGCCTTAGGTCCATCCTTGCGGCCGCAGGCCGAGCACACCTGGCTCGTCGGCTCGAACCGTCCCACGGTGATGCAGGTGCGCCCCCGGCGGTAGGCCTTTTCTTCAAGCAGCCGCCGGAACTGGCCCCAGGCCGCATCCTGCACCGACTTCGCCAGCCGAGTGCGGGCAAGGCCCCGCACCGCTAAATCCTCGACATAGATCGCTTGGTTCTCGCGCACGAGTCGAGTCGTTTGCTGGTGTAGCCAGTCGGCGCGGGTATCCGCCACCTTGGCATGACAACGGGCCAGGCGTTGGCGCGCCTTGGCCCGGTTGTTTGACCCAATTGGTTTCCGGGAGACGGCCTTTTGCGCCTTGCGCAGCCGCCGCTCGGCGCGGCGCAGGCAGCGGGGGTTGGTGATGGTGTTGCCGTTCTGATCCACGGCGAAGTGGTTGAGTCCGAGGTCGAGCGCGATCTCACGCTCGGTGCCATCGGCGTCAACCGCCGGCGGCGCCGTCTGATCACCGGCCTCAACGACGAAACTCGCGAAGTACCGTCCCGCTGCATCACGAATGACTGTGACCGACGACGGCGGTGCCGGCAGTGTCCGCGACCAGACAACAGCCACATCCCCGATCCGGGCGAGTCGCATTTTGCCGTTGGCGCGGATGCTGAAGCCGCCGGTGTGCAGACGAATGGCTTGGCGGTTGTCCTTTCGGGACTTGAATCGGGGGTAGCCGACAAACCGCTGTCCTTGTGCCCTCACGGCATCGAAGAAGCGGCTGTAGGCGGCATCACAATCCCGCACCGCCTGCTGGAGGGCGATGTTGGAGACTTCCGCGAGAAAGGCGCGCTCGGGGGTGCGCTTGGCTTCGGTGATGAGCCGGCGCTGGAGGGCTGTGCTCGACGGATACCGCTCGCCCGCCTGGTAGGCATCCCGGCGGGCCGCAACCGCATCGTTGTAGACGAGGCGGGCGCACCCAAACGCCCGGGCGAGGGCCTGGCGCTGCGGGCGATTCGGATACAGCCGATAGCGGTAGCGAAGGTGCATGGTTGTACGGTACCATTTGGTCTATGCGCGATCAAACGGAATACCGCCGCGGCCGGCATTGTGTTTTTGATCTCCACGTCCACTTGGTCTTTGTGACGAAGTACCGGCGTGGCGTCCTCAATAACGAACACATCCGCTTCCTGGCGGGCGTATTCGCTGATGTGTGCGCCTGCTTCGACGCAAGCCTGGTCGAATGCGATGGGGAGGACGACCATGTACATCTGCTCGTGACCTACCCTCCGAAGCTCGCCGTCTCGACGCTGGTAAACAGCCTCAAAGGCGCGTCGGCGCGACAGCTTCGCAATCGCTACAGCGTGCGCACCCACCGCAACCACCTCTGGTCGCCGTCGTACTTTGCGGCCTCCTGCGGCGGTGCCCCGCTCGATGTGATCCGCGAATACGTCGAGAATCAGCGCACTCCCCAATAAGGCTGGCTCACCCCGCCCTGAACGACGGGGCTTGCGCCAGCCAGATGGTCAATTCGTCTCCGGAAGACCCTACAAAACCCAGGAGCCCAGCCCAGGCCCCCGCGTGCTACCGTCCTCCCATGGACGAAGACATCGACATCTCCCACTTCCGGCAGCGGCTGCACGAGATGCGTGCTGAAATCGAAGGACAGGCGCAGGCTCGCGACGACTCGCGGGCGACCGTCGAGCTGGATCAGACCCGCGTGGGGCGGCTATCGCGCATGGACGCCCTTCAACAGCAGGCAATGGCCCAGGCCACCAACGAGCGCGCGCAACTCACGCTCACGCGCATCACCTCCGCCCTGCAACGCTGCGATGACGGCACCTACGGCGAGTGCCTGCGCTGCGGCGAGCTCATCAACCCGCGGCGGCTTGAGGTGGATCCCGCCGCGACGCTGTGCATCGACTGCGCCGACTGACAGCGCCCCAGCGGTGACCGGCGCGTCACGCTAGCTCAGGAATAACCCATACGCCGGATTATCCGACTCATTGCGATACGGATAGCCCAGCTTATCGAGGCTTTCCTCAAACTTCTCCCGCTGCTCCGGCGGCACCTGGATCCCCACCAGCACCCGGCCATAGTCCGCGCCATGGTTGCGGTAATGGAACAGCGAGATATTCCAGCGCCGTCCCAGGCGCTTGAGAAAGTTGAGCAGCGCGCCAGGGCGCTCCGGGAAGCGCACCTGATAGAGCACCTCGTGATCGACGTTATGCCCGCGACCACCGACCATGTGCCGCACATGCACCTTCGACATCTCGTCATCGGTCAGATCCAGCACCGGATAGCCCTTCGCCCGCAGCGCCTCAACCACCTCGTCGCGCTCAGCCAGGCCATCATTCAGGCCGATCCCGGCGAATACATGCGCCTCGTCAGCATGCGCGAAGCGATAGTTGAACTCGGTGATGGCGCGGTTGCCGATGGTCTCGCAGAACTCACGAAAACTCCCCGGCCGCTCCGGGATGGTCACCGCCAGCACCGCCTCGCGATGCTCGCCCAGCTCGGCGCGCTCCGCCACATGCCCCAGGCGTGAGAAGTTCATGTTGGCGCCACAGTTGATGCCCACCAGCGTCTGGCCGGTCACACCGCGCTGCTCGATGTACTTCTTGATCCCCGCCACCGCCAGCGCACCGGCCGGCTCCATCACCGTGCGGGTATCCTCGAAGATGTCCTTGATGCCGGCGCAGATCTCATCGGTGCTCACCAGCATGCACTCATCCACCAGCTCGCGGGCAATGCGGAAGGTCTCCTCACCGATCTGGCGCACGGCCACGCCATCGGCGAAGATGCCCACCTGATCCAGCGTGACCCGCTCGCCCGCGGCCATCGCCCGCTCGAGCGTCGGCGCGTCTTCGGGCTCTACCGCGATGATGCGGATATCCGGGCGCAACTGCTTGATGTACGCCGCAATCCCGGCGATCAGACCGCCACCGCCCACCGGCACGAACACCGCATCAATGGGCTGGGGATGCTGACTGAGGATCTCCATGCCCACCGTGCCCTGCCCCGCGATCACGTCCGGGTCATCATAGGGCGGGATGAACGTCAGCCCGCGCTCCTCGATCAGCTTGGCGGCATGGGCCTTGGCGGCATCGTAGTTATCGCCATGCAGCACCACCCGACCGCCAAAGTTGCGCACCGCGTCCACCTTGATGCTCGGCGTAGTCCGGGGCATGACGATGGTCGCCTTGATGCCAAGCTTCTGCGCTGAGATCGCCACCCCTTGCGCGTGGTTGCCGGCGGACGAGCAGATCACACCCTTGTCCCGCTCGGCCTGGCTCAGGCTCGCGATCTTGTTGTACGCCCCGCGGATCTTGAACGAGAACACCGGCTGCATGTCCTCGCGTTTGAGCAGGATATTGTTGTCCAAGCGCCGCGACAGGTTGGTGGCGGTGACAAGCGGCGTCTGCTCAGCGACATCGTAGACGCTCGCTGTCAGAATGCGTTGAAGATAGGATTGCATGCCCGACCGGGAATTTGCCCCAAAGGGCGATAGTGTACAGGAGAGACAAGCCATGAGCGTCGACACCCAGAAACGCGCCGCCGCCGAAGCCGCCGTCGAGCGCATCGAGCCCGGCAGTGTGATTGGCGTGGGCAGCGGCTCCACCGTCGATCAGTTCATCGACGCCCTCGCCGCCAGCGACACCCGGATCGAGGCCGCCGTCGCCGCTTCCGAGGCCAGCGCCGAGCGCCTGCGCAACCACGGCATCGAAGTCCGCGACGCCAACAGCGTCAGCGAACTGAGCATCTATGTGGACGGCGCCGACGAGATCTCCCGCCATCTGCAGATGATCAAGGGCGGCGGTGGCGCACTGACCCGCGAGAAAGTCATCGCCGCCATCGCCCGGCGGTTCGTCTGCATTGTCGATGAAAGCAAATGGGTGCGGGCGCTCGGCGACTTCCCACTGCCCGTGGAAGTGGTCGCCATGGCCCGCTCCTATGTCGGCCGGCAACTGCTCAAGCACGGCGGGCGGCCTACGCTGCGTAAGGGGTTCACCACCGATAACGGCAACGTCATCCTCGATGTGCAGGGTCTCGACTGCGCCGAGCCCATTGCGCTGGAGCGCGCGCTCAACAACATCGCCGGCGTGGTCACCAATGGCCTGTTCGCCGCCCGCCCGGCAGATGAACTGCTGGTCGGCACCGACACCGGCGTCCAGCGTTTCACCGCCGCCTGAGCGGCATGCAAAAGGCCCTGATCACCCTCGGTATCGCGATTCTGATCATCGGTCTGCTCTGGCCGGTGATCAGCAAACTCGGCCTCGGTCGGCTGCCGGGGGATATCGTGATCCGCCGCGAGGGGTTCACCGGCTACTTCCCGATCACCACCTCGATCATCGTCAGCATCGTGGTGTCGGTGGTTATCTGGTGGCTGCGGCGTTAGCGCAGTGGCAGCAAGCAAGCTGTCAATGACGGGCAAGGGACGCTTTGCAGCCGCTGCGAGCCGCCCCCCGGGAGCTCGGAGATGACGTTAGTATCGATCAGATAACTCAAAGATCGACCTCACGCGGCAAGCTGTCTCGCCGCTCAAGCTCGATATCCTCTGCGCCGTAGATCGGGGATCGCCGCATGAAGTCAACCAGCGATTCACGAGGGGCGGTTAGGTGATCGTAGGCGTCCCGCGACATCACAACCGCGATCGGTTTGCCGTGGTATGTGATCTCCTGAGGGGAGTCGCCTGCCGCACGTATTAAATCGGCGAAGCGCGCCTTTGCTTGCTGTACCTGCCAATCTTTCATTGAAGGCTCCTTCTGATTCGTCTAGCCAAAACATACGCATCCGCACCGATCCATCTATTTCCCTCCCCGCAGCCACGCCCACATCCGGCCCAGATACTCATGCCAGGCGGCCTCGGTGGTGCGCAGGTCATCGGCTTGTGGTGCGAAATCGCCGGGCCGCGCAAAGCGCTGGGGAATGGATCGGTGAGCGGTCGGCGCCGGTAAGGGCTCGAGACCGTGGCGTTTGAATTCGGCAATGGCCCGCGGGAGATGGCTCGCCGAGCTCACGACCACTGGCTTGCGAAGCGCGGCGGCTTTGACTGGGTCGGCCGAGGCGCCATCACCGCCGGCGCTCGCCACAAGCCCGTCGTAGGCCGCCGCTTCTTCCGCCGTATTCCGCGCCGCCGGCAGCGTCCGGATCTGCCCCCGCGGCACGCCCAGCGCCACGGCCATATCCGCGGCGATAGCGGCCTGGGACCGGCCCCGCGGCAGGGCGCCGCTGGTCACCAGCAAGGCGTCGGGCCGCATCCGCCACAGCCGAATGCCCTCGATGAGTCGCTGCAGGGATGTCGCCGAGAGCTGGGCGCTTACCGGGAGGGACGGATCATCCACGGCGCCACCGCCCAGCACCACGATGGCTGCGACGTCCTGCGGCAGCATCTGCTCGGTGGGTTCAGCGGGTGTGCTCACTGCCAGGGGTGGGTATCCGCTCTCCAGCGGCGCCATCAGGCTGTTCGACACCGGCCACCAACTGATCAAGGCGAGCGCCAGCGTTGTCACCCCCATCAGCGCCAGACCGGTACGCCGGAAGCGCGTGAACGCGGCCATCAAAAGCCCCACCAGCAGGGCGATCACGACCAGGCTGAGCGGCTTTAAAAGCGCGCCGGCGAGTTTTGTGAAAAAGAACACGGATCGAGGCTACAACAACCGCTCGATCGCGCGCTTGACCTTATCCGAGCCAGGTCGGGTCATCGCCCCGAACACCTCGACCACCTCGCCGTCTGGATTGATCAGATACTTGTTGAAATTCCAGCGCGGGGCACGGGACTGACGCGCCAGTTCGGCGAACACCGGATGGGCATCACCCCCGCGGACGGGCACGGTCGCCATCATGTCGAAGCTCACCCCAAAGTTCACAAAGCAGGTCTCCGCGGCGGCCGCCTCGTCATCCGCCTCCTGATTGAAGGAATCCGACGAAAACCCGATCACCTTAAGCCCGCGATCGGCATAGGCCTGATGCAGCGCCTCCAATCCCTCAAACTGACCGGTGAAACCGCAGTGGCTGGCCGTATTGACCAACAGCACCGCCGGCGCATCCGCGGCAAGGTCCTGAACGTTGACGACTTCGCTCGAGTGCAGCCGGCGCATGTCGTGATCGAGCCAGTTGTAGGCCTTGGCCGTGGATGTCATGACGAGTCCTCCGGTGATCAAGGCCGCGAGCATTGCGGCGATGCAGGCGAGTCTCATGATCGGTCCCTCAATAGTGATAGCGGAGCTGCGCGATCATCAGCGTTCCATCGGCAACCTTGTAGACCATGCGATGCTCGGAATCGATCCGTCGGGACCAATAGCCTGCCAGGGCATGCCGTAGCGGCTCCGGCTTGCCAGGTCCTGCGAAGGGCTCGCGCTGGGTCGCCTTGATGAGCTGATTAATCCGTCGCAGTGTCCGTCGATCGGTTTTCTGCCAAAAAAGGTAGTCTTCCCAGGCGTTCGCGGAAAACAGCACGCTCATTCGGCAAGCGGGTGCGCCTCGCCGCCGCCAGCTTCCAGTTCGGCCACCGATTCAAGCAGCCGTCGGGCATTTCGTGGCGCACGAAGCAGCAGAGCCGTTTCCTGCAGCGACTCGTAGTCCTCCAACGACATCATCACCACCGAGGGCGATCGACCGCGCGTGATCGTGACCGGATCGTGATCCTCGCACACCCGCTCCATCGTGCCGGCGAGATTGGCCCGTGCCTTGGTATAGCTGATTGCGTCCATAAGACCTCCGCATTCCGTACAGCATAGTGTACAGATTATGGCACCATCTCGCGACCACCGTAATTGGCCTCAATCCACTCACGATAGGCACCCGACTGAACGCGGGCGACCCATTCCGGATGGTCCAGATACCACTGAACGGTCTCGCGCAGGCCCTGCTCAAAGGTGTGGGCCGGCCGCCAGCCGAGCTCGTGCTGAATGCGCCGACTGTCGATCGCATAACGCCGGTCATGACCGGGCCGGTCGGTGACCGAGGTGATGAGGTTGCGATAGCCACTGCCGGTCTCCGTGGGCTGCATCGTCTCGAGCGTCTCGCACAGCGCCTCGACCACCTGCAGATTAGTGCGTTCGGCATCCCCACCAATGTTGTAGGTGCGACCGATCTCCCCGTGCTGCAGCACCTGCCAAAGCGCCTCGGCGTGATCGTCGACATGCAGCCAGTCACGGATCTGTCCCCCGTCGCCGTAGACCGGCAGGGGCTTGCCGGCAAGCGCGTTCAGGATCATCAGCGGGATGAGCTTTTCCGGAAACTGGTACGGCCCGTAATTGTTCGAACAGTTGGTGATCACCACCGGCAGGCCATAAGTGCGGTGCCAGGCGCGGACCAGATGGTCGCTCGCGGCCTTGCTGGCAGCGTAGGGCGAGCTTGGTGCGTAGGGCGTCGCCTCGATGAACGCCGGCGCGTCGGGCGGCAGGTCACCGAAGACCTCGTCCGTCGAGATGTGATGCAGGCGGAAGCGCGCGCGCGGGCTCGAGCCACTGGCATCGGGGCGGTCGTCGAGCCCCTCCCAGTAAGCGCGGGCGACGTCGAGCAGGTTCTGGGTGCCGACCACGTTGGTATCGACGAACACGCCGGGGCCGAGGATCGAGCGGTCCACATGGCTCTCGGCGGCAAGGTGCATCACCGCATCCGGGCGATGTTCGCGGAAGACCCGTTCGAGGGCCTCGCGATCGCGGATATCCACCCGCTCGAACCGATACCCGGGATCGTTTTGAAGGCCCGGGAGGGACTCGGGGTTGCCGGCGTAGGTCAGGGCATCAACGTTGACCACCTCGGCCCGCCCCTGGCCGCGCAGTTGCCGGATCAACGCCGAACCAATGAAGCCGGCGCCGCCGGTGATGAGGATTTTCATGAAGCTTCGCCCTCCTCTTCGCTGGCGTCGCGATAGCCGTTGGGATTATCCCGCTGCCAACGCCAGGCATCCGCCATCATGGCGTCCAGGCCGCGCTCAGCCTGCCAGCCGAGCTCCTCGCGGGCGCGGGTGGGATCGGCATAGCACTCGGCAATGTCGCCAGGCCGGCGCGGTGCGACATGCGTGGGGATCGTCTGACCCGAGGCGCGCTCAAAGGCCGCGACCACTTCCCGCACCGAGTAGCCACGGCCGGTGCCGAGATTCCAGACCCAGGCGCCGGTCTGGGCCATGAGGGATTTCAGCGCAGCGAGATGCCCCTGGACCAGGTCGAGGACATGGATGTAGTCCCGCACGCCGGTCCCATCAGCGGTGGCATAGTCATCCCCAAAGATCGACAGCGCTTCACGCCGGCCGACAGCGACCTGGCTGATGAAGGGCACGAGGTTATTGGGATGGCCCTGGGGATCCTCGCCGATGCGACCGCTCGGGTGGGCGCCCACCGGATTGAAATAGCGCAGCAACGCCACGGACCAGCGCGGATCGGCGGCGGCGAGGTCCATCAGGATGCGCTCGATCATCGCTTTGGAGGTGCCATAGGGGTTGGCGGGCCGACCCACCGGGGCGGTTT
>NZ_MAOM01000007.1:0-16033 GCF_009805925.1 Spiribacter sp. SSL99 | reverse complement strand
TCGTGCCAACGTTTACGTGCGGCTTGCTGCGCTCAAATTTCGCCTTGGCCACGGTTCACCTCTTACCCGTCAAAATCAAAGACCGAATCCGACCGAACAGGATGTTCAGCCGGCCTTTTTAATCACTTCTTCCGCGATGCTGTTGGGCGCCTCGGCATAGCCGTCGAACTCCATGGAGTAGGCAGCCCGGCCCTGCGTCGCCGAACGGAGATCGGTAGCATACCCGAACATCTCCTTGAGCGGCACCGACGCGCGGATAATCTTACCGCCCGGACCGTCTTCCATGCCCTGGAGCGTGCCCCGGCGCCGGGTCACATCGCCCATGACATCGCCCATGAAGTCCTCCGGCGTCGTCACCTCGACCTTCATCATGGGCTCGAGCAGCACCGGGTTGCCCTTCATGAACCCATCCTTGAACGCCATCGAACCGGCGATCTTGAACGCCATCTCCGAGGAGTCGACATCGTGGTAGGAGCCGTCGAAGAGCTCGACCTCGAGGTCGACGACCGGGAAGCCGGCGAGCACGCCGTTTCCCATCTGCTCCTGAATGCCCCGATCCACTGAAGGAATGTACTCCTTGGGCACGACACCGCCGACGATCTTGTTGCGGAAGTCGTAACCTTCGCCGCGCTCGCGGGGGCGCATCCGGATCCAGACATGGCCGTACTGACCGCGCCCGCCCGACTGGCGGACGAACTTGCCCTCGACTTCCACCGGCTCGCGGATCGCCTCGCGGTAGGCCACCTGCGGCTCACCGACCTTGGCCTCGACCTTGAACTCGCGCTTGAGCCGATCGACGATGATCTCGAGATGCAGTTCGCCCATGCCGGAAATGATGGTCTGGCCCGACTCGTCGTCGGTGCGCACCTGGAAGGACGGATCCTCCTGAGCGAGCTTGCCCAGGGCAATGCCCATCTTCTCCTGGTCACCCTTGGTCTTGGGCTCGACCGCCACGGAGATCACCGGATCCGGGAACTCCATGCGCTCCAGGGTCACGCGGTTGCTGTTATCGCAGATCGTCTCACCGGTGGTGATGTCCTTGAGACCGATGGCCGCGGCGATGTCGCCGGCCCGGACTTCGCTGATCTCCTTACGCTCCTTGGAGTGCATCTGGACAATGCGCCCGAGCCGCTCCTTCTTGCCCTTGACCGGGTTGTAGACCGTGTCACCGGTCTTGACCACACCCGAGTAAACGCGGAAGAACGTCAGCGTACCGACGTAAGGGTCGGTCGCGATCTTGAACGCCAGAGCGGCGAAGGGCTCGTCGTCGTCGGACTTGCGAATGACCGTGCTGCCATCCTCGAGCTCACCCTCGATATCCGGGACCTCGCTCGGTGACGGCATATACTCGACCACGGCATCGAGCATGGCCTGAACGCCCTTGTTCTTGAACGCGGAGCCACAGAGCACCGGCACCACCTCGTTGGCGATGGTCTGTACGCGAAGGCCGTGATTGATTTCGTCCACCGTCAGCTCTTCGCCGCCGATGTACTTGTCCATCATGTCCTCGCTGGCTTCAGCGGCGGCCTCGACCAGCGCCTCGCGATAGCGGGCGGCGTCCTCGGCGTACTCCGCCGGGATGTCGACCTCTTCGTAGGTCGTGCCCATGTCCTGCTCATTCCAGTAGATCGCCTTCTGGCGGATCAGGTCGATCACACCGGCGAAGGAATCCTCGGCGCCGATGGGCAGCTGGACCGGTACCGCGTTGCAGCCCAGACGCTGCTTGAGCATGTCGACGCAGCGGAAAAAGTCCGAGCCCATCTTGTCCATCTTGTTGACGAACACCATGCGCGGGACGCCGTAGCGGTTCGCCTGCCGCCAGACGGTCTCGGTCTGCGGCTCGACACCGGCGTTGGCGTCGAGCACACAGACGGCGCCATCGAGCACCCGCAGGGAGCGCTCCACCTCGATGGTGAAGTCCACGTGCCCGGGCGTGTCGATGATGTTGATGCGGGTCTCGGGGTACTGCTGGTCCATGCCCCGCCAGAACGTGGTGGTGGCCGCAGAAGTAATGGTGATGCCACGCTCCTGCTCCTGGTCCATCCAGTCCATGACCGCAGCGCCGTCATGCACCTCGCCCATCTTATGGGAGATGCCCGTGTAGAAGAGGATACGCTCGGTGACTGTCGTCTTGCCGGCGTCGATGTGCGCCATGATGCCAATATTGCGATAGCGCTCGATCGGTGTCTTGCGTGCCAAAACCTGTTACCCCTGAACCTTATTACCAGCGGAAATGCGAGAAGGCCTTGTTGGCCTCCGCCATACGATGGGTATCTTCCCGCTTTTTCACCGCACTGCCACGACCCTCGGCCGCTTCCAGCAGCTCGTTGCCGAGGCGATGCCCCATCGTGGCCTCACTGCGCTTGCGCGCGGCCTCGATCACCCAGCGCATGCCGAGCGTATTGCGCCGCTGCGGGCGCACCTCCACCGGCACCTGATACGTGGCACCGCCGACGCGGCGCGACTTCACCTCGACCACCGGCCGAACCTTGTCGAGCGCCGTCTCCAGCACTTCCATCGGCTCGCCGCTGTGCTTTTCGGCGATCCGGTCGAGCGCGGTGTAGACGATTTTCTCTGCCACCGCCCGCTTGCCGTCGCGCATGATCATGTTCACGAAACGCGTGAGCATCTCGCTGTCATACTTCGGGTCCGCGAGGACCTTGCGCTTCGGGACTTCTCTTCTTCTCGGCATGATTGTCTACCCGCTTATCCTTTTGGCCGCTTGGCGCCGTACTTCGAGCGTCCCTGGCGGCGCTTGCTGACACCGGCGGTGTCCAGCGAGCCGCGGACGACGTGATACCGCACACCGGGAAGGTCCTTGACACGGCCGCCGCGAATCAGCGCGACCGAATGTTCCTGGAGGTTATGCCCCTCACCGCCGATATAGCTGGCGACCTCGTAGCCGTTCGTCAGCCGCACGCGCGCGACTTTCCGCAGCGCCGAGTTCGGCTTCTTCGGGGTGGTGGTGTAGACGCGGGCGCACACACCTCGACGCTGAGGACAGGCCTCGAGCGCGGGCACGTTGCTCTTCTCGTGCCGGCGCTTGCGAGGCTTGCGCACCAGCTGATTGATCGTGGCCATAGAGTTCTGACTCCCGTCCTTCAACGAACGCCGGAGTGGAAGGCCCAACTCCGGCGAAAGCCGTTAAGTGTAGGATCGGGCTTCATGGGTGTCAACCAGAAGCCCGGTCCGCTAGTTTTCCGACAGATCCGGTGCATCGGTGGTCGCAGCACCCCCGCCGAGGCCGAACTGCGGCGCCATCGGAATCATCGGCGCCGGCGTCTCGCGACGCTGCCGCTGGCGTTCCTGATGGTACGCATAGCCCGTCCCGGCGGGGATCAGACGCCCGACGATCACATTCTCCTTGAGACCGCGCAGGTCGTCCCGCGCCCCGCGGGTGGCCGCATCGGTGAGCACCCGGGTGGTCTCCTGGAACGACGCCGCCGAGATGAACGAATCGGTGGCCAGCGACGCCTTGGTGATCCCCAGCAGCTGGGGCTCCCAGATGGCCGGCTCGCGACCCTGCTCGACGAGCTGCTCGTTTTCTTCCTCGACGCGTCCCCAGTCGGCCTGCTCGCCGCGCAGATAACGCGTATCCCCGGGGTTGCGGATCTCGACCTTGCGCAGCATCTGGCGACTGATCACCTCGATGTGCTTGTCGTTGATCTTCACGCCCTGCAGGCGATAGACGTCCTGGATTTCCTTGACCATGTAGGCCGCCAGCTCGGCGACACCCAGCAGACGCAGTATGTCGTGGGGGTTGGGCTCGCCATCGGCGATCACCTCGCCCTTTTCGACGAACTCGCCCTCGAACACGGTGACGTTACGATGCTTGGGGATCAGCTCCTCGTACTCTTCGCCATCCGGCGTGGTCAGCACCAGGCGCTGCTTGCCCTTGGTGTCCTTGCCAAAGCTCACGGTGCCCGAGGTCTCGGCAAGAATCGCCGGCTCCTTGGGCTTGCGCGCCTCGAACAGGTCCGCCACCCGCGGCAGACCGCCGGTGATGTCACGCGTCTTGGACGACTCCTGCGGAATACGGGCGATCACGTCACCCACATCCACCTCGGCATTGTCCTCGACGCTGACGATGGCGCCGGCCGGCAGGGCGTAATGCGCCGGGATCTCGGTGCCGGCCAGGTTCAGGTCATTGCCCGCCTCGTCGACCAGCTTGACCACCGGACGCAGGTCCTTGTAAGCCACCTTGTCCCCGGTGCTGCTGCGCACATGCTCGCCGGTGCCGCGACTCTTGGGATCGGTCACCACCAGACTGCTGAGGCCGGTGACCTCGTCGGTCTCGCGGTTCACCGTGACACCCTCGACGAAGTCGTAGAACTTCAGCCGGCCCTTCACCTCGGTGAT
The DNA here is from genome assembly GCF_009805925.1 of Spiribacter sp. SSL99. NCBI lineage: Bacteria > Pseudomonadati > Pseudomonadota > Gammaproteobacteria > Chromatiales > Ectothiorhodospiraceae > Spiribacter > Spiribacter sp. SSL99. Next base: position 11,674 of record NZ_MAOM01000007.1, on the reverse strand, counting down.
GATCGGGTGGGTATGCGGATCCCAGTTGGCCACGATCTGACCGGCCTCGACCGCCTCCTGCTCGGCGACGGCGATGGTCGCACCATACGGCACCTTGTAGCGCTCACGCTCGCGGCCGGCCTCATCCATGACCGTGATCTCGCCCGAGCGGGACACGGCCACCAGGTTGCCGGACTGATGCGCCACGGTCTTGAGGTTGTGGAGGCGCACCGTACCCGCGGACTTGACCTGCACATTGCTGATGGCCGCGGCCCGGGAGGCGGCGCCACCGATGTGGAAGGTCCGCATCGTCAGCTGGGTGCCCGGCTCGCCGATGGACTGCGCCGCGATGACGCCCACCGACTCACCCACGTTCACCTTATGGCCACGCGCCAGGTCCCGGCCGTAGCAGGCCGAGCAGACGCCGTGACGGGTCTCGCAGGTGATCGGCGAGCGCACCCAGATCTCGTCCACGCCTTCGCTCTCGACCGCCTCGATCTGGCGCTCGTCCAGCAGGGTGCCCTGCTCAACCAGGACCTTGCCGGTGCCCGGCTGCACGACGTCCTGGGCCACGACCCGGCCCAGCACGCGCTCACCCAGGGCCTCGACCACGTCACCGCCCTCGATGAGCGGCGTCATGCGCAGGCCGCGGTGGGTGCCGCAATCCTGGGAGGTGACCACCAGATCCTGCGACACGTCCACCAGCCGGCGGGTGAGATAGCCGGAGTTGGCCGTCTTCAGCGCCGTATCCGCCAGGCCCTTACGGGCACCGTGGGTGGAGATGAAGTACTGCAGAACATTCAGCCCCTCACGGAAGTTCGCCGTGATCGGCGTCTCGATGATCGAGCCATCGGGCTTGGCCATCAGGCCGCGCATGCCGGCAAGCTGGCGGATCTGCGCCGGCGAGCCACGCGCGCCCGAGTCAGCCATCATGAAGATCGAGTTGGTCGACTTCTGCACCAGCTCGTTGCCTTCGCTGTCGGTGACCGTCTCCTTGCCGAGCTTTTCCATCATCGCGGTGGCCACTTCCTCGTTGGTCCGCGACCAGATGTCGACCACCTTGTTATAGCGCTCGCCATTGGTGACGAGACCCGAGGCGTACTGATCCTCGATGTCCTTCACCTCGACCTCGGCATCGGTCAGGATCTGCTCCTTCTCGCCCGGGATGACCATGTCTTCCATGCCGATGGACACCGCCGCACGGGTGGACATCCGAAAGCCCAGGTACATGATCTGGTCGGCGAAGATGACCGTCGCCTTCAGACCCAGCCGCCGATAGCACTGGTCGATCATCTCCGAGATGGCCTTCTTGGTCATGTCGCGATCGACAAGATCGAACGGCAGGCCCTCGGGAACGATGTTGTAGATCAGCGCCCGGCCAACGGTGGTCTCCACCCGCCGGGTGGACTCGCTGCGCTGGCCCTCGTCGTCGACCACGACCTCGTGGAAGCGCACCGTGACCCGCGCCTGAAGGCCGACCCGCCCGCTTTCGTAGGCGCGATGGACCTCGTCGAGGTCGGCGAAGGTCATGCCCTCGCCCTGCTGGCGCTGGAGCACCAGCGACATGTAATACAGCCCCAGCACGATGTCCTGCGAGGCGCCGATGATCGGCTCGCCGGAGGCCGGCGCCAGGACGTTGTTGGTGGCCATCATCAGGGCCCGGGCCTCGAGCTGTGCCTCGAGCGCCAACGGCACGTGGACCGCCATCTGGTCGCCGTCGAAGTCGGCGTTGAACGCCGGGCACACCAGCGGGTGCAGCTGCACCGCCTTGCCCTCGACCAGCACCGGCTCAAAGGCCTGGATGCCGAGACGATGCAGGGTCGGCGCCCGGTTGAGCATCACCGGATGCTCGCGGATGACCTCCTCGAGGATGTCCCAGACTTCGGCGGTCTCGCGCTCGACCATCTTTTTGGCCGCCTTGATGGTGGTGGCCAGGCCCAGCCGCTGCAGGCGCGAGAAGATGAACGGCTTGAACAGCTCCAGCGCCATGCGCTTGGGCAGGCCGCACTGATGCAGCCGCAGGGTGGGGCCGACCACGATCACCGACCGGCCGGAGTAGTCCACGCGCTTGCCCAGCAGGTTCTGCCGGAAACGGCCCTGCTTGCCCTTGATCATGTCCGCCAGCGACTTCAGCGGCCGCTTGTTGGTGCCGGTGATGGCCCGGCCACGGCGGCCGTTGTCGAGCAGCGCATCCACCGACTCCTGGAGCATGCGCTTTTCGTTGCGCACGATAATGTCCGGCGCGGACAGATCCAGCAGCCGACGCAGGCGATTGTTGCGGTTGATCACCCGGCGGTAGAGATCGTTGAGATCCGAGGTCGCGAAACGCCCGCCATCCAGCGGCACCAGCGGCCGCAGGTCCGGCGGCAGCACCGGCAGGACGGTCATGATCATCCACTCCGGCCGATTCCCCGACTCGAGGAACGACTCGACCAGCTTAAGCCGCTTGGACAGCCGCTTGATCTTGGTCTCGGAGTTGGTGGCATCCATCTGCTCACGGAGGGTTTCGGTCTCCTCGCGCAGATCAAGGTTCTTGAGCAGATGGCCGACGGCCTCGGCGCCCATGCGGGCGTCGAACTCGTCACCGTACTGCTCCATGGCGTCCAGATACTGCTCGTCGCTCAGCAGCTGGCCCTTCTTGAGCGGGGTCATGTTGGGCTCGATGACCACGAACGCCTCGAAGTAGAGGATGCGCTCGATGTCACGCAGGGTCATGTCCAGCAACAGGCCGATGCGCGAGGGCAGCGACTTCAGGAACCAGATGTGCGCGGCCGGACTGGCCAGGTCGATATGCCCCATGCGCTCACGGCGCACCTTGGCCAGGGTGACCTCGACGCCGCACTTCTCGCAGACCACGCCGCGATGCTTGAGGCGCTTGTACTTGCCGCACAGGCACTCATAGTCCTTGACGGGGCCGAAGATCTTCGCGCAGAAGAGCCCATCCCGCTCCGGCTTGAACGTCCGGTAGTTGATGGTCTCGGGCTTTTTCACCTCGCCAAACGACCATGACCGGATTTTCTCCGGCGATGCCAGTCCGATGCGGATGCCATCAAAGTCGTCGAGCTGGGCGCCCGGCTGTTTGAACAGATTCAGTAGGTCTTTCATATCGGCTACCCGTTCAGTCCTGCTCTAGCTCGATATCAATACCGAGGGAGCGAATCTCTTTGACCAGCACATTGAAGGATTCGGGCATGCCCGCCTCCATCTGGTGCTCGCCATCGACGATGTTCTTGTACATTTTGGTCCGGCCGGCGACATCGTCGGACTTGACCGTCAGCATTTCCTGCAGGGTGTAGGCAGCGCCGTACGCCTGCAGGGCCCAGACCTCCATCTCGCCGAAGCGCTGGCCACCGAACTGCGCCTTGCCGCCCAGCGGCTGCTGGGTGACCAGGCTGTAGGGCCCGGTGGAGCGCGCATGCATCTTGTCGTCGACCAGATGGTTCAGCTTGAGGATGTGCATGTAGCCCACGGTCACCGGCCGATCGAATGGATCGCCGCTGCGGCCGTCGTACAGCTGCGCCTGACCGCTTTCCGGCAGCCCGGCGAGTCGGAGCATGTTCTTGATCTCGCCCTCATTGGCGCCATCGAACACCGGTGTCGCCATCGGCACGCCACCACGGAGGTTTTCGCAGAGCTCGACGATTTCCTCGTCGGTGAACGAGTCGAGGTCCTCGCGCTTGCCGCTGGAGTTGTACACCTTCTCGAGAAAGCCGCGCAGTTCGTCGACCTTCTGCCGGGCATCGAGCATCTCGCCGATGCGCCGGCCCAGTCCCTTGGCGGCCCAGCCCAGATGCACCTCGAGCACCTGCCCGATGTTCATCCGCGACGGCACACCGAGCGGTGACAGCACCACGTCGATGGGCTCGCCGTCGGCGGAGAACGGCATGTCCTCCACCGGCACGACGCGGGAGATCACGCCCTTGTTGCCGTGACGGCCGGCCAGCTTGTCACCGGCCTGGATGCGCCGGCGCACGGCCAGATAGACCTTGACCATCTTGAGCACGCCGGGTGCCAGATCATCACCGGCACCGATCTTTTCCTTTTTCTCCTCAAGCCGTGCATCGAAGGCCTCGCGCTGGGCCTTGAGCTGGGCCTGGACCGCCTCGAGACGCGCCATCGCGCTTTCGTCACGCAGGCGGATCTCGAACCAGCGGCGCCGGTCGATGCCGTGCAGGTACTCGGCGGTGATCTCGGTGCCGGCCTTGAGCTGCTCGGGCCCGCCGTCAGCCACCTGGCCGATCAGCGACTGCTCGAGCCGCGCGAAGGCGTCATCCTCGAAGATCCGATACTGATCATCGAGATCCTTGCGCACGTCGGCGAGTGCATCGGCCTCGATGGAAAGGGCCCGGGCATCCTTCTCGACGCCATCACGGGTGAAGACCTGGACGTCGATGACCGTGCCATCCATGCCCGAGGAGACCCGCTGCGAGGTGTCCTTCACGTCCGAGGCCTTTTCGCCAAAGATGGCCCGCAGGAGCTTTTCCTCCGGGGTCAGCTGGGTCTCGCCCTTGGGCGTGACCTTGCCGACCAGAATATCGCCGGCCTTGACCTCGGCACCCACGTAGACGATGCCCGACTCATCCAGCTTGGACAGCGCGCTCTCACCCACATTGGGGATATCGGCGGTGATTTCTTCCGAGCCCAGCTTGGTGTCGCGGGCGACGGCCGTCAGCTCCTCGATATGGATCGTGGTGTAGCGGTCCTCCTGGACGACGTTCTCCGAGATCAGGATCGAGTCCTCGAAGTTATAGCCGTTCCAGGGCATGAACGCGACGCGCATGTTCTGGCCCAGCGCCAGCTCGCCCATGTCGGTGGACGGGCCGTCGGCCAGCACATCGCCGCGGCCCACCCGGTCGCCGGGGCGCACCAGCGGCTTCTGGTTCTGGCAGGTGCTCTGATTGGAGCGGGTGTACTTGGTCAGGTTGTAGATGTCGACGCCCGGCTCGCCGGACTGCGCCTCATCATCGTTCACCCGGACCACGACCCGGGCGGCGTCGACCTGATCGACGATACCGCCGCGGTCAGCCACCACGGTGACGCCCGAGTCGACCGCCACGGCCCGCTCCATGCCCGTGCCTACCACGGGCTTTTCGGCCCGCAGGGTCGGCACCGCCTGGCGCTGCATGTTCGAGCCCATCAGCGCCCGGTTGGCGTCATCATGCTCGAGGAACGGCACCATGGACGCCGCCACCGAGACGATCTGCTTGGGCGAGACGTCCATGTACTGGACCTTGTCCGGCGAGGACATGCCGAACTCGTTCTGGTGCCGGATCGAGATCAGCGAGTCCACCAGATCGCCCTGCTCGTCGATACGGGCGTTGGCCTGGGCGATGATGTAGCGGCTCTCCTCGATGGCGGACAGATAATCCACCTGGTCGGTGACCCGACCATTCTCGACCCGCCGATAGGGGGTCTCGAGAAAGCCATAGCTGTTCAGCCGGGCATAGCAGGCCAGGGAGCTGATCAGACCGATGTTCGGCCCCTCGGGCGTCTCGATCGGGCAGACCCGGCCGTAATGGGTGGGGTGCACGTCACGCACCTCGAACCCGGCCCGCTCGCGGGTGAGGCCGCCCGGCCCCAGCGCCGAGACCCGGCGCTTATGGGTGACCTCCGAGAGGGGGTTGTTCTGATCCATGAACTGCGAGAGCTGCGAGGAGCCGAAGAACTCCTTGATCGCCGCGGCCACGGGCTTGGCGTTGAGCAGCTCCTGGGGCATCAGCCCCTCGCTTTCCGCCAGACTGAGGCGCTCGCGCACGGCCCGCTCGACCCGCACCAGCCCGATGCGGAAGTTGTTCTCGGCCATCTCGCCGACACAACGCACCCGACGGTTGCCGAGGTGGTCGATGTCATCGACGGTGCCCTTGCCGTTGCGGATGTTGATCAGCTCGCGCAGGACCGCAAGAATGTCCTCGTTGTCGAGTACGCCACTGCCTTCGACCTCGTCCCGGCCGACCCGCAGGTTGAACTTCATGCGCCCCACGGCAGAGAGGTCGTAGCGATCCTCGCTGAAGAACAGGTTGGCGAACAGGTTCTCGGCGGCGTCCTTGGTCGGCGGCTCGCCCGGGCGCATCATCCGGTAGATCTCGATGAGCGCCTCAAGCGGCGTCGTGGTCGTGTCGATGTTGAGCGTATTGGAGACGTACGGGCCCTGATCGACGTCGTTGATGAACAGCACCCGGAAGGTCTTGATGCCGTTGTCGCGCAGCGACTGCACCAGCTCTTCGGTCAGCTCGGTGTTGGCCGAGGCGAGGACTTCACCGGTGGACTTGTCGATGATGTCTTCGCCCAGGATCCGACCCACCAGATAGTCGTCGGGCACCTGGAGCTTTTTCAGCCCGGCCTTATCCATCTGGCGGATATGGCGCGCTGTGATGCGCCGGCCCGCCTCGACGATGACATTGCCCTCGCCGTCCTTGATCTCGAACGTCGCGGTCTCACCGCGCAGCCGCTCCGGCACCAGGTCCAGATCGGCGCCCTTCTTGCGCAGGTGATAGGTGTTCTTGTCGAAGAACAGGTCCAGGATCTGCTGGTTGTCATAGCCCAGCGCGCGCAGCAGCACCGTGGCCGGCAGCTTGCGGCGGCGGTCGATGCGCACATAGATCGAGTCCTTCGGATCAAACTCGAAGTCGAGCCACGAGCCGCGATAGGGAATGACCCGCGCGGTGAACAGCAGCTTGCCCGAGCTGTGCGTCTTGCCCTTGTCATGATCAAAGAACACGCCCGGCGAGCGGTGCAGCTGCTGGACGATCACCCGCTCGGTGCCATTGATGACGAACGTGCCATTGCGGGTCATGAGCGGCATTTCGCCCATGTAGACTTCCTGCTCGCGGATGTCCTTGACCGCGCGGGTGTCCTTGTCATTGATGACAAGGCGCACGAGCACGCGCAGCGGCGCCGCGTAGGTCATGCCGCGGAGCTGGCACTCCTTGACGTCGAAGGACGGCTCGCCAATGCGATAGTTGACGTACTCGAGCCGGGCACTGCCGGAGTAGCTCTCGATCGGGAACACCGAATCGAGGGCCGCCTGCAGGCCTTTGTCGTCCCGCTTGTCCGGGTCCTGTTCAAGCTGCAGAAAATCCCGGTAGGATTCGATCTGCGAGGTCAGCAGATAGGGAACATCCAGCACCTTCGGCTGTTTGCCAAAGTCGTTGCGGATGCGCTTTTTTTCAGTAAACGTATAGGCCATCGAGGTTCCTCAACGAGGTCGGGGTCCGCCGTGTGCAAGGCTTCGAGGACTCGCCCAATGCAAGTACTCGCAGACTTGGACACAACGGCCGTCAACGGATTCCGACTACAACAGATTCTTCACAAGCACCAAAGGGCCAACGGCCGGTTCGACCGTCAGCCCCCATCAACGCCGGTTCTGTGGCGCTGTTCTGATCAAGCCCTACTTGAGCTCGACCGTGGCGCCCGCCTCTTCGAGCTGACCCTTCAGCTCGTCGGCTTCTTCCTTGGTGGCGGCTTCCTTGACCGGCGCCGGAACGCCCTCGACCAGCGTCTTGGCCTCCTTGAGACCCAGACCCGTGGCGCCGCGGACCGCCTTGATGACGCCGACCTTGTTTTCGCCGAAGCCCGTCAGGACCACGTCGAACTCGGTCTGCTCTTCGGCGGCTTCACCCTCACCGCCACCGGCGGCGGGTGCTGCAGCAACGGCGGCGGCAGCGGTGACACCAAACTTCTCTTCCATCGCCTCGATGAGCTCGACGACCTCCATGACGGTCATGTTCGAGATGCTCTCGAGGATGTCTTCCTTGGAAACGGCCATTGTGTTTTCTCCTGGCTGATTCGATTGATAATTGCGCGAACGGCAGCGACAGGGCTGTCGATCCTACTGCTTGGCGTCCTTGACCGCGGAGACGGTACGCACCAGCTTGCCGGGCACCTCGTTGAGGGTGGTGGCGAGCTTCTGTACCGGCGCCTGCATGGTCGCCATGAGGCGACTGATCGCCTCGTCGTAGGTGGGCAGTGTGGCCAGCCGGTCGATCTCGGACCCGGGGTATTTCTCCCCGCCGACCGCCAGCATTTTCACTACCAGCTGTTCGTGTTCCTTGGCAAAGCTCTTGAGAACACGGGCGGCTGAGCCGGGATCTTCCTGCGAGAACGCGAGCACCAGCGGACCTTCAAGGTCTTCGCTCATGCACTCGAACTGCGTGCCCTCGACGGCGCGCTTCGCGAGGGTGTTCTTAACCACCCGCACATAAACGCCCGCATCCCGGGCCTGCACACGCAGGCTGTCCATATCACCGGCGGACAGACCCCGGTATTCCGCGGCAACCGCGGAATGGGCCTGACCAGCCACCTCAGCGACTTCCTGCACCATCCGCTTTTTCTGTTCCAGACTTACGCCCATTCAAATGCCTCCTGGAACGGCGGTTGGTAATGGCATCCGGACCTTCGGCCCGTCTGCCCCGTAACGGTGAACCCGTGCAGGAAACCTGTCCTGTCCGGCACACCGTCTACCGCTGGCGGTCGTATGACACTTACGCGGCGAACCGCACCCAACGGTCTATGACGGCTGTCTCGATGACAGCCAGCAGCCATTGACACAATGGCCGCGACATCGGAGCCGCCGACTAGGTCAGCGCCCCCAGATCCACCGGCACCCCCGGCCCCATCGTCGTGGAGACCGTGGCCCGTTTAAGATAGACACCCTTCGACGAGGCCGGCTTGATCTTCTGCAGATCATTGATCAGGGCCTGGAGGTTCTGCGCGAGGGCCTCCGGCTCGAAATCGGCCTTGCCGAGGCTGCAATGAATCAGCCCGCCACGGTCGGCGCGGTAGCGCACCTGCCCGGCCTTGGCGTTACGCACGGCCTCGGCCACATCCGTGGCGACCGTGCCCACGCGCGGGTTGGGCATCAGCCCCCGCGGGCCCAGCAGACGGCCCAGCTTACCGACGACGCCCATGGCGTCCGGGCTGGCAATGACCACGTCATAATCCAGTTCGCCGCCCTGCATGCGCTCGGCCAGGTCGTCCATTCCCACGGTGTCGGCACCGGCCGCCTCGGCGGCCTCGGCATTGGCTCCCTGGGCGAACACGGCGACCCGGACGGTCTTGCCGGTGCCATTCGGCAGCACCGTTGAGCCGCGCACCATCTGATCACCCTTGCGCGGATCAATCCCCAGATTGACGGCGACGTCGATGGACTCGGTGAACTTCGCGGTGGCGAGCTCCTTGAGCAGGTTGAACGCCTCCTGAGCCGGGTACAGGCGATCGCGATCGATCTTTTCTTCGAATACGCGCTGGCGCTTGGTCAGTTTTGCCATGGCGTTACACCCCCTCCACGTTCAGGCCCATGCTGCGGGCGGAGCCGGCGATCGTCTTGACCGCCGCTTCCATACCAGCGGCATTGAGATCGGGCCACTTCGTCTGCGCGATCTCCTCGAGCTGCTCACGATTCACCGTACCCACCTTGGTGGTGTGCGGCGTGCCGCTGCCCGACTTGATGCCCGCGGCCTTTTTGAGGAGGACCGCGGCCGGCGGTGTCTTGGTGATGAACGTAAAGCTGCGGTCGGAGTAAACGGTGATCACCACCGGGGTCGGCAGACCCTGCTCCATGTCCTGGGTCTGCGCGTTGAACGCCTTGCAGAACTCCATGATGTTCAGGCCATGCTGACCCAGCGCCGGACCCACCGGCGGGCTCGGCTTGGCGGCCCCGGCGGGGACCTGCAGCTTGATGTAGGCTTCGACTTTTCTCGCCATTGATTGAGCTCCTGATGTGGGTAGTAGCGCCGGGGGCTTTCACCCCGGCTCCCCTGACGGCGGACCGCCTGACTAGGTCTTTTCGACCTGACTGAAATCGAGCTCCACCGGGGTGGAGCGACCGAAGATCAGAACCGCCACCCGCAGGCGGCTCTTCTCGTAGTTGACTTCCTCGACCACGCCATTGAAGTCATTGAACGGGCCGTCGGTCACGCGCACCACTTCGCCGACTTCGAACAGCACCTTCGGACGCGGCTTGTCGACGCCCTCGCGGACGCGATCGAGAATGTTGGCGGCTTCGGCGTCGGAGATCGGCGCCGGGCGCCCCCGCGACGGACCGATGAACCCCATCACCCGCGGCACGTTCTTGACCAGATGCCAGGTGTCGTCGCCCATTTCCATCTGCACCAGGACATAGCCCGGGAAAAACTTGCGCTCGCTGCGACGCTGCTGGCCTTCCTTCATCTCGACGACTTCTTCCGCGGGTACCAGCACCTCGCCGAACTCGTCTTCCATGCCGGCCCGCGCGATGTGCTCCTCGAGCGCCTTTTTCACCTGGTTTTCAAACCCGGAATACGCGTGAACGACGTACCAGCGTTTCGCCATGAGTGATCAGCCTCCGGGGCGTACGAGGGCGCCAACGCCCCACATGAAAAACATATCCATCAGCCACAGCAGGACGGCGACGATGAAAACCATGACCAGCACGACCAGCGTCGTCTGAATCGACTCCTGCCGGGTCGGCCACACCACGCGGCGCAGCTCCTGGCGCGCCTCGCGGGCGAAGCTCCAGGCGTTCCGCCCGGGCTGGCTGGTCATTGCAATGGCGATGGCGATGGCTGCCACGACCACCATGCCAACCACGCGAATCAGGTCGGACTGGCCTTCGAGGCCATAGAAACCGACCACACCTGCAAGGAAGGTCGCGGCGGCCAAAGTCAGTTTGGCCTTGTCCGTACCCGTGGTCGTCGTCTGATCGTTTGCGCTCATGGAACCCGCGACGCTGTTGGTGACCGGATTAAATGGCAGGCCAGGAGGGACTCGAACCCCCAACCTACGGTTTTGGAGACCGTTGCTCTGCCAATTGAGCTACTGGCCTATACTCGCGTTTGACCGGCCATCAAACGGCGAACTCGGTAGTGTACGCAAAGCCCCGGGGTTTTGAAACCCCAGGGCCTTGACAACACGCGATCGGTTTACTCGAGGATCTTGGAGACGACGCCGGCACCCACGGTGCGGCCGCCCTCGCGGACCGCGAAGCGCAGACCCTCTTCCATCGCGATCGGCGCGATCAGCGACACGGTCATCTGCACGTTGTCACCCGGCATCACCATCTCCGTGCCCGAGGGCAGGTCACAGGCACCGGTCACGTCCGTGGTCCGGAAGTAGAACTGCGGGCGGTAGCCATCAAAGAACGGCGTGTGACGGCCGCCCTCGTCCTTGCCCAGCACATACACCTCGCACTCGAACTTGGTGTGCGGCGTGATCGAGCCGGGCTTGCACAGCACCTGGCCGCGCTCGACATCATCGCGCTTCGTGCCGCGCAGCAGCGCGCCGATGTTATCCCCGGCACGCCCCTCGTCGAGCAGCTTGCGGAACATCTCCACCCCCGTGACCACCGTCTTGGTCGTCGGGTTGATGCCCACGATCTCCACATCCGAGCCGGTCTTGATGATGCCGCGCTCCACGCGACCGGTCACCTGAGGTGGACCCCATCCTTCGGACCACTGGTAGCGGTTAAGTTGTAAAGACCGGTGGGGTCTCCATCGGCATTAAGTTTCCGGCATATGAGCCCAGTGGACCTCAGCCGGGGTTCTTTGATCAAGCGCGGTATGTGGTCGCTCTGTGTTGTAGAAGTCGATGTATCTGCCCAGCCCACGCTCCAGGGCCGTCGGGCTGTCGTAGCCCCGCAGGTAGACGTCCTCGTACTTCAGCGTTCGCCACAGTCGCTCGACGAAGACATTGTCGAGGGCCCGGCCACGGCCATCCATGC
>NZ_MAOM01000006.1:0-18516 GCF_009805925.1 Spiribacter sp. SSL99 | reverse complement strand
TGCCGGAGCCGGAGCGGGCGGTGGACGGTGCGTTCCTGATGCCCATCGAGGATGTTTTCTCGATCTCGGGCCGTGGCACGGTGGTGACCGGTCGCGTGGAGCGCGGCATTATCAAGACCGGCTCGGATGTGGAGATCGTGGGCATCAACCCGACGACCAAGACGGTGGTCACGGGGGTGGAGATGTTCCGCAAGCTGCTCGACGAGGGGCGTGCCGGGGATAACATCGGCGCGCTGCTGCGCGGCACGAAGCGCGATGATGTCGAGCGCGGCCAGGTGCTGTGCAAGCCCGGCTCGATCACGCCGCACACCAAGTTCGAGTGCGAGGTGTATGTGCTGGGCAAGGACGAGGGCGGCCGTCACACGCCGTTCTTTGATGGCTACCGCCCGCAGTTCTACTTCCGGACCACGGACGTGACCGGTGCCTGTGACCTGCCCTCGGGCACGGAGATGGTGATGCCGGGTGACAACGTGCAGATGACCGTGTCGCTGATCGCGCCGATCGCGATGGAAGAGGGTCTGCGCTTCGCGGTCCGCGAGGGCGGCCGCACCGTGGGTGCCGGCGTCGTCTCCAAGATCCTCGAGTAAACGACTATGGCATCGAATAACCAGAAAATCCGGATTCGTCTCAAGGCATTCGACCATCGGCTGATCGATCAGTCGGCCCGGGAGATCGTCGAGACGGCCAAGCGGACCGGCGCCCATATACAGGGCCCGGTTCCCTTGCCGACGAAGAAGGAAAGGTATACCATTCTGATTTCGCCGCACGTCAACAAAGACGCGCGCGATCAGTATGAGATTCGGACTCACAAGCGGTTGATGGACATCATCGACCCGACGGACAAGACGGTCGACGCGCTGATGAAGCTCGACCTCGCCGCCGGCGTCGATGTGCAGATCAAGCTCTCCTGAGTTTCGGGGAACTACTCCGGCACTGATCCTGTATCAGCCCGCCGGAGCGGGCCTCTTTTAGGCCGGCCCAGGCCGGCATCAATCCGAAAGAAACAATTCGGTTGATGATCACCCAGCAGGTAAGCCATCGGTCTGCCTGCGGGGATACGTTCAGCTGATAGAAGAGGGTAGCGACGATGGCAATCGGAATCGTCGGCCGCAAACGCGGCATGACGCGGATTTTTACGGATACGGGTGAGAGCATCCCCGTGACGGTGGTCGAGGCCACCCCGAACCGCGTCACGCAGATCAAGGCACAGGGCCATGATGGTTACAGTGCCGTTCAGGTCACCGCCGGAGAGCGTCGTCCGTCCCGCGTCAACCAGGCCATTGCCGGGCATGTCGCCAAGGCCGGTGTCGAGATGGGCCGCGGACTCTGGGAGTTCCGGCTCGGCAGCGATGCCGGCGAAGACATCCAGGCCGGTGGCACGCTGACCGTCGAGCAGTTCGAGGCAGGGGCCATCGTTGATGTGACCGGTACCTCCAAGGGTAAGGGCTTCGCGGGGACGGTCAAGCGCCACAATTTCCGCACGCAGGACAACTCGCACGGCAACTCGGCATCCCACCGTGTGCCCGGCTCGATCGGCCAGGCGCAGGATCCGGGTCGCGTGTTCCCGGGCAAGAAGATGTCCGGGCAGATGGGTAATGTCCGTGAGACCACACAGAATCTCGAGGTGGTTCGGGTCGACACCGAGCGCAACCTGCTGTTGGTCCGCGGCGCGGTTCCCGGGCCGGCGGACGGGGACGTCATTGTGCGCCCGGCGGTCAAACAGCTCGCCGCGGCGGGAGGTAACTGATGCAGCTAACATTGCAGGGTGACGGCTCGACCATCGAGGTCTCCGAGACCGTTCTCGGTGCTGAATTCCGTGAGCCGCTCGTTCACCAGGTCGTGGTTTCGTACCTGGCCGGGGCGCGGGCGGGCACGAAGGCCCAGAAGACCCGCTCGGAAGTCAGCGGCGGCGGCGTCAAGCCGTGGCGGCAGAAGGGCACCGGTCGGGCCCGTGCCGGCACGATCCGCAGTCCGATCTGGCGCAGTGGTGGTCAGACCTTCGCGGCCAAGCCGCGGGATCATTCGGTCAAGGTCAATCGCAAGATGTATCGCGGCGCGCTGCGCTCGATCCTCTCGGAGCTCCTTCGGCAGCAGCGCCTGCAGGTCGTGAGCACGTTCGAGGTCGACGGGCCCCGCACACGCGACGCCCGCGCCCAGATCAAGGGGCTGACCGGCAGCGAGGACGTGCTGATCGTGACGACTGAAGTCAGTGAGGCGCTTTACCTGGCGGTCCGCAACCTGCCGCGCGTTGATGTCCGCGATACGGTCGGCCTCGACCCGGTGACGCTGCTGGCCCATGAGAACGTCGTCATCACAACGGATGCGCTGCGGCGTATTGAGGAGTGGCTCGCATGAATCAGGAGCGGATGTACCAGGTGCTTCGCGGACCGCATATCTCCGAGAAAAGCACGGTGATTGCGGACGAGGCCAACCAGGTGGCGTTCAAGGTCGCGCGCAACGCGACGAAGCGCGAAATCAAGGCGGCTGTCGAGCAGCTGTTCGAGGTCGAGGTCCGGGATGTGCGCGTGGCCAATGTCAACGGCAAGCGCAAGAACTTCGGGCGGATCCAGGGTCGTCGTCCCGATTGGAAGAAAGCCTATGTGGCGCTCGAGCAGGGCCATGAGCTGGATTTCATCGGCGGCGTGGAATAAGCGGACAGGACTGAACGATCATGGCAGTGCGTAAAGCAAAACCCACCTCGCCCGGGCGTCGGTTCGTCGCCCAGCCGGTGAAAAGCGATCTCTACCGGGGCGAGCCCTATGCGCCCCTGGTCCGCAAGCTCAACAAGAGTGGCGGACGGAACAATCAGGGCCGCATCACCACGCGCCATATCGGCGGTGGGCACAAGCGGCGCTATCGCGACATCGATTTCCGGCGCAACAAGGAAGACATTCCGGCGCGCGTGGAGCGGCTGGAGTACGACCCCAATCGCAGTGCGAACATCGCGCTGCTGTTGTACCGGGACGGCGAGCGCCGCTACATCATTGCACCCAAGAACCTCAAGGTGGGCCAAGAGGTCCGCTCGGGTCAGGGGTCGCCCATCAAGCCGGGCAACACGATGCCGCTGCGCAACATTCCGCTGGGTACGCAGGTGCATTGCATCGAAATGCGGCCGGGTAAGGGCGCGCAGATGGCGCGCTCCGCCGGTGCCGGTGTGCAGCTGGTCGCCCGTGAGGGCGCCTACGCTACGCTGCGTCTGCGCTCCGGTGAGATGCGCAAGGTGCTCAGCGAGTGCCGGGCCACCATCGGCGAGGTCAGCAACGGCGAACACTCGCTGCGCTCCATGGGCAAGGCGGGGGCGACGCGGATCGCCGGACGGCGCCCGACGGTGCGCGGCGTGGTGATGAACCCGGTGGACCATCCCCACGGTGGTGGTGAGGGTCGGACGTCGGGTGGGCGCCATCCGGTAACCCCCTGGGGTATTCCGACGAAGGGTCACAAGACCCGCAGCAACAAGCGCACCGATAAGCTTATCGTGCGCCGTCGCAAACGCTAACGGAAAGGGGTGGATCAGAAGTGCCACGCTCGATTCGAAAAGGCCCGTTCATTGATACGCACCTCCTGAAGAAAGTTCAGGTGGCGGCGGAGGCCAACAGTAAGCGTCCGATCAAGACCTGGTCGCGGCGATCGATGGTAGTGCCGGAGATGGTCGGTCTGACCATTGCGGTGCATAACGGCCGTCAGCATGTGCCGGTGCTCGTCAACGAGAACATGGTCGGTCACAAGCTCGGTGAATTCGCGTCCACCCGGACGTTCAAGGGTCACCAGGCCGACAAGAAGGCGAAGAGGTAAGCATGGAAACGGCGGCCAGGCTTCGATACGCGATCATTTCGCCGCAGAAAGTGCGGCTCCTTGCTGACCAGATCCGTGGCCTTCCAGTGTCGCGGGCGCTGGAAGTGCTCGAGTTCAGCCCCCGCAAGGCGTCGGGCATTGTGCGAAAGGTCGTTGATTCCGCGATTGCCAACGCGGAGCACAACAGTGGGGCCGACATCGACGAGCTGCGCATCGCGCGCATCCAGGTCGACGAGGGCCCGATGTACAAGCGGATTCAGCCTCGGGCCAAGGGCTCGGCGAATCGTATCCTGAAGCGCACGAGCCACATTACCGTGGCCGTCGCTGAGGACTAGGGGTTTAGGAATGGGACACAAGGTTCATCCAACGGGATTCCGGCTGGGCATTACCGAAGACTGGCGGTCGATGTGGTTCGCCAACAGCAACCGCTACGGTGATCAGCTGTACACGGACTACAAGATCCGTGAGTTCATCCGCGAGCGCCTCGCGCATGCGTCGATCAGCAAGATCCGCATCGAGCGGCCCGCCAAGAACGCATTGATCACGATCCACACGGCGCGGCCCGGCATCGTCATCGGCAAGAAGGGCGAAGACATCGATCGCCTCCGGCGCCAGCTGACGCAGCGCATGGGGATCCCGGTGCATGTGAACATCGAAGAGATCCGCAAGCCGGAGCTCGATGCGCAGCTGGTCGCCGACAATGTCGCCCAGCAGCTGGAGCGCCGCATCATGTTCCGTCGGGCCATGAAGCGCGCCGTCGGCAACGCCATGCGGCTCGGCGCCAAGGGCATCAAGGTCCAGGTCGGCGGCCGGCTGAACGGCTCCGAAATCGCGCGTAGCGAGTACTACCGCGAGGGCAGTGTCCCGCTGCATACGCTCCGGGCGGACATCGACTACGGCTTTGCCGAGGCGAAGACCACCTACGGTGTCATCGGCGTGAAGGTCTGGGTGTTCAAGGGCGAGATCCTTGATACCGACACCGTTCCCAGCCAGCGGGCCGCGGGCTAACGCCGCTACAAGGAGTCAGTCATGCTTCAGCCAAAGCGCACAAAATTCAGGAAACAGCAGAAAGGCCGTAACAACGGTCTGGCAACCCGCGGCGACAAGGTGAACTTCGGCGAATTCGGCCTGAAGTCCACGACGCGCGGGCCGGTGACGGCGCGTCAGATCGAGGCCGGCCGACGGGCCATCAACCGGCATGTCCGGCGCGGTGGCAAGATCTGGATCCGCATCTTTCCGGATGCGCCGATCACGTCCAAGCCCCTCGAGGTTCGCCAGGGCAAGGGCAAGGGTAATGTCGACCACTGGGCCGCCAAGGTGCAGCCGGGTCGTGTGATTTACGAAATCGAGGGCGTGTCGGAAGAAGTGGCGCGCGAGGCATTCCGCCGCGCGGCGGCCAAGCTGCCCGTGCACACCCGGTTCGTCGAACGGACGGTGATGTGATGAAGGCCAGAGAATTGCGGGACAAGTCCGTCGAGAGCCTTGAGAGCGAGCTTCTCGAGCGGCGCAAGGAGCAGTTCAATCTGCGCATGCAGCAGGCCACGGGGCAGCTGGCGCGGCCCGACCAGATGACGCGGGTCCGGCGTGATATCGCGCGGATCAAGACCGTGCTCAACGAGAAGACCGGGAGTGGTGAGCAGTCATGAGTAATAAGGAAAGCGTCAAGCGCACGGTCAATGGCCGCGTCGTCAGCACGGCGATGGACAAGACCATCACCGTGGTGGTCGAGCGCCTCGTGCCGCATCCGCTCTACGGCAAGTACATCCGTCGGACGACGAAGGTTCACGCGCACGACGAGGACAACGTCTGCCAGAAGGGGGATTGGGTGTCGGTCGTCGAATGCCGGCCGGTGTCCAAGCAAAAGACCTGGCGGCTTGTGGACGTGCTCGAGCGGGCCGTTCAGTAAGCAACGATCAATCATAGAGAGTCAATCGCCATGATTCAGATGCAGACGCTGCTAGGCGCGGCGGACAACAGCGGGGCCCGGGAGGTGCAGTGCGTCAAAGTACTGGGCGGCTCCAAGCGCCGTTACGCCGGCATCGGCGACATCATCAAAGTGAGTGTCAAGGACGCCATCCCGCGGGGCCGGGTCAAGAAGGGCGAGGTGTATAACGCGGTCGTCGTACGGACCAAGCGTGGCGTGCGCCGGCAGGACGGTTCGCTGATCCGCTTCGACGGCAATGCGGCCGTGCTGCTCAACGCCAACCTGCAGCCAGTCGGCACCCGTGTATTCGGTCCGGTGACGCGCGAGCTCCGCAACGAGCGTTTCATGCGCATCATCTCTCTGGCGCCGGAGGTGCTGTAACGATGCAGAAGATTAAAGCCGGTGACGAAGTCATGGTCATTGCGGGCAAGGACAAGGGGCGGCGCGGCCGCGTCATCCGGGTCCTGCCCGAGCGTGACGGCATCGTTGTCGAGAACGCGAACAAGGTGAAAAAGCATAAGCGTGCCAATCCCCAGGCGAATGATTCCGGCGGAATCATCGAGCAGGAAAAGCCGCTGCACCGCTCCAATGTGGCGATCTACAACCCGAACACCGGGCGGCCTGATCGGGTCGGGATCCGCGATGGCGAAGCCGGGCGTCGGGTGCGCTTTTTCAAGTCCGACAACACGCTGATTGATTAGGGTATCGAGATGGCCAGATTGCGTGAGCAATACACAAACGAAATCATCGGCACGCTGTCGCAGCGATTCGAATATGCCAATCCGATGCAGGTCCCGCGGCTCGACAAGATCGCGGTGAACATCGGCGTCGGCGAGGCGATACGCGACAAGAAAGTCGTGGACAACGCCGCGGGCGATCTGGCGGCCATTACCGGGCAGAAGCCGGTGGTGACCTACACGCGCAAAGCCGTTGCCGGGTTCAAGATCCGCGAGGGCTGGCCCATCGGCGTCAAGGTGACCCTGCGTCGCGAGCGGATGTACGAGTTCCTCGACCGGCTGATCAATATCGCCGGGCCGCGGATCCGCGATTTCCGCGGCTTTTCGCCGCGCTCGTTCGATGGACGGGGCAACTACAATCTGGGAATCGGTGAGCAGCTGGTGTTCCCGGAGCTTGAATTCGACAAGATCGACGCTGTCCGCGGTATGGACATTGCGATCGGCACTACCGCAGTCAAGGACGAGGAAGCCAAGGCCCTTCTGGAGGGCTTTGGATTCCCCTTCCGCAAGTAAAGAGGGCAGGAAATGGCCAAGGTTTCCATGGTCCAGCGTGAGCTCAAGCGCGAGCGGCTTCGCAACAGGCATGCGGCGAAGCGGGCGGAGCTCAAGGAGATTATCCGCAGCCCTGCCTCCTCCGAGGAGGAGCGGGTGGCAGCCCAGGAGCAGCTGCAGAATCTGCCCCGCAATGCCAGCCCGGTGCGGGGCCGCAATCGGTGCAACGTTTCCGGACGGCCGCGCGGCTACTACCGCAAATTCGGCCTGTCCCGGAATATGCTCCGCCAGGCCGCCATGCGCGGTGAGATCCCCGGCCTGAAGCTGTCCAGCTGGTAAGCGGCATGGGCAACAGTAACCAGGCAAGGAACCAGGTGACGCGAACATGAGCATGACCGATCCCATCGCGGATATGCTGACCCGCATTCGTAACGGGCAGACCGCTGAGAAGACGGAGGTCTCGATGCCCTCCTCGAAGTTGAAGCTGGCCATCGTCCGGGTCCTGAAGGAGGAGGGCTATGTCCACGACTATCGGGTCGAAGGCACCGAGAAAAAGCCCACGCTGGCGGTGACGCTGAAGTACTACGAGGGCCGGCCGGTCATCGAGGAAATCCAGCGCGTGAGTCGGCCCGGACTGCGGCGCTTTGAAGGCCGGGGAACGCTGCCCCGGGTGCGCGGTGGTCTGGGAACAGCCATCATTTCCACCTCGCAGGGTGTGATGACCGACCGGGCGGCGCGCGACGCCGGCCACGGTGGTGAAGTCCTCTGCGTGGTTTTCTAGAGACGGGATAAACGGTCATGTCGAGAGTAGCGAACAGTCCGGTCGCGATCCCGAGTGGCGTCGAAGTCAACCTTGGCGACGACCGCAAGGTCAGCGTCAAGGGGGCCAAAGGCGAACTCCACCATACGATCCACGAGTGGGTCGATGTCGCGCAGGACGAGCAGGTGCTGACCTTCGTGCCCAACCGCAAACGCCAGGAGGCGGTTGCGCTGGCGGGTACCACGCGGGCACTCATCAACAACATGGTGCGCGGGGTGCACGAGGGGTTCGAGCGGCGTCTCAAGCTGGTGGGCGTCGGATACCGCGCCCAGGCCAAGGGCGACACGGTCAACCTGACCCTCGGTTTCTCGCATCCGGTGGAGCACCCGGTGCCGAAGGGCATCACGGTCGAGACACCCTCCAACACCGAAATCGTGGTCCGCGGTGTGGATAAACAGCAGGTCGGACAGGTCGCTGCTGATATCCGCGCGTACCGTCCGCCGGAGCCCTATAAGGGCAAGGGCGTTCGCTACGCTGACGAGCGGGTCATCATGAAAGAAGCCAAGAAGAAGTAATGGCGATGCAAAAGAAGGCAGCAAGAGAGCGTCGCGCCCGCAAGGGTCGCGCCAAGATGCGGGAGCTCGGAGCCGCGCGGTTGACGGTGCACCGCACCCCGCGCCACACCTATGCGCAGGTGATCTCCGCCGACGCGTCGCGGACCCTGGCGTCGGCGTCGACGCTCGAGAAGGACATGCGCGGATCGCTCGCCAACGGCGGCAATGTCGCGGCAGCGAAGGCCATCGGTCAGGCAATCGCCGAGCGCGCCACCGCTGCGGGTGTCACCGAGGTGGCGTTCGATCGCTCGGGCTTCAATTATCACGGCCGGGTGCGGGCGATCGCCGATGCGGCCCGTGAAGCCGGACTCAAATTCTGAATAGGGGCACGTAGGCGATGGCGACAAATGATGTCAATGGTGAGGGCCTCCGCGAGAAGCTCATTACCATCAACCGCGTGGCGAAGGTTGTTAAGGGCGGCCGCCAGTTTGGTTTCACCGCACTGACGGTGGTCGGTGACGGCGACGGCTCGGTCGGCTTTGGTTACGGCAAGGCGCGCGAGGTGCCGCTGGCCATCCAGAAGGCGATGGAGCGGGCGCGCTTCAACATGCGCAAGGTCAACCTCAACGGCCCGACGCTGCAGTACTCCATGAACGGCTATCACGGCTCGAGCAAGGTCTACATGCAGCCGGCATCATCGGGTACCGGGATCATCGCCGGTGGGCCGATGCGTGCGGTCTTCGAGGTCGTGGGCGTCAACGACGTGCTGGCGAAGTCGCTCGGGTCACGGAATCCGATCAACGTCGTGCAGGCCACCATCAACGCCCTGACCGAGTATGACTCGCCGGACTACGTCGCGGCGAAGCGCGGTAAGACGGTAGAAGAGGTGCAGGGCTGATCATGGCAAAGAGTAAGCAGCTTCGTGTCACGGTGGTCCGCAGCTTCGCGAACCGCGTGGCCAGCCACAAGGCATGCATCGCCGGGCTCGGCCTGCGGCGGATGCACCATAGCGTGCTGGTCGCGAATACGCCGGAGAATCGCGGGATGATCAATAAAGTCTCCTACATGCTCTCCGTCGAGGAGGTCTAGACGATGCGATTGAATACACTCCGCCCGGCGCCGGGCTCACGGCCCGACGCCGAGCGCGTTGGCCGGGGCGCAGGCTCCGGCATGGGCAAGACCGCGCGCCGTGGTCATAAAGGCCAGAAGTCCCGCAGCGGTGGCTTCCACAAGGTTGGGTTCGAAGGCGGCCAGATGCCGCTGCAGCGGCGGGTGCCGAAGGTCGGCTTCAACTCGCGCAAGGGGCAGTACGTCGCCGAGGTCCGGCTCCACGAGATCGGCCAGGTCGACGGCGACGAGGTCAGCCTCGACACCCTGCAGGCGGCGGGTGTCGTCCCGCGCAATGCTCGGGCGGCCAAGGTGGTCCTGTCCGGCGAGGTGCATCGGGCGCTGACGCTGCGCGGAGTCCGCGCCACCGCCGGCGCCAGGGCGGCCATCGAGAAAGCCGGCGGCAAGGTCGAGGTATAAGTGGCTGGCCCCTCCGCCAACGCGGGTGCCCTTGGAGGCATGGGCCGACTGACGGAAGTCCGTCAGCGGCTGACGTTCGTGGTGATCGCCCTGGTGATCTATCGCCTCGGGGCGCACATTACGATACCCGGTATCGATCAGGGCGCACTGGCCGACATGTTCGAGCAGCAGTCGGGGACCATCCTCGACATGTTCAACATGTTCTCCGGCGGCGCGCTGGGACGGCTGTCGATTTTTGCTCTGGGGGTCATGCCCTATATCTCGGCATCGATCATCATGCAGCTGATGTCGGCGGTGGTGCCGTCCCTCAAGCAGTTGCGCAGCGAAGGCGAGCAGGGTCGGCGCGTCATCACCAAGTACACGCGCTATGGAACGCTGGGGCTTGCCCTGTTCCAGGGGATCGGCATCACCGTCGCCCTGCAGAACCAGGGCGTGGTGCTCAGCCCGGGGCCGATGTTCGTGTTTGTGGGCACGACCACGCTGGTCACCGGCACGATGTTCCTGATGTGGCTGGGTGAGCAGATCACCGAACGCGGCATCGGCAATGGCATCTCGCTGATCATCTTTGCCGGCATCGTGGCCGGGCTGCCGTCGGCGCTGGGGGGTACGCTGGAGCTGACGCGCACCGGCGAGCTGGGGATACCCACAGTGCTGGTGCTCCTGCTTCTGGCGGTGGCGGTGATCTGGTTCATCGTGTTCATGGAACGCGGCCAGCGGCGGATCACCATCAACTACGCGCGGCGCCAGCAGGGTCGTAAGATGTACGCGGGGCAGACCAGTCATCTGCCGCTCAAGATCAACATGGCGGGTGTGATTCCGGCGATCTTCGCCTCCAGCATCATCCTGTTCCCGGCCACCATCGGTCAGTGGTTCGGGGAGATGGAGGGGCTGTCCTGGATGCAGCGGCTGGGTCAGACACTAAGCCCCGGGCAGCCCCTGTACATCGCCTTCTACGCCGCGGCGATCATCTTTTTCTGCTTTTTCTATACCGCGCTGGTGTTCAACGCCCGGGATACGTCCGACAACCTGAAACGCTCCGGCGCTTTCATCCCCGGTGTGCGGCCCGGTGAGCAGACTTCGCGGTATATCGACAAGGTGATGACGCGTCTGACATTGGTCGGCGCCGGGTACATTACAGCGGTGTGTCTGCTGCCCGAGTTCCTGATCCTCTACCTCAACGTGCCCTTCTATTTCGGGGGGACTTCGTTGCTGATCATCGTGGTGGTGGTGATGGACTTCATGTCGCAGCTGCAGGCCCATCTGGTATCGCATCAGTACGAACCACTGATGAAAAAAGCTAATCTGCAGGCGCATGGCCGTGGTGGCGGCAGCGGCCTGGCACGCTGAACAGGAAATTTGGAGACGGGACGATGAAAGTACGTGCCTCGGTTAAAAAGATCTGCCGCAACTGCAAGGTCATCAAGCGGGGCGGCACCGTGCGGGTGATCTGCACCTCCGATGCCCGCCACAAGCAGCGTCAGGGCTGATGGCGGCGCATATCTTGAATGCAAATGGGTGATCTGGTTATACTGCCGGGTTTCCGAGTGAAAAGAATAATCCTGGAGTAACGGCTCATGGCCCGTATTGCTGGCGTCAACATTCCCGCCAACAAACACGCAGTAATTGCGCTGACCTCGATCTACGGCATCGGCCGGACGCGAGCAGCGGACATCTGCAAGGCAGCGGATATCGCACCTGACCGCAAGGTTCGGGAGCTCACCGACGATGAGCTCGAGCGCGTGCGCGCTGTCGTCAATGAATATCCTGTCGAGGGCGATCTGCGTCGGCAGGTGGCCATGGACATCAAGCGACTGATGGACATGGGCTGCTACCGCGGCATCCGCCATCGGCGTGGCATGACAGTCCGCGGTCAGAGTACCCAGACGAACGCCCGGACCCGCAAGGGACCGCGTCGCGCCGTCACCCGTTAACGCAATAGCAGGACAGGTTTTAAATGGCCAAGCCAAGCACCCGCACCCGTAAGCGCGTCAAGCGCACGGTTGTCGATGGCATCGCGCACGTCAACGCGAGCTTTAATAACACAGTGATCACGATCACCGACCGCCAGGGCAATGCACTGGCCTGGGCGAGCGCTGGCGGCAGTGGTTTCCGCGGGTCCCGCAAGAGCACACCGTTCGCGGCGCAGGTCGCCTCCGAGCGTGCCGGCGAGTCCGCCAAGGACTTCGGGCTCAAGAACCTCGAGGTGCGGGTCAAGGGGCCGGGTCCCGGTCGCGAGTCAGCCGTGCGCGCGCTGAACAACGTCGGCTACCGCATCACCAACATCGAAGACGTGACGCCCATTCCGCACAACGGATGCCGTCCGCCCAAGAAGCGCCGCGTCTGACCAGGGGATTCTGAACATGGCACGTTACATTGGACCGACCTGCAAACTCGCCCGCCGCGAGGGGACAGATCTATACCTCAAGAGCGGGGTCCGCCCGCTCGACAGCAAGTGCAAGCTCGACACACCGCCGGGCCAGCACGGCCAGCGTCGCGGACGACTGTCGGACTATGGGCTGCAGCTGCGGGAAAAGCAGAAGGTTCGCCGTATGTATGGCGTGCTCGAAAAGCAGTTCCGCAAGTACTACAAGGAAGCCGACCGGCGTAAGGGCAACACCGGCGAGAATCTGCTGCAGCTGCTCGAGACGCGTCTCGACAACGTGGTCTACCGGCTCGGTTTTGCGGCCACGCGCGCCGAGGCGCGTCAGCTGGTGGCGCACCGGGCGGTTCTCCACAACGGGCGAACCACCAACGTGGCGTCGGCCGAGGTCAAGCCGGGAGACGAGATCGCGATCCGCGATCGGGCGCAGAAGCAGCTGCGTGTCCAGGCGGCCCTCGAGATGGCCCAGCAGAATGGCGTGCCGGAATGGCTCGAGGGCGACGCCAAGAATTTCAAGGGAACGCTGAAGCAGCGGCCGGAGCGTGCCGAGCTCGCCGCCGAGATCAACGAATCCCTCATCGTCGAGCTTTATTCCAAGTAGTGACGCGGTCAGCGTCACTACCGATCAGGAGTGGTATTCATGCAGGGTCAGTTTAAGGACTTCCTTAAACCCCGGGTGGTTGAGGTGGATGCGGTCAGCGACAAGCGTGCCCGCATCATGCTTGAGCCGCTTGAGCGCGGTTTCGGACACACGCTGGGGAATGCGCTACGCCGGGTTCTTCTTTCTTCCATGCCGGGCTATGCGGTCACCGAGGTCGAGATCGACGGGGTGCTGCACGAGTACATGGCCGTGGATGGGGTGCAGGAAGATGTCGTCGACATCCTGCTCAACCTGAAGGGACTGGCGGTGCGCCTCTCCGGGCGTGAGCAGGCGACGCTGCGGCTCAGCAAGAAGGGGCCTGGGACGGTAACCGCCGCCGACATCGCCGAGGAGTCCAACGTCGAGGTCAAGAATCCCGAGCTGGTGATCTGCAATCTCACCAAGGCCGGTGAGATCAATATGTCGATCACGGTGGCCAGCGGTCGGGGCTACGAGCCCGCCACGGCACGTGATCCCGAGGAAGAGCGCACCATCGGCCGGCTGGCCGTGGACGCGACCTACAGCCCGGTCCGGCGTGTGGCCTACAACGTCGAGAGCGCACGTGTCGAACAGCGGACGGACCTGGATAAACTGGTCATGGACGTCGAGACCAGTGGCGTGATCGAACCCGAGGAGGCAGTGCGCCTCGCGGCGGGCGTGCTTCGCGACCAGATGTCGGTGTTCGTCGACCTCGAGGGCGGCGAAGGCGCGGATCAGCCGCGACGCAAGGAGCCGGAGGTTGATCCGGTGCTGCTGCGGCCGATTGATGATCTCGAGCTGACGGTGCGGTCCGCCAACTGCCTGAAGGCAGAGGACATCCACTACGTCGGTGATCTGGTTCAGCGCACCGAGGTGGAATTGCTCAAGACGCCGAATCTGGGCAAGAAATCACTCAACGAAATCAAGGAAGTCCTGGCACAGAACGGGCTTCAACTCGGTATGCGTCTTGAGGGCTGGCCGCCGGCGAGCCTCGAGAACGGCAACCGGGCCATGGGTTAAGGGGATAGACAGATGCGTCATCGCAAAGCCGGACGAAAACTGAATCGGAACAGTTCCCACCGTCAGGCCATGTTTCGCAACATGTCGGCGTCGCTGTTCGAGCATGAGGCCATCCGCACCACGCTGCCGAAGGCCAAGGAACTGCGTCGCATCGCCGAGCCGCTGATCACGCTGGCGGGCAATGACACCACCGCCAACCGGCGTCTGGCGTTTTCGCGGCTGCGTAACAAGGCCATCGTCAGCAAGCTGTTTGACGAGCTGGGCCCGCGGTATCGTGAGCGCCCCGGGGGTTACCTGCGGATCCTGAAGGCCGGGTACCGGGCCGGTGACAACGCGCCCATGGCATTTGTCGAGCTGGTGGACCGGCCGGTAGTCGAGGCCGAGGAAGAGCGCGAGGACGTCGCCTGACGCGGGCGCCCGGTTGATCGAAGGCCATTGGGCCATCGTTGCAGAAAAGCCGCCAGCAGGCGGCTTTTTTGTGGGCATCCGTCGTGTGCGTAGGGTGCGCGATGCAGTTCTGCTAGACTGCCGCGTTAAATGCTGATGGAGGAGTCCCATGAAGACACCTGTACGTGTAGCGGTCACCGGCGCCGCCGGCCAGATCGGTTATAGCCTTCTGTTTCGCATCGCCTCGGGCGACATGCTGGGGCCGGATCAGCCGGTGATCCTGCAGCTGCTCGAGGTTCCACCCGCGATGGACGCTGTGCAGGGCGTCATCATGGAACTCGATGACTGCGCATTCCCGCTTGTGGCCGGGCTCCAGGCCAGCGATAAGCCCGAGGAGGCGTTCAAGGACGCCGACTACATCATGCTGGTGGGCGCCAAGCCCCGCGGCCCGGGCATGGAGCGCAAGGACCTGCTCGAGGCCAATGCGGCGATCTTCTCGACCCAGGGCCAGGCAATGAATGCCGTGGCGAGTCGTAACGTCCGTGTCCTGGCGGTGGGCAATCCGGCCAACACCAATGCCCTGATCGCCCGGCATAACGCCCCGGATCTGGATCCGCGCTGCTTCACGGCGATGACCCGGTTGGACCACAACCGCGCCCTGGCGCAGCTCGCCAACCGGACTGGCCGCCATGTCACCGACATTGAACGGCTGACGGTCTGGGGCAATCACTCGGCCACTCAATACCCCGATGTCAGCCATGCGCGAGTGGACGGCAAACCCGCCATGGAGTGGGTGGACCAGGGCTGGCTCGAGGAAAGCTTCATCCCGACCGTGCAGCAGCGCGGCGCCGCCATTATCAAGGCGCGCGGACAGTCGAGTGCGGCCTCGGCGGCCAGCGCCGCCATCGATCACATGCGTGACTGGACGCTGGGCACCTCAGGCGACGACTGGGTGAGCATGGCCATTCCCTCCGACGGCAGCTACGGCATCGCCGAGGGGCTGATTTACTCGTTTCCGGTGCGCTGCGTCGAAGGCCGGTACGAGATCGTCCAGGGTCTGCTGATTGATGAGTTCTCGCAGGCACGCATGAATGCCACGGAGCAGGAACTGATCGAAGAGCGGGACGCGGTCAAGCATCTGCTTCCGTGATGCCGTTGGTGAGCATCGCCGCCAGGTAGTGGCCGGTATGGGACGCCGGCTCGGCGGCGACCGCCTCCGGCGTCCCGGTCGCGACAATACGACCGCCGCCGCTGCCGCCCTCGGGTCCCAGATCCAGCAGCCAGTCGCAGGTCTTGATGACGTCGAGATTGTGCTCGATGACCACCAGGGTGTTGCCCTCGTCGCGCAGCCGATGCAGGACTTCGAGCAACTGCGCGATGTCGTGAAAGTGCAGGCCCGTGGTGGGCTCGTCGAGGATATAGAGCGTCTGCCCGGTGCTCTGCCGGGCAAGCTCACGGGCCAGTTTGATGCGCTGGGCCTCGCCGCCCGATAGCGTGACCGCGTTCTGCCCGAGCTTGACGTAACCCAGTCCAACCTCCTCGAGGGTGCGCAGCTTGCGCGCGAGGGCCGGAATGTTGGCGAACAGTTCCAGCGCCTCACTGACGCTCATTTCCAGCACATCGGCGATGGTATGGCCGCGATAGCGTATCTCCAGGGTCTCGCGGTTATAGCGGGCCCCCCGGCAGGTATCGCAGGGCACATAGACATCCGGCAGGAAGTGCATCGCGACGCGGATCACGCCATCCCCCTGGCAGGCCTCGCAGCGCCCGCCGCGGACATTGAAGCTGAATCGGCCCGGGCCGTAGCCGCGGGAGCGGGCCTCGGAAGTGGCGGCGAACAGCTCGCGCATGGGCGTGAAAAGCCCGGTATAGGTGGCGGGATTGGAGCGCGGTGTCCGGCCGATCGGGCTCTGATCAATCTCCACGACCTTGTCGAAATGCTCCAGGCCCTCGATGGTCTCGCAGGGTGCCGGTGTGGCGTCGGCCCGATTGAGTGCGGCGGCCGCGGCCGGGTAGAGGGTGCTGTTGACCAGTGTCGATTTGCCCGAGCCCGAAACGCCGGTGACCCCGACCATCAGCCCCGCGGGGAAATCCGCGTCCACCGCCTGCAGGTTATGGCCGCGGGCGCCGCGGATGCGGATCATGCGTGCGGGGTCGGGCACCGTCCGTTGCGTCGGTACGGCGATGTGGCGGCGCCCGGCCAGATAGTCGCCGGTGAGCGAGCCGTCGGAGGCCATCAGTGCCGTGGCCGTGCCGGCGGCGACGACCGCGCCGCCCTCGTGGCCGGCACCCGGGCCCATATCGATGATGTGGTCCGCGGCACGAATGGCGTCCTCATCGTGCTCGACCACGATCACGGTATTGTCGAGATCGCGCAGATGGCGGAGTGTCTCGAGCAGACGATGGTTGTCGCGCTGGTGCAGCCCGATGGACGGTTCATCGAGCACATACATCACCCCCACCAGGCCGGCGCCGATCTGGCTGGCCAGGCGGATCCGCTGGGCTTCACCGCCGGACAGGGTGTCAGCGCTTCGCTCAAGGCTCAGGTAGTCGAGGCCGACGTTGATCAGAAACCGCAGCCGCTGGCCGATCTCGCGCAGAATGCTCTCGGCGATGGTAGCGCGCGCGCCGGTCAGATCCAGGGCCGCCATTGCCTCGGCGGCGCCGGCGATGGACAGGGCATTGATCCCGGCCAGGTCCTGACCGCCCACGGTGACGTGGCGGGCGGCGGCGTTAAGGCGGCTGCCCCCGCAGTCGGGGCAGGTGCGGCGGGTGAGGAACCGGGCCAGTTCATCGCGCACGGCGGTGGATTCGGTCTCGCGATAACGCCGCGCCATGTTGTGAATGATGCCCTCGAAGGGGTGCTCGCTGACCTGAGCGTTGCCGCGCCGTGCGCCGGCATAGTGGAAGCGGATCGGCGTATCGCCACTGCCGTACAGAAGAATGTCGTGGAGGTCGGCGGGCAGGGCCTGCCAGGGCGTGTCGATGTCAAAGCCGTAGTGTGCGGCCAGATCATTGAGGATCTGGGCATAGTAGGCATTACGTCGGTCCCAGCCACGAATGGCCCCGCCGGCCAGTGACAGTTCGGGGTGGGCGACCACCCGGGCCGGATCGATGAACTGCTCCACCCCCAGACCGTCACAGCTTGGGCAGGCCCCCTGGGGGTTGTTGAACGAAAAAAGCCGGGGTTCGAGCTCCGCAATGGCATAACCACACTCGGGACAGGCATAGCGGGCCGAAAACACGATCGACGGCGCCTCGGGATCGTCCATATCGGCGAGTTCGGCCACGTCCTCTCCCAGCGCCAGACAGGTCTCGAGGGAATCCGCCAGTCGCACCGCCAGATCCGGGCGGATCCGGAACCGGTCCACCACCACATCGATGCGATGGGGCGCCTGAGGATCAAGCGCGGGCACCTCATCCAGGTCCACCACCTGACCATCCACCCGGGCGCGCACAAAGCCCTGGTTGCGAAGGTCGGCGAACACCTCGCGATGCTCGCCGCGGCGTCCCCGGATGCGGGGGGCGAGCAGCATATAGCGGCGGTCGTCGGGCTGGGCGAGGATCTGGTCGACCATCTCGCTGACCGTCTGGGCCTGCAGGGCATGCCCATGGGTGGGGCAGTGCGGTGTCCCGGCGCGGGCAAACAGCAGACGCAGGTAGTCGTGGATCTCGGTGGCGGTCCCCACCGTCGAGCGCGGATTATGCGAGGTTGATTTCTGCTCGATGGCGATCGCCGGCGACAGGCCCTCGATGTGATCAACGTCGGGCTTGTCCATCATCGAGAGAAACTGCCGGGCATAGGCCGACAGCGATTCGACATAGCGGCGTTGGCCCTCGGCGTAGAGGGTGTCAAACGCCAGCGATGACTTGCCCGATCCGGACAGACCGGTGATGACGATCAGCTGGCCGCGCGGGAGCTTGAGGTGAAGGTCACGCAGGTTGTGCGTGCGGGCCCCCTCAATGACGATCGAATCCATGGGCTTCCTGTATCAGACAATTTGATAGTATAGCGCGCCAGTACTTACCTGACCGACAGGGGAAAGCGTGCACCGCACAAAGCCATCCAGCGCCGGGGCGATGAACGGCGCGGAACGCCGGGCGACCGCCGGGCTGGCCACCATCTTCGGCCTGCGAATGCTGGGATTGTTCCTGATCCTGCCGGTGTTCGCGCTCTACGGCCCGCAGCTTGACGGCGCGACGCCGGCGTTGATCGGCCTCGCCATTGGTGCCTACGGCCTCACCCAGGCCATCCTCCAGATCCCCTTTGGCATGCTGTCGGACCGGATCGGACGGCGAAGATCAGCAACCCGAACACGATGAC